>JBKHVS010000117.1:0-10369 GCA_046569945.1 Gammaproteobacteria bacterium | reverse complement strand
CCCAAGGGCGTCATCCTCACGCATCGCTACCTGATCGACAATGCGCACCGTCTCGCGGAAGGCACCCGCGCGAGGCCTGGGCTCGAGTACCTGTCGTACATCGCTCCCGCATGGGCCACCGAGCAGCTCTTCGGACTGAGCATGGGGCTGCTGGTTCCCTTCGTGGTGAATTTTCCCGAGGGGCCGGAGCAGGTGCTGGGCAACATCCGAGAGCTTGCGGTCGGTGCGATGGTGTTCGCGCCGCGCCAGTGGGAGAGCCTGGCGGCGGCGATCCAGGCGCGCATGCTCGACGCGGGGCGCTGGCGCCGCCGGATCTTCGACTGGGGGGTCGACGTCGGCCGCCAGGTGCACGTCGCGCGGCTCGACGGCAAGCCGGTGTCTCCATCGGCGCGGATGATGCTGCCTCTGGCCGAGGCGCTGGTGCTGCGGCCGCTTCGCGACCAGCTCGGGCTCACCCGCATCGAAGTCGCCATGTGCGGCGGATCGACGATGGCGCCCGATGTGTTCCGGCTCTTCCATGCGATCGGCGTGCCGCTGCGCAACGTCTACGGATCCACAGAGATCGGCATCCTGACGATGCACCAGGGCGAGCGCTACGACCTCGAGACCGTGGGTCACTGGCTGGTCGCGCATCCCGAGGCCGGACCGCCGCTCGAGTGGCAAGTGTCCGACAGCGACGAGCTGCTGGTGCGCGGCGGCTCGTTCTTCGCAGGCTACTGGCGTCGCGACGACAAGTCCGCCGAGCGCGTTCGCGAGGGCTGGTACCTGACCGGCGACGCGGTGTCGGTCACCGACTCGGGCGAACTGGTGTTCCTCGAGCGCGTCGACGACCTCCGCCGGCTGCGCAGCGGCGAGCGCTTCCCGCCGCAGTTCATCGAGACCCGGTTGCGCTTCAGTCCGTTCATCAAGGACATCATGATCCTCGGCGACGAAAGCCGGGACTACATCGCTGCGCTGATCAACATCGACTTCAGCGTCGTGTCGCGCTGGGCAGAGGACCGCAACATCGGCTTCTCCACTTTCTCCGACCTGTCGCAGAAGGAGGACGTCGCCCAGCTGGTCCGCGCCGAGATCGAGCGGGTCAACCAGTTCCTGCCCGAGCATTCGCGCGTGCGGCGCTTCGCGAACTTCCCGAAGGAGCTCGACCCGGACGAGGGCGAGCTCACGCGCTCGCGCAAGCTGCGCCGGGAGTTCCTGGAGGAGCGCTATGCCGCGCTGGTCGACGGTCTCTACGACGGCCGCAGCGAGGTTCGCCTGGAGATCCCGGTGACCTACCAGGACGGCCGCAAGGGAACGCTCGCCGCCAATGTCCGCCTGAACGACGTCGGCGCGGGCGCCGATGCGCCCGTACCACAAGGAGGCTGAGCATGCTGGTCGACTTCGTCAACTACGTGATCAACGGCGCGCTGATCGGACTGCTCTACGCGCTGATCGCGATGGGCTTCGTCGTGATCTACCGCGCCTCGAAGGTGTTCAATTTCGCGCAGGGCGAGCTCGTGGTGTTCGGCGGCTTCGTGGTCTGGTGGCTGGTGGTCAACCTCGGGCTGCCGTTGTACCTCGGGCTGCCGCTGGCTTTCGTGATCGCCGCGGCCTTCGGGCTGCTGATCGAGCGGACCTTCTTCTCCCGCCTGGTCGGCGAGTCGGTCTTTGCGATGGTCATGGTGACGATCGGCCTGCTGATCCTGATCCGCGGCGTGGTACTGCTGCTCTTCGGGCCCCAGGTGCGCCCGTTCCCGATCGTGTTCGAGCTCGCCCCGATCATCCTCGGCGACATCTTCATCCCACGCTCGCTTCTCTACGGCGGCATCATCACCGTTCTCGCCGGGCTCGGGCTTTCCTGGTTCTTCGACCGCACCCGCCTGGGGCTCAAGATGACTGCCGTCGCCGAAGATCACCAGGTGGCGCTGTCGCTGGGGATCTCGGTGCGCGCGTCCATCGCGTTCGCCTGGATCCTCGGCGCGGTGCTCTCCACGGTGGGCGCCGTGATCTACCTGAGCGGCAAGTCGCTGAACTTCCTGGCCTCCGACATCGGGCTGACCGCGCTGCCGGTCGCTCTGCTCGCGGGCCTCGAATCGGTGTCGGGCCTGCTGCTGGCGGGGATCATCGTCGGCATCGTGCAGGGGCTTGCGGTCGCCTACCTCGACCCCTGGGTGGGCGGTGCGGTCGGTTCGATCCTGCCCTTCGTGATCATGCTGGGCATCCTGTTCGTCAGGCCGACCGGGATGTTCGGCTGGAAAACGATCGAAAGGGTTTGAGATGGATCCTGCCGGCGTATTCGCGACCAGCTACGAGCGCGACCAGGCGCTGATCCGCACGCGCAAGCAGGCGGTGGCGCTGCTCGTCCTGCTGATCGCACTGCTGCTGGTGCCGCAGCTCCTCGGGCCGCGGCTGGTGTCGATCGGCAGCGTGATGCTGATCTCGGCGGTGGTGGTGGTCGGTCTGCAGTTCAACACCGGCTATGCCGGCCAGATCAACCTCGGGCAGGCGGCGTTCATGGGCGTGGGCGCCTACGTGGCCGCAGTGTGCGCATCGAAGGCCGGCCTGCCGTTCTGGCTGTCGATTCCCGCGGGCGGCGTCGCCGCAGCGCTGTTCGGCTTCCTCTTCGGGTTGTCGGCGGTGCGCATCAAGGGCTTCTACCTCGCGCTGACCACGATCGCCGCCCAGTTCCTCTTTCACTTCTTCGTGCTCAACCTGCCGATGGACTGGCTGGGCGGGTCGAACGGCCTGAGCATCGAGCCGGCGAGCTTCCTCGGCGTGCGCCTCGCGACCGACGGCTCCATCTACTACCTGTGCCTGGCGGTCGCGACGATCATGATCGCCGGCGCCTACGGCATCGCGCGCAGCCGGCACGGCCGTGCGTTCGTCGCGGTGCGCGACGACGACGTCGCCTCCGGGATGATGGGCATCGACGTGGTGCGCACCAAGGCCACTGCGTTCCTGCTCGGCGCGTTCTACGCGGGCATCGGCGGCGGCCTGTGGGCGTACTACGTGCGCTTCGTCGCGGTCGACCAGTTCACGCTGCTGCACTCGATCTGGTTCATCGCGATGATCATCGTCGGCGGCATGGGCTCGATCACCGGCGCTCTGATCGGCGTGGTGGTCATCAAGGTGGTCCAGGAGGGGTTGACCTCGCTGGGGCCGACGATCATCGAGCAAGTGCCGTTCCTCGGCGGCGACGTCGTCTTCTCGGTGATGAACGTGTTCCTCGGGGGCGTCATCGCGGCCTTCCTGATCTTCGAGCCGCGCGGACTGATGCATCGCTGGAACATCCTGAAGAGATCCTACCGGCTCTGGCCGTTCCCGTACTGACGGCCCGGCGCAGGGAAGCCGCCGGCATCCGGCCGGCACCGTTCGCAAGAGGAGAGAGACAAATGAGCATCTCGAGAAGGAACGCGCTTGGAGTCATGGCGGCCGGCGTGCTCGCGGCGGCCGGCGCCGGTCTTCCCGCTGCCGCGCAGGCGCAGACCACCTACAACATCGCCGGCATGGCGGACTTCACCGGCCCCTATGCAGACATCATGAAGTCGCTGAGCGCCGGCCGCTGGGGCGTGCTCAACTGGTGGAACGAGGAGGTCGGCAAGGGGTTGGGCATCCGGGTCAACATGAAGGAGTTCGACACCCGCTACGACACCGCGCAGACCTCGAGCCTGTGGCCGGGAATCAAGTCGGAGCTCAAGCCGATCGCCGCGCTCGGCCTCGGCGGACCCGACTCGGCCGCGCTCCAGCAGCGCCTGCCAGACGACAAGATTCCGCTGATGATGGCCACCGCCGGCTACGGCTATGCATGGCGGGCGGATCCCTGGGTCTTCAACCCGCGCGCGACCTACGCCCACGAGGCCGGGGCGTTCTACCTGTGGTACCGGCAACAGAAGGGCATCACCGGCCCGCTGAAGATCGGGATCATCTCCTCCGAGGCGGCGCCCGCCTACGTGGACATCCACAAGGGCATCCAGAAATTCGCGGCCGACAACAAGGACAAGGTCGAGGTGGTCGAGACCATCTTCACCGAAGTCCAGCCCAGCGACCTGACCACGCAGGTCAACCGCCTGGTGCGCAAGGGCGCGCAGGTCATCAACATCCAGACCAACACCGCCGCGGTGGTGGCGACCAAGCGCGCGCTGCAGGCGCTCGGTCGCAAGGACATCCCGATCCTGATGAGCTCGCACAACGGCCTGCCGGCCTCGGGCAAGGCCGCAGGCGGCATCGCGCAGCTCGAGGGCGACTTCGAGGTCTACGGCATGGCGATCCCGAGCGCCGACGCGACCGAGACCCGAAAGTTCTACGACATGCTGGTCGCGAAGTACAAGCTCGCGGGCGGCTGGGACGTGATGACGATGATGGACATGAACCAGATGATCTTCACCTTGCGGGCCGTCGAGGCGGCGGCGAAGGACGTCGGCGCCGACAAGGTCACCGGCGAGGCGGTGCGCAATGCGATGTTCAAGCACCCGATCACCAGCAAGCAGACCTTCGGGGTGCTGCCGGACCTCAAGTTCACCAAGGAAGCGCCGTTCCCGCTCTCGGGCATGGCGGTGAACATCGGCACCGTCAAGGACGGCAAGTACACGGTCGCCGCGCAGGACGTCCCGGTGCCTGCGGTCAACAAGTGGTGATCGGGCGGGCCGCCCGCCGCCGGCGGCCTCGCGCCGCCGGCGAGCTGCCGGGCGGCTGGCTCGCGTGGAGCGCAACGTGCTGGCACTGAACAACGTCGAGGCGATCTACAGCGACGTCATCCTCGCCGTGAAGGGCATCTCGATGCAGGTGCCCGACGGCAGGTGCGTGGCGCTGCTGGGCGGCAATGGGGCCGGCAAGAGCACCACGCTGAAGTCGATCTCCAACCTGATCCGGACCGAGGACGGCAGGGTCACCTCGGGCTCGATCGAGTTCGACGCCGAGCGCATCGACGGCCGCGACCCCGCCGAGATCGTCCGCTCGGGACTGGTCCACATCATGGAGGGGCGGCGGGTGCTGCGGCACCTGTCGGTCGAGCAGAACCTGATCGTGGGCGGACACATGGAGCGATCCGGCGCCGAGGTGCGGCGCCGCATCGACGAGGTCTACTCGCGGATTCCCCGGCTGTCGGCGCTGAAGGACCGGATCGCGGGATACCTGTCGGGCGGCGAGCAGCAGATGCTGGTGGTGGGTCGCGCGCTGATGTCCAAGCCGAAGCTCATCATGATCGACGAGCCTTCGCTGGGCCTGGCGCCGCTGATCGTCGACGAGGTGTTCTCGCTGCTGGCGTCTCTGAGGGCGGCCGGCATGACGCTGCTGATCGTCGAGCAGAATACGCGCGTCGCGCTCGACGTCGCCGACTACGGCTACGTGATGGAGAACGGGCGGATCGTGCTCGAGGGCGCGGCGTCCGACCTCAAGGCCAACGAGGACGTCCGCGAGTTCTACCTCGGCCTGAACCTGGAGGGCGAGCGCAAGAGCTACCGCGAGGTCAAGCACTACCGGCGAAGGAAGCGCTGGCTGGGGTAGGAAAGTGCGCCGGGCCGCCGCAGGCCGCCCGGCGGATGGCATCTACACGTTCGCGCCCTCGATGATGTTGCCGAAGCGCTGCCAGGACTTGCCTTCCCAGCGCTGCAGCTGCATCTGGCGCAGCGGGTGGTGGTTGGTCGGGCTCGTGTTGACGAGGATGCCCGGCAGCAGCAACGGGTTCTCCATGTTCCGCAGGTTGTTCGCCTGGGCCATGATGCTCATGCGAGAGAAATCGCCGTTGCACTGCTCGAGCATCCGGTGCAGCAGGATCGCGGTCATGTAGCCGTAGGCGTTGTAGGTGTCGGCCGGGTTCCCGTCCGGGAACCACTTCGCCATGAAGGCCCTGTAGCCCTTGACCGCGGCATCGTCCGCCCAGGCCGGGTCGTTGACGTCCTTCGTGTAGGTCGACGTGATTACGCCGACGGCGCGCTCGGGCCCTGCCGGATTGATCGTCGCGGTGATCGAGGCGACACCGCTGGGCACGAAGTGCATCGCCTTCCACCCGATCTCGCTGATGCGGCGGATCGCCATCGCGCCGAACTTGCCAGTGACTCCGGAGATCAGGACCTCGGCGCCGGTGCCCTGCAGCTGGATCAGCTGCGAATCGATCGTCGGATCGGTGACCTCGTAGGAGAGCGCCTTCGCCATCGAATCGAACCGGTCGCCCAGCACGTCGCGCACGCCCGCGACGAAGTCACGCCCCAGGTCATCGTTCTGGTACAGGATGGCGATCTTCGAGCCCGGCTTCTGCGCCAATGCGTGCTTGACGAAGATCTGCGCCTCGACGCGCGCGCTCGGCGCGAACGGCATCGTCCACGGGTAGTTCTTGTAGTCGCCCCACTTGTCGCCGTTGACCGACAGGAAGAGGTGCGGAACGCCTAGGTTGTTCACGTACTTGACGATCGCGGAGTTAGGCCCGGTGCCGAGCTGGGAGAAGAGGAACGCGACCTCGTCCTGCTCCACGAGGCGCCGGGTCATCTCGAGGGTCTTGGGCGGCGAGAAGCCGTCGTCGTAGATGATGTAGGTGAGCTTCCGCCCGGCGATCCCGCCCTGCTCGTTGAGCATCCGGAAGTAGGCCGCCTGGGCCTTGTTGATGGTGCCGAGCGCGGACACCGGGCCGCTCAGCGAGGTGGTGGTGCCGATCCGGAGTTCGGTGGCGGTCACGCCGGGGGTCTGTGAGAGGGCGGTGCGCGGCAGGATCAGTGCCGCGCCGACGGACGCGGATGCAGCCAGGAACGAACGGCGCGTATGCGAAGCCATGGGGGTCTCCTCGGAGGTGTGCGCGGGCTCCTGGCGATGGCCATGATGCGGCGACAGGGCCTGTTCGAGGAGGTTGCGCGTCCCCCGCTCCGCTGTCCAGGGTCCGCGGTCCGAAAGCGCATCCACGGATCGCGGCGCGTCCCGCGGAACGCCGGGGTGCCCGCTAGCGGAACACCACCGTCCGGTGGCCGTTGATCAGCACCCGCCGCTCGACGTGCCATTTCACCGCGCGCGCCAGCACCACGCTCTCGACGTCGTGGCCGATCGCCGCCAGCGTGTCCGGCGTCATCGCGTGGTCGACGCGCTCCACGTCCTGCTCGATGATCGGGCCCTCGTCCAGGTCCGGGGTCACGTAGTGCGCGGTGGCGCCGATCAGCTTCACGCCCCGGTCGTGCGCCTGGGCGTAGGGCTTGGCGCCCTTGAAGCTCGGCAGGAAGCTGTGGTGGATGTTGATCGCCCGGCCCTTGAGCGCCTCGCAGAGCCCCGGCGACAGGATCTGCATGTAGCGGGCCAGCACCACCAGGTCGATGCGCTCGCGCTCGATCAGCTCCAGCACCTTGGCCTCCTGCTCCGCCTTGGTCGCGGCGGTCACCGGCAGGTAGAAGTAGGGAATCCGGTAGCTGTGGGCCAGCGGCTGGAACTCGGTGTGGTTCGACACGATCGCCGGGATCTCGATGTCCATCTGTCCCGAGGCCCTGCGGAAGAGCAGGTCGTTCAGGCAGTGGCCGAACTTCGACACCATCAGCATCACCCGCGGGCGCACCCGCAGGTCGCTGATGTGCGCATCCATCCGGAAGCGTCCGGCGACCGGGGCGAACTCCCGCTCCAGGCGGGCCAGGTCGAAGGCCTCGGGCGCGGAGAAGTGCACCCGCAGGAAGAACAGGCCGGTGCTCGCATCTCCGAACTGCGCCGAATCGATGATGTTGCAGTCGCGTTCGAAGAGGAAGCCCGTGACGTGGTAGACGATGCCGGTGGTGTCGGGACAGGACAGGGTGAGGACGTACTCGGGGGCGGCAGCGGTCATCTGGGGGGGCGGGTGGCGGTTTCGAGTCGCATCGCCTGCTTGAGCGATTCGAACACGGTTGCGGGGGCGATGCGGTTGAGGCAGTCGAGATGGCCGAGCGGGCACTCCCGCTCGAAGCACGGGCTGCATTCTAAATGCAGCCATTCGACGCGCGCCTTCGGCGAGCGCGGCGGCGTGTGGCGGGGGTCGCTGGAGCCGAACACTGCGACCTGGGGCCGGCCGTAGGCGGCCGCCACGTGCATCAGCCCGGAATCGTTGGAGACCACGCCGATGGCGCCGGAGATCAGCGCCAGGGCCTCGGACAGGCCGGTCTCGCCGCACAGGTTGAGCAGCGGCTGTCCCGACAGCGCGGCAATCTCGGTGGCCAGCGGCCGTTCCTTGGCCGAACCCAGCAGCAGGATCGCGGCCTCCGGCCACTCCTCGGCGGCGAGCGCGGCAAGCGCCGCATAGTGCCGCGCGGGCCAGCGCTTGGCCGGGCCGTACTCGGCGCCCGGGCAGAGCACGATCAGGGGGTCGTCTTCGGACAGGCCCAGACGCTCGCGCGCGGCGTGCTCTGCAGCCGCATCGCGCTGCAGCACCGGGTCGGGCGCGGGGGGCAGGCTGGCGCCGGGCTCGAAGGCCAGCCGGGCGTAGAAATCGACCATCGGCGGGCGGCGCTCGCTGCGGTCCTCGTGCATCCGGTTGATCAGCCAGTAGCGGGCCTCGCCGCGATGGCCGATCCGCTGCGGGATGCCCGCCAGGAAGGGCGCCAGCGCCGATTTCAGGGAGTTCGGCAGCACGTAGCAGCGGTCGTAGCCGCGTGGCCGCAGCCGTTGCGCCAGCCGCCAGCGCTCGGACAGCTGGGCCTTGCCGTGGGCGTTGGCGACCTCGATCAGCTCGGCGACGCCTTCCATCGCGCCGAACACCGGCGCCACGTGCGGCGGCGCCAGGACGTCGATCCGGCCCGCTGGGTCGGCGCCGTGGATGCACGCCACCAGCGGCTGCGCCATCACGGCGTCGCCGATCCAGTTGGGGGCCACGATCAGGGTGCGCAAGGTGAATCCGCTTCGAAGCCGTCGGGGTGTGCCCGTGTCGCCGACGATTGTCGCGCAGATCGCAGTGCGGGTGGGAGCGAAAGGTCTGGGTCGCGCCGGCGGCAGGGGGCGCCGCCGGCGCAGGGAGTCAGTGATGCCCCTTGACCACCGCTCCGGGCTTCAGGCGGTAGACCGTGCCGCAGTAGGGGCAGCGGCCTTCGCCTTCGTGAGTGACGTCGATGTACACCCGGGGATGCCCGCTCCAGATCGGCATCGTCGGGTTCGGGCAGAAGGCGGGCAGTTCGTCGCCGTCGAGCTCGACGGCTTCGACGGCCTTGCTGGTGCTCTCGGTCATGTCCGGGCTCCTCGCGCGCTCAGACCGGCGCCAGCCAGTGCCGGTAGCGATCCGCCTTGCCTGCGACCACGTCGAAGAACATCGACTGCAGCTTCTCGGTGACCGGGCCGCGGCGGCCCTCGCCGATCTGGCGGTCGTCGAGCTCGCGGATCGGGGTGACCTCGGCGGCGGTGCCGGTGAAGAAGGCCTCGTCGGCGCAGTACATCTCGTCGCGGGTGATGCGCTTCTCGATCACCTCGATGCCCATGTCGCGGGCCATCGTGATGACGGAATCGCGGGTGATGCCGTCGAGACAGGAGGCGAGGTCGGGCGTGTAGAGCTTGCCGCCCTTGACGATGAAGACGTTCTCGCCGGAACCCTCGGACACGTAGCCGTCGGTGTCGAGCAGCAGCGCCTCGTCGTAGCCGTGGGCGGTGACCTCCTGGTTGGCCAGGATCGAGTTGATGTAGTAGCCGCTGGCCTTGGCGCGCACCAGCGACACGTTGACATGGTGGCGGCTGAACGACGAGGTCTTCACCCGGATGCCCTTGGCGATGCCGTCCTCGCCGAGGTAGGCGCCCCAGGGCCAGACGGCCACTGCGACGTGGATGGTGTTGCCCTTGGCGGAAACGCCCATCTTCTCGGAGCCGATCCAGATGAGCGGGCGGATGTAGCAGGACTCGAGGCCGTTCTGGCGGACCGTGTCCTTCTGCGCCTGCATCAGCGTCGCGAAGTCGAAGGGCACGTTCATCTGGAAGATCTTGGCCGAGTTGAGCAGCCGCCTGGTGTGCTCCTCGAGCCGGAAGATCGCGGTGCCGGCGGTGGTCTTGTAGGCGCGTACCCCCTCGAAGACGGCCATGCCGTAGTGCAGCGAGTGGGTCAGGACGTGCAGCTTGGCATCGCGCCAATCGACCATCTTGCCGTCGAACCAGATCAGTCCGTCGCGGTCGGCCATCGACATGAGGAGGCTCCTTGTGGAATCGTGGCCGGGGCCCGTTGGCCCCGGAAGCGCCGGGCGCTGGCGGCCCGGAACGCGCGATTTTATCCAATCCGCGGTGCCTGCTGGGCGCTTTGCGCGCCGCCCCCGCCTGCGGCGGTCCGAACGGCCGCTGCCGGGCACCTGCCCCCAGCGGCCGCTTGCCCGGCTTCATTGCTAGACTGCGGCGCACGGCCGGCCCACGGCCGGCGGCGGCCGGTCCGCGGATCCGGCGTCCACGGAACTTCCATGCTCGCTTCGCTGCGTCCGCAACTCGCGCT
>JBKHVS010000116.1:0-10767 GCA_046569945.1 Gammaproteobacteria bacterium | reverse complement strand
CCGGCTACCTGTTCCTGGTTCCGGATGCGCTATGGGACGCGCATGAACGCGCCGCCGACCTGCAGCGCAGCCACGGAATCCCGGTCCGGACCCTGTCGCCCGGCGAGGCGGCCGGCCTGGTGCCCACCGCGACCGCAGGCCTGCGCGGAGCAAGCTTCTGCCCCACCGATGGCGTCGTCGATCCGCACGGCATCTGCATGGCCTACGCGGCGCGGGCCCGGGCGCTGGGCACGTCCTTCGCCTTTTCCTGCGAGGCGCTCGCCATCGGCCACGACGGCAGCCGCTGGCAGGTGGAAGGCCGCGGCGGCCGCTTTCGCGCCCCCCTGCTGGTGAACGCCGCGGGTGCCTGGGCCGGCAGGGTCGCAGCCCTCGCCGGACTGGACCTTCCGGTCGGCCCTGCGCGGCGCATGGTCTGGACCAGCGCGCCGCTGCCCGACTCCGTCGGCATCGCCCTGCCCTGCCCGCTGACCGTGGACCTCGGCAGCGGTTTCTGGTTCCGCTCGGTGGGCCACCGCCTGATCTTCGGCCTGGCCAATCCCGCCGACAGCGGCTTCTGCGAGGGGATCGACTGGGAATGGCTCGAACCGACCTGGACGGCCGGCAGCGCGCGCTTCGAGTGGTTCGCGGAGCTGGCGGTGGACCGGCGCGCGTGCTGGTGGGGCTACTACGAGAACACTCCCGACCACAACCCGGTGCTCGGCCGGCGCCCGGGAGCCGAAGGCTGGATCGACGCCTGCGGATTCTCCGGCCATGGGGTGCAGCACGCCGCGGCGGTCGGCAGGCTGATTGCCCAGGAGGCGCTGGGGGAGCGGGCCTTCATCGACATCTCGGCCCTGAGGATCGGACGCTTCGACGCGCCTGGCGCGGCGGCCGGGGGCGAGCGCCTGGTGGTCTGACGCCCCGTGGTCAGCCCCGGCCGTCCGCCCGGCGGCGAGCCCACTGCTCCTTGAAGGTCGGTCCGCGCGGAACCGGCAGGTCCCGATGGGCGGTCCAGCCTCCCGCCAGCGGCAGCGCGCCGATGCGCCCGCGATCGCCGCCGGCCAGCCGCAGCAGCCGCGAGGCCAGCCGCACCATCGGCCGGTAGAGCCCGGGACGGCTGGCCGCGAACTTCCAGGCCGCCATCGCGGCGCGCTCGCCCCAGGGCCGCAGTCCCCGGTCCATCTGCTTCTCGCGCAGCTTGCGCAGCAGGTCCGGCAGCGGAATGTTCATCGGGCACACGACGTGGCACTCGCCGCAGAGCGTCGACGCCTGCGGCAGGTCGAGCGCCTTCTCGAGCCCCGCGTAGGAGGGCGTGAGCACCGAGCCCATCGGCCCCGGATACACCCAGCCATACGCATGCCCGCCGATCTTCTGGTAGACCGGACAGTGGTTCATGCAGGCGCCGCAGCGGATGCAGCGCAGCATGTCCTGGAACTCGCCGCCAAGCAGCGCCGAGCGCCCGCCGTCGACCAGCACGAAGTACATGTGCTCCGGGCCGTCCGTCTCGCCCGCCGCACGGGTGCCGGTGAGGATGGAGAAGTAGTTGGAGATCGACTGCCCCGTGGCCGAGCGCGGCAGCAGGCGGGCAATGGCCGCAAGGTCCTCGAGCGTGGGCAGCACCTTCTCGATCCCGGTGACCGCGACGTGCACCGGCGGCACGATGGTGCACATGCCCTCGTTGCCCTCGTTGGTGAACAGCGCCACCGAGCCGGTCTCGGCGATCAGGAAGTTGCCGCCGGACACGCCCATGTCCGAGGACAGGAAGTGCGGGCGCAGGAACTCCCTCGCCTCGCGGGTCATCGCGGGAATGTCGGTCAGCCGGGGGCGGCCGTGCACGCGCGCGAAGAGGTCCGAGACCTCGTCCTTGCTCTTGTGGACCACGGGCGCCACGATGTGCGACGGCGGCTCGTTGCCGTTGATCTGCAGGATGTACTCGCCGAGATCGGTCTCCACCGGCTGGATGCCGGCGGCCTCCAGCGCCCGGTTCAGCGCCATCTCCTCTGAGACCATCGACTTCGACTTGGTCACCTTGCGCACGCCGTGGCGCCTGGCGATCTCTACCACGAGGCGCGACGCCTCCTCGGGCGTCTCGGCATACAGCACGGTGGCGCCGCGGCGCGTCGCCTCCTGCTCGAAGCGCTCGAGCCAGACGTCGAGCTCGGCGAGCGCACGATTGCGGCGCGCGACCGCATCCTTGCGCGCTGCCTCGAAATCGTCGAGCTCAAGGATGGCCTGGGCGCGCCCGGCCACCCACTTGGTCGAGAGCTTCTTGAGGTTCTCCTGGAGGCGCAGGTCGGCGAGCTTCTGGCCTGCGCGCGCCTTGAAGTGCATCGAGGTGACCTGCATCAGGCGTCTCCTGCCAGGACCTGCGCGACGTGCAGCACCCGGGTGGTCGAGTCCCCGCGCCTGCGCAGCCGGCCTTCCAGGTGCAGCATGCAGCCGAGATCGCCCAGCACCAGGCAGCCCGCGCCGCTGGCCTTGACGTCGTCGAGCTTGGCGTCGGCGATCGCCGCGGAGATGTCCCCGTACTTCACCGCAAAGGTTCCGCCGAACCCGCAGCAGGCGCGCGAATCTCCCATCTCGGTGAGCCGGACGCCCGGGTTCAGCGCGAGCAGCGCGCGCGGCTGTCCCTGCACGCCGAGCTCGCGCAGGCCGCTGCAGCTGTCGTGGTAGGTGATCTCGCCCTCGAAGCGCCCGGGCAGGCGCTCGATGCGCAGGACGTCGTGCAGGAAGGCGGTGAGCTCCCAGGTGCGGTCGGCCAGCGCCTGCACGCGGTTGCGCAGGTCCGGCTCGTCGCGGAACAGGTCCGGGTAGTGGCAGCGGATCATCGCCCCGCACGAACCGGAAGGCACCACCACGTGATCGAAGCCCTCGAAGTCCTCGAGGAACCTCCTCGCCAGCCGCCGCGCAGCGTCGGTGTCGCCGGCGTTGTATCCGGGCTGCCCGCAGCAGGTCTGCGCCATCGGGACCTCGACCGTGCAGCCGGCCGATTCCAGGAGCCTGACCGCAGACAGGCCGATCTCGGGCCGCATCAGGTCGACCAGGCAGGTGATGAAGAATCCGACTCGCACGATGGCTCCGATGGGGTGACGGTTCGCGCCGCACTCGTGCGGGGCATCGGACGACGATAGAGCCAGCCGCCCTGCGGGTCAAATGCCCCATGCCGGCGCTGCACCGACAGCGCAAGGCAGAAGCAGGCGGCGCATTCCACCTTGCGGTATAGAATTTCGCCCACGCCAGGCCGGCGTCCGCAGGCCGGCGCCTTCGCAAGGGCTTCGCGCATGACCCGTCCCAGCCGCCCCGCAGCAGAAGAAGGCAGGACCGCGATCCAGGTGATCGAGCGCATGGTGTCGCTGCTCGACGCGCTCGCCGCGCAGCCCGATGCGGTAAGTCTCAAGGAGTTGTCGGCACGCACCGGCCTGCATCCGTCCACCGCGCACCGCATCCTCAACGACCTGGTCACCGCGCGCTTCGTCGACCGGCCGGAAGCCGGGACCTACCAGCTCGGCATGCGGCTCCTCGAGCTCGGCAACCTGGTGAAGGCCCGCCTCAACGTGCGGGATGCAGCGATGGGGCCGATGCGCGAACTGCACCGCGCGACCGGCCAGCCCGTCAATCTGTCGATCCGCCAGGGCGACGAAATCGTCTACGTGGAGCGCGCGGTCTCCGAACGCTCCGGCATGCAGGTGGTGCGCGCCGTGGGCGGCCGCGCGCCGCTGCACCTGACCTCGGTCGGCAAGCTCTTCCTGGCCGAGGACGACCTGAAGGCCGCCCGCGCCTATGCCACCCGGACCGGACTTGCGGGCAACACGCGCAACAGCATCACCGACCCGGCGCGGCTGGAGCGGGAGCTCGCGCTGGTGCGGGCGCGCGGGTACGCGCGGGACAACGAGGAGCTCGAGCCGGGGGTGCGCTGCATCGCCGCAGGCATTCGGGACGACACCGGACGGCTGGTTGCCGGGCTGTCGATCTCGGCCCCGGCAGATTTCGTCCAGGACGACTGGATCGACCAGCTGTGCCGCACCGCGGCGCAGATCTCCGCCGCGCAGATCTCCGCCGCGCTGGGCTTCGAAGCCGCGGGCGGCTGAGCCGCCGGGCGCTCAGGAGCCGTAGGAGGGCGCCGCCACCGTGCGCATCGGGGCCGCCCGGGCGCCGCCGTGCTCCAGCCACTCGCGCAGCCGCCGGGCGTCGGCGAAGCGCGAGCTCGAGCCCGCGGCGTCGAGCAGCACCATGACCACCGCCTGCCCGTCGAGGCTCACCTGCATCACCAGGCAGCGCCCCGCTTCCGAGATGTAGCCGGTCTTCTGCAGGCCGATATCCCAGGTGGGGCTGGAGATCAGCCGGTTGGTGTTGCGGTAGTTCACCATCCGGTAGCCGGTGTCCACCGTGAGACCGGAGGCCGTCGAGAACTGGCGCACCAGCGGGTACTCGAGCGCCTCGCGCACCAGGCGGGCGAGATCGCGTGCATTGGAGACGTTGCTGCTGGACAGGCCGGTGGGCTCGACGAAATGCGTGTCCGGCAGTCCGAGCGCGCGCGCCTTGCTGTTCATCGCCTCGACGAAGGCCCCGAGCCCGCCGGGATGATGACGCCCCAGCGCGTTCGCCGCGCGGTTCTCCGAGGACATCAGCGCCAGTTGCAGCATCTCGCCGCGGCTCAGGCGGGTGCCGGGCGGAAGGCGCGAGCCGGAGTTCTTCTCGGTGTCGATGTCCGCAGAGGTGATCTCCAGGGTTTCGCCCATCGGCGCACCCGAGTCGATGACCACCAGCGCGGTCATCAGCTTGGTGATCGAGGCGATGGGAAGCACCGCCTGTGCGTTCTTCGAGAAGAGGGGCGCGCCGGTGCGCTGGTCGACGACCAGGGCGACGGAGGAGCGCAGGTCGAGCGGATCGTCGGTGGCATGCAGGCCGATCGCCTGCCCGATGGAGATCCGGGCGGGAGTGAAGTCGCGCGGCGCAGCCGTCACCCGCACCGCGCTCGCCTTGGCGGAGCTGCCGCGGGAGGAGGCAAGCTGTGCCTTGCCGCGCGCCTGGGACCTCAGGGTGACGCGAACCGCCGGCGCCGCGGCCCGGCTGCTGCGTTGCTTGGCTGCAACGACCCTGGTGGTGCGCGCAGGCTGGGAGCGCTGGGATTTGGCCGAAACGCGCGCCGGCTGAGCGCGCTGCGCCCTCGCGGAGGGCTTCTGCGCGAGGCTGGCCTTGCGGGCAGCCTCGGTCTTGGCGACCGGGGTCTTGGAGGCGCGCTGCTTGGCACCGGACGCAGCCTGTTTCGCCTCGGCTGCCGGCGGGATTCCTGCAAGGGAGATCGCCGCCAGAACCGCCAGCATCCAAGTCCGTTTGCGCACTGCCTTCTCCTCGCCTCGCGATCCGGCCGGCGATCACCCGAGGACCCGGGGTCGCTCGCACGGCACCCGGGACGACGATCGTCCCGGGCATTCAGTTTAGCAAGAATTTCCTGATGAAATAGAGGCTTGGCGCGATTTCTTCAGGTGCTCCCTGATCAGAAGCCGTGGAAGCGCGTGAACGAGGCCACCGGTTCGCGTTCAGTGACCAGCCGGTTGATCGGCGCGTCGGGATCGGCCCAGCCGAGCGACATGCCGCACACCACCATCTGCTCGGGCGGCAGCGCCAGGTGCTGCTCGATGATGCGGTGGAAGCGCGAGAAGGCCTGCTGCGGGCACGTATCCAGCCCGCGGGCGCGTGCCGCGATCATGATGTTCTGCAGGAACATCCCGTAGTCGAGATAGCTGCCGGTGCGCATCGCGCTGTCGATCGTGAACATGAAGCCCACCGGGGCATCGAAGAACATGAAGTTGCGCGCGGTCTGCTCGTGCATCCGTTCGCGGTCTGCCTTGCCGATGCCGAGCAGTCCGTACATGTCCCAGCCGATCTTGCGGCGGCGGTCGACGTAGGGCGACACCCATTCGGCCGGATAGTAGGGATAGGACTCGGTGTGCTCCTTGACAGCCTCGGGATCGTTGAAGACCTCCAGGATGCGGCGGCTCAGCTCGGCCTTCGCCACGCCCGTCAGCACGTGCACCTCGTTCCAGGGCTGGATGTTGGTGCCGGACGGCGCCCGGCGCGCGACGTCGAGGATGTCCTCCACCACCTCCCTGGGAACCGGGGTGGGCAGGAAGGCGCGCACCGAGCGGCGCGTGAGGATGGCCTCGTCGACGAAGCGATGACTATGCGGGTAGTCCACTGGATTCTCTCGATGGGTCGGTCCTCTGCATGATATTGCATTGCACCAAAATTTGTCTTGACTTCCCCTCGGTCGACCCTAAAATGGAATTTGTGCGGTGCATCAAAACCAGTTGCCCGCCCTGCGACGACACCCCGAAACCAGCCGAATCACGGTTCAATCAAACAGAGGCGAGACATGGTCAACACCCCCGAACAGTTCGTTGAAATGCAGAAATCCGCGCTGGAAGCCTTCCAGGCGATGGCACTGAAATCGGTCGAAGGCTTCGAGAAGCTGGCCGACCTGAACATCCAGGCCTTCAAGGCCTCGGTGAACGAGTCCAGCGAGCACCTGAAGTCCGCGCTGAGCCTCAAGGACGCGCGTTCCCTCGGCGACCTGGCCAGCACCAACCTGCAGCCCGCGGCCGACAAGTTCGGCGCGTACGCCCGCGACGTCTACCAGATCGGCGCCGAGACCGGCACCGAGATCGCCAAGATCTTCGAAAAGCAATTCGCCGAAGGCAACAAGCAGTTCGGCGCTGCCGTCGAGGAAATGACCCGCAACGCCCCGGCTGGATCGGAAGGCATGGTCACCCTGGTGAAGTCCGCGGTCAGCGCTGCGAACAACGCCTACGACCAGGTGAACAAGGCCACCAAGCAGGCCGTCGAGATGGCCGAGCAGAACATCGCCGCCGCCACCAAGACCGCGGTCCGTCCGGCTGCCCCCAAGAAGGCCGCCTGACCGGACTGAAGGTCGATCGATCTCCTCCGGGCGCCGCCCAGCGTCTCCTCCTCCTCGACGCGGCGCCCTTGGCCCGGTTCGCAAGAACCGGGCCTTTTGTCGTCCGGCAACGGCGATCGTCCCGCTTCGGCCTGCCGCCCGCGCTCGAGCCTGAGGGCGCTCAGGCCTTCGCTGACCGCACCTCGCCGCCGAGCGCGCGCGCTCCCGCCTCGAGCCGCACCCAGGCCGCCTCGAGCAGCCCGAGCGGCCCCTTGACCCCGAGCTCGATGTGCCGGGCCACGCCATTGCCGCCGACGGTCGGCAGGCTGAACACCCGGATGCCGGGGAATTCCTGCTCCACCGCTTCCATCAGAGGCGTCGCCGACGCCTCCGCCACGCCGAACAGCAGGAGCGAACGCTCGCCGCGCGGCTCCAGGTGGTGCAGGTGCGCGAAGCGCCCGTCCAGCACCGACTCGATCATCGGCCAGGCCATCACCGGGAAACCGGGCACGAAGAAGTGGTTGCGGATGGAGAAGCCCGGGATCCTGTTGTAGGGGTTGGGCAGGAT
The DNA here is from genome assembly GCA_046569945.1 of Gammaproteobacteria bacterium. Classification (GTDB taxonomy): domain Bacteria; phylum Pseudomonadota; class Gammaproteobacteria; order Burkholderiales; family Burkholderiaceae_E; genus Quisquiliibacterium. Next base: position 3,322 of record JBKHVS010000116.1, on the reverse strand, counting down.
CTCGCTGCCGGCCGGGAACTCGCCCATCCGCAGCCGCAGCCGATTCTCCGGCAGGTCCATGTCCGCGCTCGCGCCGGTCTCGCGCGCGGTCTGCGCAACCCGCTCCGAGATCAGCTGCGCCGCTTCGGGATGCAGCTGCAGCGGCACGCCGAGCGCCATCGCCGCCGCCTGGCGCGTGTGGTCGTCGGGCGTGGCGCCGATGCCGCCGCAGCAGAACACGGCGGCTTCGTCGCCGGCGAAGCTGTCCTCGAGTGCGGCGGCGATCCGCGCGCGATCGTCGCCGAGGTAGCGCGCCCAGCCGAGCTGCAGCCCGCGCGCCGACAGCAGCTCGACGACCTTGGGGAAGTGCGCGTCCCTGCGCTTTCCCGACAGGATCTCGTCGCCTATGATGATCAGCCCGAAGTTCATCGGATGCGTCCGTTCGACCGTGATCAGGCGAGTTTAGCCGGCGCGGCGCGGACCGTTCCCGCCGAAATGCGCATCGCCGCGATCAGCGACATCCACGGCAACCTTCCGGCGCTCGAAGCGGTGCTGGCCGACATCGCGCGCCGCGGCGCCGATCTCGTGGTCCAGCTTGGCGACGCGCTGTCGGGCCCGCTCTGGCCGCGCGAGACTGCCGATCTGCTGCTTGCGCGGGCGCTCCCCTGCGTGCGCGGCAACCATGACCGCGCGCTGCTCGGCGATCCCGGCACGATGGGCCCAGCCGACGCGCATGCCTGGCGCCTGCTCGATGCGGCGCACCTCGACTGGCTGCGCGGCTGGCCGCCGAGGCTGGAAGTCGCGCCCGGCGTGCTGATGTTCCACGCCACGCCCGACGACGACGACACCTACCTGCTCGAGGACCCCTCCAGCGGCTACGCGCAGCTGCGCCCGCCCCGGGCGATCCTCGCGGCGCTCGAGGGCGTCGAGGCCAGGCTGATGCTGTGCGGCCACACCCATGTGCCGCGCGTGCTGGCGCTGCCCGACGGTCGCACGGTCGTCAATGCAGGCAGCGTCGGCCTGCCCGCCTACACCGACGACACCGGCGGTTTCCACCGGCACGAGAACGGCAGCCCGCATGCGCGCTACGCGCTGGTCGACCTGCTGCCAGGCAGGGTCGATGCGGCCCTCGTGGCGGTCGACCACGACTGGGCCGCGGCGAGCCGCCAGGCCGCGCGCAACGGACGCGCGGACTGGGCCGAATGGCTCGCGTCCGGCAGCGCGTGACCGCCGGCCCGAGCCGTGAGCCTGTTCCTTGTTCCCCTGCCCATCGGCACACACCGGAATCGACAGTGCAAAGTACCCGAGGCCCGCCCGCGCTCGTGCGGAGGGCCGTTGCGTCCAGCCCGTCAGGCGCGCCGCACCAGGCGCCGCACCCCGAGCCACTGCTGAGCCCAGAAACTGCGGCCATAGTCCCTGCCCTGGACCTGGTCGCCGATGCCGGTCGGCACGAAGCCCGGCCGGAAGTCGGCGGTGCCGAAGAGAAGGTCCCAGACCGGGAACAGCACCGCGAAGTTGCAGCCCCGCGCCGGGCCCTCGTGGCCGTAGCCGATCGCATGGTGCAGCCGGTGGAAGCTCGGGCTGACCACCAGGCGCTCCGCAAGACCGCGCCAGCGCCAGCGCAGGTTGCCGTGCTGCACGCTCTGCATCACCCGCGACGCCACGGTGAGCGCGATGAACTGCCCCGGCGCCACGCCCACCGCGACGGCCACCGCCGCGAGCACCGCATCGCGCATCAGGTCGTCCAGAAGGTGGTTGCGGTTGTCGGACCAGAAGGTCATCTGCCGCTGGCTGTGGTGCACCGCGTGCAGCGCCCACCACCAGCGGAAGCGATGCTGGCCGCGGTGCATCCAGTAATCGACGAAGTCCAGCAGCACAAGGTAGATCGTGAAGCTCACGACCGGCAGGTCGGTGACCCCGGGCCACCAGTCGTCGACGCTCAGCCGGGAGAAGCCGTCCAGGCGCAGCGCCGCCTCCAGCGCATCGAAGGCCGGCGCGAGCAGCGCGAAGGCGACCAGAGGGAAGGCGCCGAGCCGGTGGAGCAGCGTGTAGAGCACATCGGTGCGCACCGCAGACCGGTCCACGAGCGGCTCGGCCCCCCAGCGCCGCTCGCACCAGCCCAGCACCAGCGCCATCGCGGCCACCTCCGCTGCGCCGATCACGACCCACTCGAGCGCGTCATAGGCCTGGTCGCCGTAGTGGATCAGCCCGGCCGCGAAAAGCAGAGGCTGAACGAGGGCTTCGTACAGCCAGCCCTGCGCGATGCCGACGGGGTCGCCGAACCAGTCGAACATCAGGGCCTTCCGCGCACCGCCGGCGCGCCCAGCGTGGCGAAGCACAGGCCCCGCCGCTTCAGCCCGGCGATCAGCGGATCCAGCATCGGCGCGAAGGGCTCGCGGCGCGACCAGATCCCCAGGTGCGCCATCAGGACGTCGCCGTCTCGAACGCGCGCCAGCGCCTGCTCGAGGAGCCGCTCGTTCGGGTGCGTCTCCGAAGGCAGCTCGTCGCCCAGGAATCCCGCCGGCGCCCAGTGCACATGCCTGAAGCCGCAGCCGCTGGCCGCCTGCATCGCGGCTGCCGGCGCGCGGCCGCCCGGTGCCCGCCACAGGGGATCGAGCCCGCGGCCGGCGAGTTCGCGCAGCCGCGCGTCCACGCGCCGCAGTTCGCTGCAGAGCGCCGCACCGTCCCAGGTCAGCGTGCGCCCGGCATTCGTTCCGAACTGCGGCCGCGCGAGGAAGACCGGCAGGGCGCCTGCGGAGTCGCGCGCGGCGGGATCCCCCGCGCCAGCCCGCGCGGCCGCACGCCCGGCCGTCCGCGCTTCGCGAAGGTAGACATGGTCGTAGGTGTGGCTGCCGAACGCATGCCCTTCGGCGGCCCGCGCCCGCCAGTAGCCCGACCACTCGTCGTCGAGAGCGAAATCGCCGCGATCGGTGCGCTCGTTCGCCAGGAAGAAGGTAGCCTTCACCTCGTGCCTGCGCAGAATGTCCGCGACGAACTGGGCCCGGCTCATGTTGCCGGTGTCCAGCGTCAGGTAGACGGTGCCCTTGCAGCCTGCGCCCGCATCGGCGGCCGAAGCCGCGCCGACCGCGCAGACCAGCGCCGCCGACACTGCGGCCGCGCTGACGCGAAGCTGACGGCGCCTGCGCGTCCGCGCGCCGCGCGCCGCAGGGGTCGCGCCCTGGCGCGATGGGTGTCCGATCCGGTCAGGCATCGTGCGGCTGCAGGACCTACAGCAGCGGGGCCCGGTTGTGGAAGTAGATCCCGTGCGGCGATCGCCCGACGGGGATGCGCTGCACCACCTTGCGCTGGGCGATGTCGACCACGCAGACCTGCTTGGCGAAGC
>JBKHVS010000115.1:0-10769 GCA_046569945.1 Gammaproteobacteria bacterium | reverse complement strand
TGGAGCGCGCCTGCGCAAGGCTCTCGCAGTGGCGGCCGGGCTCGGACCTCAGGGCCTGGGCGTTCGCGATCATGCACAACGTGTTCGTGAGCGAGACTCGCCGCCCTCGGCATCGCTTCGAGAGCCCGCTCGACGCGGATCACGAGGGCGCTGCCGATTCGCGCGCAGCGAACGGCGATCCCGCCCTCGACTGGGGCACGACGAGGGATCTGGAACGGGCGCTGCGCTTGCTTCCCGAGGCGCAGTTGCAGGTCCTGCTGCTGGTCGCCTTCGAGGACATGTCCTACGAACAGGTCGCGCAAGCGGTCGGCGTGCCGGTGGGCACGGTGATGTCGCGGCTGTTCAGGGGGCGGGCCCGGCTGCGCGAGCTGCTCGAGCCGGCTGCGGTCCGGCCCGCGGCAGCGGCGGCCACGGTGACCGTCTTGAAGTGAGTGGAACTGGTGACGAATCGACCTGATAGGGACGACATTCTGGCGTGGGTGGACGAGCGCGCAAGCGGCGAACAGGCCAGCCGGGTGGAGAGCTGGCTTGCGCAGGATGCCGAGGCGAGCGACGAGGCGCTCGCCTGGCGCGCCCAGGCCAGGGCGCTCGCCGGGATTGGAAAGCAGGTCCTCGAGGAACCCGTGCCGCAGTGCCTGCTCGATGCGGCGCGGGGTGCGCCCGCGGCCATGAGCGCCGAGGGGCGCGTGGCCGGCGGTCACGCCACCGGCGGTCACGAGTTCGGTGGTCGCAGGCTCGGTGGTCACGCGTTCGGCGGTGCCCGGTTCTGGCTGGCTGCGGCGTCGCTCGCCGCGCTCGCCTGGTCGGCCGGCTGGCTGTCGCACGCGTGGCTCGCGCCGCCCGCTTCCGTGACCTTGTCAGGGGGTCCGGACGTCGGCTTGCCGGCCGACCGAGGCGCGCCGCCCCGGTTCGTTCGCGACGCGGTGGCCGCGCACGCGGTCTTCGTTCCCGAGGTCCGGCATCCGGTCGAGGTGGCCGCGGCTCAGCAGGAGCACCTGGTCCAGTGGCTGTCGAAGCGCCTGGGGGCGCGCCTGACCGTGCCTTCGCTCGATGCCGCCGGCTGGTCGCTGGTGGGCGGGCGCCTGCTCCCGGGAGAGGACGGCGCGCGCGCCCAGTTCATGTACGAGGACGCCACCGGCGCGCGGATCACGCTCTACCTTGCGGACGCCGGTTCGGCGTCGCGCGACACCGCCTTTCGTTTCGAGACCGAGGGCGGGGTCTCGGCCTTCTACTGGGTGGACGGGCGATTCGGCTATGCCCTCGCGGGGCAGCTCGAGCGCGCGGCGATGCTCGGCCTTGCCGAGGAGGTCTACAGGCAGGTGGCGGGCGCGTTGCCCGAAACCAGGACCAACTGAGCGGCCCGTCGTGCGGGCCGCCCGGTCGAGCGGCGCCACTCAGCGATCGAGGGTTCCCGGCAGCCAGAGCGAGAGGATCGGGAACGCGCACAGCAGCACGAGCCGCACGACGTCGATCGCGATGAAGGGCATGGTGCCGGCGTAGATCCGCCCGAGCGGCACGTCGCGCGCGATCGAGTTGATGACGAACACGTTCATCCCCACCGGCGGGCAGATCATCCCGAAGGTCACTGCCATCACGATGATGACGCCGAACCAGATCGGATCGAAGCCCAGGTGCATCATTGCCGGGTACACGATCGGCACGGTGAGCAGGATCATCGCCAGCTCATCCATGACCGCGCCCAGGATCAGGTAACCGACCATGACCAGCGCCAGCACACCGTAGGCGCCGATCGGCAGGTTGACCAGCAGGTCCACCGCCTTCTGCGTGAACTGGGTGATGGTCAGGAAGTAGCCGAACAGGTAGGCGCCCACCACGATCAACATGATTGCCGAGGACACGCGCAGCGCGTCGACCAGCGCGGCCCTTATCTGAGGAGCCCGCAGGCGGCCGCGCAGGATCCCGATCAGCAGCGTGCCGGTGGCGCCCATGCCGGCGGCCTCCTGCACGGTGAAGAAGCCGCCGTAGATGCCGCCGAGCACGAAGGCGAACAGCAGGATCACGGCCCACAGATTCCGGAGGGTCGCGAAGCGCTCGCCCCAGCTGTGAAGCGCGCCGCGCGGCATCGACTCCGGGCTGCGCCAGCCGATGATCTGGATCACGATGAAGTACCCGAGCACCGCGAGCAGCCCGGGCACCACGCCGGCAGCGAAGAGCTTCGACAAGTCGGTCTCGGTCATGATCCCGTAGAGCACGAAGATCACGGAGGGCGGGATCATGATGCCGATGGTGCCCCCGGCGGCGATCACCCCCGCCGACAGCCCCGGCGCGTAGCCGGCCTTGCGCATCTCGGGCAGCGCCACCTGCGTCATCGTGGCCGCGGTGGCCACCGACGAGCCGTTGATGGCCGAGAAGCCCGCGCAGGCAGCGACCGCCGCCAGGCCCAGCCCGCCGCGCCGATGGCCCAGCCACGCGAGCCCGGCGTTGAACAGTTCCCGGCTCATGCCCGCGTGCGAGGCGAAGGCGCCCATCAGCACGAACATCGGGATCACGCTCAGGTTGTAGTCGGTGAGCACCGAGAGCGGCACGTTCGACAGCAGGTTCAACGCGGTCTTCGCGCTGGTGAGCGAGGCGAAGCCGGCCACGCCCACGATGCCCATGGCGACGCCGATCGGCACGCGCAGCGCCATCAGCGCGAACATGCCGACGAAGCCGAACAGGGCGACCAGGTCACGATCCATGGCCGGCCTCCGTGCCCGAGGCGGATGCGCGCAGCTCCGACGCGAGGGGTTCCTCGTCTTCGGGCGGCCGGCGCCTGGCCAGCGCAAGCAGGCGCGCCGCGGCCAGGATGGCTGCCACCGTGGCGCCGACTGCGCCCACCGCATAGAACCAGGTCAGCGGCAGCCTGAGGTCCGAGGTCGTCTGCCCGCCGGTGCTGCCGACCTTCACCCAGATCATCCAGGCCATCGGCGCGAGGAAGGCGAGCGCGATCGTCGTGGCGACGACGTCCATCAACCGCCTGCCGGGCGGGCGCAGGTGCTCCCAGACGATGTCCACGCAGATGTGCGAGCCGCGCCAGGTGGCCAGGGCGATCCCCCAGAACAGCGCGATGCCCTGCAACTGCTTGGTGCCGTCGAACCAGTCGGGAATCTGGATGCTGAACAGGTCGCGCAGCACCACGTTGCCCGCGGTGAGCAGGGCGATCAGCAGCAGGAACAGCGCGGCCGTGCTCTCGGTCGCCGACAGGAATCGCTTCATTGGAATGCCGGACAGGGACGAGTGGATGCGGCGGAAGGGCGCGGTGTCCGCGCCGCTTCCGCCGGTCAGGCGATCGCCCGGGCGATCACTCGTTCAGCGCGCCTTGCTTCTTGAGCTCCGCACGCAGGGCCTCGAGCGCGGCCTTGCCGTCGTGGCCCGCCTTGCCGGCCGCCTCGATCCAGCTTGCGTACAGCGGCTGGGCGGCGTCGCGCCAGGCCTTGTGCTGCGCGGGCGTGAGCTTGTGAATCGTGTGGCCGCCCTTGGCTTCGAGCTTCTGCTGGCCCGAGTCCTCGTCGTCGCCCCAGGCGGCGCCCACCTTGCCGGCCCACTCGTTGTTGCAGTGGTCGTCGATGACCTTCTTCTGCGTCGGGCCGAGCTTGTCGTACCAGCCCTTGTTGATCACCCAGTTGAAGGTCGAGGCATACAGGCGCTGGTCGTTGTGGTGCTTGACCACCTTGTCGATGCCGAAGGTGATGATCGAGTGCCAGGGGAAGGTGATCGCGTCGGCCACGCCCTTTTCGAGCGCGTCGCGCGACTCGGGGGCCGAGACCTGCACGTTGGTCGCCCCCAGCAGGGTCATGAAGGCCTGGACCGTGCCGTTGGACGGGCGGATCTTCATGCCCTTGACCTCGGCCGGATCGAGGATCGGCTTCTTGGAGTGCATGGTGCCGATGTGCACGTGCGACAGGCACATGCGGACGTCCTTCATCTCCGCTTCTTCGTACTTCGCGTACCAGGCGTCGAGCGCGGCGGAACCGCCGCCGGGCTTGCTCATCAGGAAGGGCAGCTCGCCGGCCGAGATCATCGGGAAGCGGCCTGCCTGGTAGCCGGGGTTGATCCAGGTCATGTCGGCGATCCCGTCGCGCGCCATGTCGTAGTGGTCGGGCGCCTTGCCGAGCTGCTGCGCGGGGAAGAACACGACCTTGATCGAGCCCTTGGAGGCGGCTTCGACGGATTTCGCCCAGGGCTCGAAGCCGGTCTTGGCGAGCGGATGGGTGGGCGGCAGCCAGTGCGCGAAGCGCAACTCGACGGGTTTGTCCTGGGCCATCGCATGGGCCGCGCCGGCGGCCAGGATGGCAGCGGCGGCGATGCGTGCGATGCGGTAGTTTCGGTTCATGGGTTTGTCTCCTCGTGGTGTGCGAACGATCCCGGTGCCGATGGCCCGGGAGGTCGATGGCGGGCGCCTCTCAGGGCGCCGTGCCGGGATTCTCTCCGATTTCCCGCTTTCCGTCGCCTGGACCCGAGCGCGGCTTGCGCATCCAGACGATCGGCTTGGGTTTGGGGGGCAGCGGCTCGATGCCGGCGCGCGCCAGCGAGTCCTCGAGCCGGCGGCCCTCGGGATCGGCCAGCGCTGCGCTGATAGCATCGCGGATTTGTCCGACGCGATCGCGGACGTCGCGGCCGGCGGCCAGCTCGGCGATTGCCGGGCTCACCAGGGTCGTGAAGATCCGGTCGTAGCTTGCCCGGCCGCGGGCCCAGGTGTCGCCGTAGCCCTTGAGCAGGCGCGGCAGGCCGGCGATCTGCAGCGCCAGCTCGGGCGCGCCCGGCAGGGACTTGCCCAGGGCGTCGAGCCAGTGCCCGATGGCCTCGCGCTCTTCGTGGAAGCGCAGCGAGCGGCGGCGCAGCGGGCGCAGCCCGGCCAGCAGGCGCAGCGCCAGGTAGCCCCGCACGTGCGAGGTCGACATGTGCAGGCCGCGGCCGAGCAGCGGCAAGCTGCAGCCGCGCGCGGCCCGGGCGCGCAGCCGCTTGCCGAGCGCGCGCGGCAGGATCTGCGCGATCTCCTCGGAACCCGGTTTCAGGTAGTCGACGATGCGGACGATGTCGTCGTCGCCGGCTTGCGCTTCGGCCCGGATCCGCGCGAAGCGCTCAGGCCGGGTCTTCAGGTCCGCCACCCGGATCGCGTCCTCGTAGCTCATCCACAGCGCCAGCTGGCGCGCCGCCTCGGCGAGGCTGTCGCGGGCGGCCGCGGACTCGGCCGGCGCCGCGGCGGCCAGGGCCGCGAGTCGGTCCACGTACTCGCGCGCCCAGGGGGCATCCTGCCAGTCGATCAGCCGGGCGACGCCGTGCGCCGCGTAGGCATGCATCGACTCGGGCAGCGTGGCGATCAGCGGCGCCCAGACTTCGGGAGCCGCCCGCGCGGCGGCGGGCGCCTCGGCGAGCGCCGACTCGATCGTGGCGCCGGCCGCGGCATCGAAGGCGGCGCCGAAGCCGGCCAGGCTCGCGTCGACGCCCAGTCCGCCGCGCCGAATCGCCTCTTCGCAGACTGCGCGTGACCAGGGCAGCAGGCCCGAACCGGCGAGCGCGCCGAACATCACCGCGCTGATGACCGTGCCGTGCCGCGTGGCGAGGCCTTCCATGTCGAGGCTCAGGTAGCGGCGGGCGAACTGCGCGGCAGCCTCATGGATGCGCGCGTCGTGGAACCGACCGTCGCCCATCTGCATCTTCTCGGCCGTGGTGTAGACCCGATGGCGGGCGGCGATCAGGGTGGTGCGAGCGGGGCTCACGAAACCGCGCTCGATCATCCGCGCCGCTTCGAGCAGCTCGCTGGCCAGCACGACGTCGACCCGGCCGGGCATCGGGTTCAGCGCGAACACCGGCTGCGATCCGGGCGCAGCCGGGGCGCGCAGGGCCTCGATGTAGTAGCTGGTGGCCCCGGTGCGCTGGGCCACGCCCGGCACCGAGGTCGCCTGCACCGGCAGCCCCTGGGCCAGCGCGCAGCCCACGATCCAGTCGGCCAGCACGCCGCCGCCTTCGCCGCCCAGGGCCGCGATCAGGATGCAGAAGGGCGCATCGCCCGCTGCGGGCACGGAATTCGACGGGGTTGCGCTCATGTCCGGATCAGCCCGCCTGTCCGGACGCGGCGCGCGCCGCCGCCGGTCGCGCCGTCGGCTGGAACCACGCGATCACGCGCCTGCGCAGGCGGTCCATGAAGCGGTCCCAGCCGCTCGGGTTGCTGACGATCTCGGCGCGCCAGAAGGAGGGGCACAGCGTGGCCGCGTGGGCGACCTCGCCGCACAGCCCGCAGCCCACGCAGCCGTTGGTGACGTGGGCCACCGGGTCCACCTTCAGCGGATCGGAGGAGGGCTTCACGGTGAGCGTGGGGCAGCCCGAGAGCCGGATGCAGGAATGGTCGCCGGTGCAGGTGTCTTCGTCCACGCCGAAACGGGTTCGCACCACGCGCTTGCCTTCCTTGAGCATTTTCGCGCGCAGCGGCTTGATGCGGCGCTGGCGTTCGAGCTGGCACTCGCCCTCGGCGACCACGACCTTCAGCCCCTCGAAGTCGGAGGTGAGCGCCTCGCGCAGCGTGTCGCGCACCTCGGCCACCTTGTAGTTGTGCACCGTGCGCAGCCACTTCACGCCCATGCCTTTCAGCGTGTTCTCGATGGTCACCTCGGTGCCGGTGGCGCTCGCGCCTTCGGCGACCCGGCGCGACTCGGATGCGGGCGTGGAGATCACCTCCTGCGTGCCGGTGGCCGAGGTGTAGCCGTTCTTCATGATGACCAGCACCCCGTCGCCCTGGTTGAGCAGCGCCGAGGACACGCCTGAGAGCAGGCCGTTGTGCCAGAAGCCGCCGTCGCCCATGATCGCGATCGGCCGGCGGGCGGAGAAGTTGCGCACGCCGGCGCTGCTGGCCAGGCTCATGCCGTAGCCGAGGATCGAGTTGCCGAAGGAGAAGGGCTCGAAGGTGGCGAAGGAGTGGCAGCCGATGTCCGACGAGATGTGCATCGGCCCGATCTCGCGCTGCACCAGCTTGAGCGCGGCGAACACCGGCCGTTCCGGGCAGCCGGTGCAGAAGTTGGGCGGCCGCGCGGGCACCGGGCCGCCGAAGGCAGCGCTGGCGCGACTGCGCAGGTCGTCGATCTCGCTCACCAGCTCCTGGCCGGAAGAAAGACGCAGGTCGGGCGCGTGCAGCGCGAGGAACTTCAGCAGCCCGCGCAGGATCAGCTCGGCGGTGTACTCGCCGGCCATCGCCAGCATGTCCTTCCCGTGCAGCTTCGTCTGCAGGTCGGCGCGGCGAAGGATCGTGCTGAGCTCCTGCTCGATGAAGTCGGGCTGGCCTTCTTCGAGCAGCAGCACGCCGCGCCGTCCGGCGCAGAAGGCGGTGAGCTGCTCGGGGACCAGCGGGTAGACCACGTTCAGGTTCAGGATCGGGATGGGCGAGCGGCCCCAGGCGTCGGCCAGGCCGAGCTGCTGAAGGGCGCGGATCAGGTTGTTGTAGAGCCCGCCCTGCACCACGATGCCGATGTCGCCGCGCTCGCCGGGGAAGAGCTCGTTCAGGCCCGCGTCGACCACGAACTTGCGCGCCGCCGGCATCCGCACCTCGTACTTGAGCTTCTCGTGGCCGTAGGTGACCGGCGGGTGCGCAAGCTTGGCGTAGTCGAAGGGCGCGGGGTCCTGCTGCAGGTCGCGCGTGGACACCTTGGGCCGGCGGTTGTCGCTGGCCACGAAGCTGCCGCGCACGTGGCAGGCGCGGATCCGCAGCTCCATCATGACCGGGGTGTTCGACGCCTCGGAGAGCTCGAAGGCCTGTTCGACGCAGCGCACGATGGTCGGCAGGTCGGGGCGCGGGTCCAGCAGCCACATGCCGGACTTCATGGCGTAGGCGTGCGTGCGCTCCTGGATCACGCTGGCGCCTTCGCCGTAGTCCTCGCCGACCACGATCAGCGCGCCGCCGGTCACGCCGGGCGAGGCCAGGTTGGACAGTGCGTCCGAGGCCACGTTGGTGCCCACGATGGACTTCCAGGTGACCGCGCCGCGCACCGGATACATGATCGAGGCGCCGAGCATCGCGGCGGCCGAGGCCTCGTTGGTGCAGGCCTCGACGTGCACGCCGAGCGCGTCCATTTCCTCGCGCGCCTGGACCATCACGTCGAGCAGGTGCGAGACCGGCGCGCCCTGGTAGCCGCCCACGTAGCTGACCCCGGACTGCAGCAGGGCCTTGGTGACCGCGAGGATGCCCTCGCCGTGGAAGACCTCGCCTTCGCCCAGGCCCAGCAGTCGGATCTCTTCCCGGAACGAACGCTCCACGGTCTCCTCCCCGGCGGGCCGCGTCAGACTTCGTCGGCCAGGCCCAGCACGGCGTCGTCGGGCCAGTCGTCGATGTCGCCGAAGATCGCACCCAGCGCGGCGTCTTCGGCATCGTCCCAGGCCTTGGCCGCGTTGCGGTCGAAGGACTCGCGATTCGAGCGCTTCATCACGGCCGCATAGGCCTGGTCGACGGTGATGCCGCGCGACTCGATCAGGGCCTTGGCGGCTGCGCACCCTTTCTGGATTTCCTCGCGGGTGACGTCGTCGCCGACGTCGTGAAGCCACAACTCGCTCATCGAAGTTTCCTGTAAGTGTTCGGGCCGAGTTTAGCGCGATCCCGGCACCGTGGCCGCCCCATAGAATCGCAGGGATGAACACGGCCAGGGATTCGCGCGCGCCCGGGGATCGACGCATCGCCGGGGGCTCGCGCGCGCCCGGCGCCCCCGTGCTGCTGGCCGCTTACGCAGTCCTGGTGCTCGCGCTGGCGGCGGCGACCGTCGTGGACCGGGACATCTTCGGCGGCCTGGCCGGCTGGCTGGGCGGCGCGACCGGCGTCGCAGCGCTGGCGATGCTCCTGCTGCAGTTCCTGTCGTCGGGGCGCTTCGGCTGGCTCACCGACCGCCCGGGCATCGACCGGACGATGCGCTTTCACCAACTGGCTGGCCGGGCGCTCGCGCTGTCCGCCATCGCGCACGTGGCGCTGGCGATCGCGAGCGCGGGTCCCGCCACGCTGGCGGGCTGGCTGGGGGCGGCGGCGATGGTGCTCTCGAGTTCGTTCTTCGCGACCGGCGTGGCGGCCTTCGTGCTGCTGCTGGCCCTGGTGGTGCTCGGCGTTCGTCGCAAGCGCCTGTCCTGGCGCTACGAGCGCTGGCGCGCGAGCCACCTGGGCGGCGCCGTGCTGGCGGCGGCCCTGGGACTGCACCACGCGCTGGCGGTGGGCGTGACCAGCAGCCGGCCGCTGCTGGCGGCGTTCTGGACGGTCCTGGGGGCGGCCGCCCTGGCGGCGGTTTCCTGGGTTCACCTGGTCAAGCCGCTGCGCATGAAGCGCCGGCCCCTGCGCGTGGCGCGCAATGCGCAAGTGGCGGAGGGCATCCGGGAGATCGTGCTCGAGCCCGCCGGCGGCAAGGCCGTCGACTGGCGGGCGGGTCAGTTTGCCTGGGTCCTGATCGGGCAGCCGCGCGTTCCGCTGCTCGATCACCCGTTCTCGATCGCGTCCTCGCCCCGGGCGGGCAGCGGGCTGCGATTCCTGATCAAGGCGCGTGGCGATTTCACGACGGCGCTGGCCGGCGTGCCGGTCGGTGCGCACGCGTGGATCGACGGGCCCTTTGGTCACTTCACGCCGGACGGGCAGGACGCGGAGGGCGGCCCGGGGGAACCCGGCCGTCGCCCCGAGAGAGGGCGGTCCATTACGCTCTTCGCAGGAGGGATCGGTATCGCGCCCATCCTCGGCTTGCTGGACGAGCTGGCGGCGCTCGGCGATCGGCCGCCGGTGAGCCTGGTCTACGGGGTGGCCGATGCGGCGCAGCTGGTCGATGCGGACAGGCTGGCGGCCCTGCGCCACCGCATGGGCCTTCGCCTGGAGGTCTGCGTCGAGACCGGCGACCCGCCACCGGATCTCGCCGGGTACACGCGACAGGGGCGGCCCGACCGGGCGGCGATCGCGCAGGCGCTTCGCGGCGAGCCCGGCCAGGCGCGCTGCTACGTCTGCGGGCCGCCGGCGATGATGCGCGCGGTGGTGCGTCAGCTTCGCGAGCTCGGGGTGCCCGCGGGCAACATCGTCAGCGAGCGCTTCGAGTACGACTGAGCAGCCACTCCGCAAGCACCTTGCGGGTCGGCTCGTCGGGCGGGAAGTGCCCGGCCAGGAACTGCGCGAGCCAGGCTTCCCGGCTCTCGGGCGGACGCTTTTCGATCGATGTCGCGACCTTGTCCGCCGTATGGCATCGCGCGCAGCGCGTATCGAAGACCCGCTTTGCGTCGATCGCGTCTTGCGCCGCGGAGACGGGAAGCGGCTGCACGGCGGCAGCCGCGCCGGCGGCGAGCAAGGCCGCGAGGGCGGCTCGTTTCATGACAGTGCGTTTCATCGTGGCGCTCAACCGCCCGAGCGGGGCAGGCTGCCGCGGCGTTCGGCCGCGCGAAGGAAGTCGAAGTCCACGCCGGCGTCGGCCTGCAGGACCGACTCCAGGAAGAGCTTGCGGTAACCGCGATCCGCTGAAGGCGGCGAGACCGGCTGCTCGGTCCGGCGGCGGGCGAGCTCCTCGTCGGAGACCCGCAGGCTCAGTTCGCGGTTCGCCACGCTGAGCCGGATCCGGTCGCCGCTGCGTACCAGGGCGAGCGGTCCGCCGGTGGCGGCCTCGGGCGTCACGTGGAGCACTATCGTGCCGGCCGCGGTGCCGCTCATCCGGCCGTCGGAGATGCGGACCATGTCCTTCACGCCGGTGCGGGCGAGCTTCTTCGGAATGGGCAGGTAGCCGGCCTCGGGCATGCCCGGCGCGCCGGCAGGGCCGATGTTCTTGAGCACCAGGAAG
>JBKHVS010000114.1:0-10951 GCA_046569945.1 Gammaproteobacteria bacterium | reverse complement strand
GAAGGCGTGAGCTTCGACTGGGAGTCCTTTCCCGAGTACCTGGACGCGCTGGAGCGCCAGCCGCGCACGATGGACGTGGGCGCGCAGGTCCCGCATTCGGCGCTGCGCTTCTACGTGATGGGCGAGCGCGGCGCCTCGCACACCGAGACCCCCACCGCCCAGGAGATGGACCGGATGGGCACCCTGCTCGAGGAGGCGCTGCGGGCCGGCGCGTTCGGCTTCACCACCTCGCGCACCACCAAGCACCGCGCACGCGACGGCCGCATGGTGCCCACGCTGACCGCCGACGAGCCCGAGCTCTTCGCGCTGGCCCAGGCGATGCGGCGCGCGGGCTCAGGCGTCCTCGAGGTGAACTCCGACTGGGGTCCCGGCGAGTTCGAGATCCTGCGCGCCGCCGCCGAGGTGGCGGGCCGGCCGCTGTCATGCCTGCTGCTCGAGTACAGCAGCGACCCGGACCGGTGGCGCCAGGTGATGGCCGGCATCCATGCCGCGCGCGCCGCGGGCGTCGACGCCTCGGCGCAGGTGGCCGGCCGCCCGGTCGGCGTGATCATGAGCCTGGAGACATCGATCAACCCCTTCGGCGCGCACCCGTCGTGGAGCGAGCTGGAGCCGCTCTCGCCGGCGGAACGGGTGCGCCGGCTGCGCGAGGACCCTGCCCTGCGCGCGCGCCTGCTGTCGGAGCAGTCGGGCAACCGCCGCATGCAGGCGATGCTGGAGAAGTCCTACCTGATCGGCGATCGCCCCGACTACGAGCCCGATCCGCGCCAGTGCCTGGCCGAGCTGGCCCGCGCCGAGGGCGTGAGCCTCTGGGAGAAGGCGATGGAGCTCCTGCTGGCCGACGACGGCCGCGGGCTGCTGATGCATCCATTCGAGAACTACGCGCACGGGAACCTGGAGGCGGTGCGCGAGATGCTCGCAGACGAGGCCAGCGTCATCAGCGGCAGCGATGCCGGCGCACACGTCAGCACCATCTGCGACGCGAGCGCCCCGACCACGCTGCTCACCATCTGGGGACGCGACCGAAGCCGCGGCGAGCGCCTGCCGCTGGAGTTCCTGGTGCGCAAGCAGACCCTTGGGAATGCGCGCTCCTACGGCCTGACGGACCGCGGCGCGCTGCTGCCCGGGATGCGCGCCGACATCAACGTGATCGACTTCGACAGGCTGCGGGTGCGCAAGCCCGAGATCGTCTACGACCTGCCGGCAGGCGGTCGCCGGCTGATCCAGCGCGCTGACGGCTACCGGCACACCTTCGTGGCCGGGGTCGAGACGCTGCGCGACGATGAGCTGACCGGCGAGCGGCCCGGCGTCCTGCTCCGGGCCGGCCGCCTTGCGGAGGCCGTGCCGGCCGGCGGGTGAGCTCGGCGGTCTTCCGCTTCCACGGCGAGCTGGACGCCCTGCTCGCGCCTCGGCGCAGGGGGCGCCCGCAGCAGCTCGACTGCGCCTCGCATGCCAGCCTGAAGCATGCGATCGAGTCGCTCGGCGTGCCGCACACGGAGGTGGCCTGCGTTCGGGTCGACGGCCGCGAGGCCTCGCTGGGCGACGCGGTGACCGACGGCAGCACGGTGGACGTGCTGCCCGCCGCCTCAGGAGCGGACGGCCCGCTGAGCTTCCTTGCCGATGCCCACCTCGGGGCACTGGCCCGCCGGCTGCGGCTGCTGGGCTTCGACACCCTGCTCGCCACCGACGGCGCCGACCGCGAACTGGCCGCGATCGCCGCCGGGCAGGAGCGCATCCTCCTCACTCGCGACCGGGAGCTGCTCAAGCACCGGCAGGTGCGGCGCGGACGCTTCCTGCGCGCGCAGGCTCCGCAGGCGCAGCTCGAGGAAGTGGCGCAGCGCTATTCGCTGCGCGGCAGCGAGCAACCGTTCAGCCGCTGCCTGGAGTGCAACGGCCTGCTGGAACCGGTGCCGCGCACCGAGGTGCTCGCCTCGCTGCCGCCCGCGGTGGCGGCGGGCCAGCAGGAATTCAGGCGCTGCAGCGGATGCGGCCGCGTCTACTGGCCGGGATCCCATTGGCGACGACTGTCGGCCGTCGTTGCGGCCTTCCGCACCGGCGCCTGACAGCGGCCGGCGCCCCCCTGGCCGGGCCGCACACCTGCCAGGGCTCAGCGGCGAATGGGCTGCGCGCCATGCGAGCAGGTCAGCGCTTGCTCACCCACTGCCACTCGAACCAGTTGTCCGGGCGATGCACCACTTCGACCCCCTTGCGCGCCGCCCAGGGGATGACCTGGCGATGCAGCGGGATGTGGTGGACGCGCGCGTTGTGCTCGCGCACCGCTGCCCGGACCAGCTGCTCGCGCTTCGAAGGATCGGCCTCGCGGCTGGAGGCCGCGGCCAGCCGGTCGAGCTCGTCGTTGGCGACCTGGCCCCAGTTGTAGTCGCCCACGCCGCCCGCGCCGCGCTTGCGGTAGACCGGGGTCAGCGTGGTCTCCGCGTCGGTGATCGAGCCGCCCCAGCCGAGCATGTACATCGAGGTGTCGAGCTTCTCCATCTTCGCGAAGTACTGGGCGCGCGGCATCGCGTTGACCCGGATCTTCAGGTTCAGCCGGGCCCACATCCCGGCCAGCGCCTGGCAGATCTCCTCGTCGTTGATGTAGCGATTGTTGGGACAGTCGAGCGTCACCTCGAAGCCCTGCGCCCAGCCGGCCTCGGCCATCAGCCGCTTCGCCTCGGGCAGGTCGAAGGGCAGGCGCCGCTCGAGCTCCGGGTCCTCGAAGACGCCCAGCGGCGAGGGCATCACCGCGCCGGTGGGCAGGGCCTGCCCGCGCATCAGCTTCGCGCGGATCGCCTCGATGTCCACCGCCTGGTAGAGCGCGCGGCGAACCCGCTCGTCCTTGAAGGGATTGCGGCCCTTCACGCTCGAGTACAGCAGCTCGTCGCGGCCCTGGTCCATGCCGATGAAGAGAATCCGGTTCTCCTGGCCGTCGATCACCTTCACCTCCGGATGGCGGCGCAGGCGCGGCAGGTCCTGCGGCGCGGGATCCTGGACGAAGTCGACCTCGCCGGAGACCAGCGCCGCGGTGCGCGTGGCGTCGGACCGGATCGGCGTGTAGACCACCTCCTGGAGGTTGCCCTCGAAGCGCCCCCACCAGTGGGGGTTGCGCTTGTACGTGGTGCGGACGTCCGGCTCGCGCGCGGCAAGCACCCAGGGACCGGTGCCGTTTGCGTGACGCGCCGTGTGCCGTTCCTCGCGGTTGGCGAAGTCCAGCGGGCGCGTCGCGTCATGCTTCTCGCACCAGGCGCGGCTCATGATCTGCAGCGTGCCCAGGTGCTCGAGGAAGATCGGGTTGAACGCCGGCAGCTCGAACTCCACCGTGTGCGAATCGACCTTGCGCGGCGTGCCGACGGCATTGGCGTAGACCCGGATCATCGAGGTGGGCGCCTTGGCGCGCTGCACCGAGAAGACCACGTCGTCCGCGGTGAAGGGCGTGCCGTCGTGGAATCGGACGTCCTGGCGCAGCTTCACACGCCAGCGCGTGGGCGACACGCGCTCCCATGCCGTGGCCAGGCCGGGCGCGAGGGCCAGCTTCCGGTCACGCTGCACCAGGGTCTCGTAGACCTGGCCGTTCATCGCGTTGGTGAGCAGCTCGTTCTGCGAGTGCGGATCCATGGTCTGCGGGTCGCCCTGCGAGGCCCAGCGAAGGGTCTGCGCGGACGCCAGCGCGGGCAGCGCGAGCGCGGCAATCAGCGCGGCCGCGCGCAGCCAACGGTCGAGCATCGACATCTCGTGATCTCCTTGCGACGGGGGCGGCCGCCGCGCTATCGGCGGCTCTGCAGCCAGCCGTGCGCCCAGGCGCCGGCGAACATGCCCGCGAGGGCGATCAGCAGCGGCCAGTTGCCTGCGCCCAGGCCGGCGATCGCCGGCCCCGGACAGACGCCGGACAGCCCCCAGCCGATGCCGAAGATCGCCGAACCTCCCAGCGTGCTGGCGTCGAGGGCAGAGGCGTGCTTACCGAAGGCCGGCTCGAACAGCGGCCTGCGCATCAGCCGCGGCACGAGCTGGTAGGCGACCGCGGTGACGGCCACCGCGCCGCCGAGCACCAGCAGCAGGCCGAAGTCCTGGAAGCGCAGGAAGGAAAGAACCACCTCCGGACTGATCATCGTCGACCAGGTCAGGCCGAAGCCGAAGACGATTCCGCCGAGCAGCACGGCAACGAGCGATGCGGGCTTCATCACGCGCCTCCCAGTGCGGAGACCAGGTTGGCGGTGATCATCGCGGTGGCCAGGAAGATCAGCACCGCCAGCAGCGAGGGCAGCTGCAGCGAGCCCATCCCGCAGATGCCGTGCCCGGAGGTGCAGCCGTTGGCCAGGCGCGCGCCGAAGCCGCCGATGAAGCCGCCCAGCGCCAGCTGCCACCAGGACACCCCGGTGACCACCGGCACGCCGCCGCCGGCGGTGAGCATCGCGAGCAGCGCGCCCAGCACCAGGCCCACCGCCATCACCAGCCGCCACTGCCGGCTGCCGGTGAAGCGCTCCTGGGCGAAGAAGGGAAGCCGCGAGAACCATGACCAGCTGGAGCTGAACACCGTGCTCATGCCGGCGACCAGGCCGGTGGCGACGAAGATGCCGGCCACCGCGACGCCCAGCAGCAGGCCGCCGCCGAGGTAGTGCGCGTAGCCGTTGGGGAAGAGCTGCTCGACCATGGAAGCCTCCGCGTCAGGCGTAGGTGATCGCGTGCCGGCGCTCGGGAAACTCGAGGTGCGGCACGTTGTTGAAGCTCGCCACCCGCAGCGAGTCGCCCACCGACACCAGCTCGCAGAAGCCGGTGTTGCGGAACTGCAGGTTGAACTCGATGGCGGTGCTCGAGGGGGCGCCCGTGATCTCGCCGAGCAGCCGTCCGATGGCGCCGCCCGAACTCACCACCAGCGCCACGTCGTTGCGCTCCAGGCCGCCGGCAGCCGCGCCGAGGGCGCTGCGCATCCGCTCGCCGAACTGGCCCCAGGTCTCCGGCATGGCCGGCAGCTGGTCGTCGGCCCAGGACTGCATCGCAGCCCGGAAGGTGCGCCAGTAGCCCTTGAAGTCGGAGCGCTGCTGCGCGATGGGATCGGCGCCGCCGGTGTAGGCGGCGTACAGGGCCTCGCCCCGGTACTCGTTCAGGCCTTCGTGGGTGACCAGCCCGGACGCATCGTGGCCCATCGTCGCCAGCAGCTCGCGCGCGGTGTCCTGCTGGCGCACCAGCGAGCCGGCGTAGATGCTGCGGAACTCGAGCCCGCGGGCCTTGAAGTACTCGCCGAGCCAGCGGGACTGCTGGCGGCCGAGGTCGGAGAGGCGGTCGTAGTCGTCGGTGCCGAAGGAGGCCTGCGCGTGGCGCACGAGGATGATCAGGGGCATGGCGGGGATCGGGGTCCTGCTGGATGGAAGCCCCACGGGAACGCCTTGCCGGCGCGCCCCGGCGGAGCCGGTTTTCGAGGACTCCGAACATACCAGACGGTGCCCGGGCCCATCGGATAAACTGGAATGATGCGCCTGCCGGAAACCATAGCGACGCTGCGCACCCTGGTCGGCTTCGACACGGTCAGCAGCAACAGCAACGTCGAGCTGATCGACTGGGTCGCCAATCGGCTCGACGACCTGGGCGTCACCGCGTTCGTCCAGCACGGAGTGGAAGCCGGCAAGGCGAACCTGTTCGCCACCGTCGGCCCCGCCGACGTCCCCGGCCTGATGCTCTCCGGGCACTCGGACGTGGTGCCGGTGGCGGGCCAGGACTGGAGCTCCGATCCCTTCGTGCTGACCGAGCGCGACGGCAGGCTGCACGGCCGCGGCAGCGCGGACATGAAGGGCTTCATCGCCTGCTGCCTGGAGACGCTGCCGCGGCTGGCCGCCGCCGGTCTGCGCACCCCGGTCCACCTGGCGCTCTCGTACAACGAGGAGACCGACATGGGCGGCATGCGCCAGCTGGCCGCGCATCTCGCCGCCGCGCCGGTCAGGCCGGCCGCCTGCATCATCGGCGAGCCGACGATGATGCAGGTGGTGGTGGCGAACAAGGGCGCCGCCATCTACCGCTGCCGCATCCGCGGCTTCTCGGTGCACTCCTCGCTGCGCGACCGGGGCGTGTCGGCGGTGGAGGTCGGCGCCGAGGTGGTTTCCTTCATCAACGCCCTGCAGCGCCGGCTCTCCGCAGGCCTGCGCCACGACGGCTTCGAGTTCCCCCACACCAGCGTCCACGCCGGAATGATCCGCGGCGGCACCGCCCACAACATCACCGCGAAGGACTGCGAGATCGTCTTCGAGGTGCGCGCGCTGCCCGGCGTGTCTGCCGCCTCCGTCGTCGACCAGGTGCGCGCGCACTGCGACTCGGTGCTGCTGCCGGCGATGCGCGCGGTGTCCCCCGAATGCGGCATCGCCATCGAGGAGGTGGTCGACGCCCCGGCGTTGGACGAGCGCGGCAACGTGCATCTCGCGCGGGCCATCATGCCGCTGTGCGGCTGCACGTCGCCGCACCGGGTGAGCTTCGGCACCGAGGCGGGCATCCTCCAGGAGGCGGGCGTGCAGACCGTGGTCTGCGGCCCCGGCGACATCCAGGTGGCCCACCAGCCGGACGAGTACGTCGAGATCGCGCAGCTCGGCCGCTGCCTGGACTTCCTCGACCGCCTCGCGGGCAGGCTGCGGCACGTCGATCTCTCGCTGGGCTGAGCCCCCTGCCAGCACATGATTCCTGACGCGCCGCTCGCCGGCGGCGGCCCGGAGCAGGAGCCCGGCAGCGCAGCCGTGCCAGCCTCCGGAGGAACAGCCGCACCAGCCTGCGCCGGGGAGCCCGGGGAGATCGTCTTCCGCGCCCGCGGCCTGCGCAAGGTCTACCGCACCTGGCAGGTCGAGATCGAGGCGCTGCGAGGGGTGGACCTGGAGGTGGCCTCCGGCGAGTTCGTGGTGCTGCTCGGCGCTTCGGGCAGCGGCAAGTCCACGCTGCTGAACATCCTCGGCGGGCTGGACGTCCCCAGCTCGGGCGAGTTGAGCTGGCGCGACCACGACCTGGCGCGTGCCGGCGAGCGCGAGCTCACCCGCTTCCGGCGCGAGCACGTGGGCTTCGTCTTCCAGTTCTACAACCTGATCGCGAGCCTGACCGCGCGCGAGAACGTGGCGCTGGTCACCGACCTCGCGCGGGCGCCGATGCGCCCCGAGGAGGCGCTTGAGCTGGTCGGGCTGGGCGAGCGCATGGATCACTTCCCGGCCCAGCTCTCCGGCGGCGAGCAGCAGCGGGTGGCGATCGCCCGCGCGATCGCCAAGCGCCCCGACGTGCTGCTGTGCGACGAGCCGACCGGGGCGCTCGACTACCCCACCGGCAAGGTGGTGCTCGAGGTGATCGCCCGCATCAACCGGGAGCTGGGCACGACCGCGATCGTGATCACCCACAACGCGTCGATCGCCGGCATGGCGGACCGCGTGCTGCGGCTCGCCGACGGTCGGCTGGTGTCCGACGAGCGCAACTCCCGCCGGCTGAACGCCTCGGAACTCTCCTGGTGAAGGCGCTGCACCGCAAGCTGCTGCGCGACCTGTGGGCGCTTCGCATGCAGGCGCTGACCATCGCTCTGGTGGTGGCCTCCGGGATCGCCGGCTTCGTCGGCTCGCTATCCACCCACGACTCGCTGCTCGAGGCGCGCGACCGCTACTACGCGTCGGCGCGCTTCGCGGACGTCTTTTCGTACGCGCGCCGCGCGCCGGACGCGCTGGCGCTGCGGCTCGCCGAGCTGCCGGGCGCCGCCGAGGTGCAGACCCGGCTGGTGTTCGACACCCAGATCGCGCTCGAGGGGGTTCGCCAGCCGCTGGCCGCCAGGATCGTCGGCGCCGATCCGGTGGCGCTGGCGGAAGGGATCAACCGCGTCACCCTGCGTTCAGGGCGCTGGCCGGCGCGCGGCTCCAGCGAGGTGCTGGTCAACCAGGCCTTCGCGAACGCGCGCAAGCTGGGGCCGGGCAGCACCGTTGCCGCGCTGCTCAACGGCCGCATGCAGACGCTGCAGGTGGTGGGCGTTGGGCTGTCCCCCGAATACATCTACGCGACCACCGACGCGCTGCTCTCGGACGACCGCTCCTTCGGCATCTTCTGGATGGACCGGGAGCGCCTGGCGGCCGCCTTCGACATGGACGGCGCCTTCAACAGCGTGGCCATCAAGCTGCGGCCGGGTGCGTCCGCCGGCGCCGCCATCGAGGACCTCGACCGGCTGCTGGACCCCTACGGCTCGCGCGGCGCCTATCCGCGGCACGAGCAGGCATCGGACCAGGTGCTGGCCGGCGAGATCGCGCAGCAGCGGGCCTTCGGGGTCTTCCTGCCGACGGTCTTCCTGGCGGTGGCGGTGTTCATCCTGAACGTGGTGCTGGGCCGCCAGGTGGCCACCCAGCGCGACCAGATCGCGGCGCTGAAGGCGCTCGGCTACGAGGACCGCAGCATCGTCGCCCACTACCTGTCGATCTCGGCAGTGATCGTGGGCGCCGGCATCGTCATCGGCGTGGCGCTCGGCGACTGGCTGGGCCGCTACATGACCGGCATGTACACCGGGTTCTTCCACTTCCCCGACTTCTACTACCAGCGCGCCGGATGGATCGTCCTGCTGGCGGCGGCCGCCTGCCTGGCCGCCGCCACCGCAGGCTCCTGGCACGCGGTGCGCGGCGTGATCTCGCTGCGCGCGGCCGAGGCGATGCGCCCGCCCTCGCCGCCGGTCTTCCGCCCGCTGCTGCTCGAGCGCGCGGGGCTGGGCAGGCTCGCGGGACCGGCGGGGCGGATGATCCTGCGCTCGGTCGAGCGCCGCCCCTTTCGCGCGCTGCTCACCGTGCTCGGCATCGCCAGCGCGGTGGCCATCCTGATCGCCGGCACCTGGTGGAAGGACGCGATCGACCACCTGCTCGAGGTCCAGTTCAGCGCCGCGCAGCCGGGCGACGTCTACCTGGGCTTCACCGAGGTCCGCGGCCCGGGCTCGGTCCATGAGCTCACCCGGCTGCCGGGCGTGCTGCGCGCCGAGACGAGCCGCAGCATCCCGGTGCGGCTGCACGCCGGCCATCGCAGCTACCGCACCGCCGTGCAGGGGCTGGCGCCCGACGCGCAGCTGCGCCGCCTGGCGGACGAGCGCCTGCGGGTGGTGCCGCTCGCCGCGGGCGGGGCGCTGCTCACCGAGCGGCTGGCCGGGGTGCTCTCGCTGCGCCCGGGCGACACGGTGCGCGTCGAGTTCCTGGAGGGCGAACGCAGGGAGCGCGAGCTGACGGTGACCGGCGTGGTGGGCGAGCTGATGGGCATGGGCGTCTACATGGACCTCGAGACGCTTGCCGCGCTGGCCGGCGACGGCCCACTGGTGAACTCCGGCGCGCTGCGCACCGACGGCGGCGACCTCGGCCCGCTCTACGACAGGCTCAAGGAGATGCCGGGGATCGCCGGCGTGTTCGTGAAGTCGGCGCTGATCCGCTACACGCGCGAGACCAGCGCGGCGAACATCCTGTTCTTCACCGGGGTGCTCACGGTGTTCGCCGCGGCGATCGCGGTCGGGGTGGTCTACAACAGCGCGCGGATCGCGCTGGCCGAGCGCGCGTGGGAGCTGGCCACGCTGCGGGTGCTCGGGTTCACGCAGCAGGAGGTTGCGGTGCTGCTGCTGGCGGAACTGGGAATCGAGCTGCTGCTCGGCATCCCCCTGGGCTTCGTCGGCGGCTACCATCTGGCGCTGGCGCTGGTGTCGGCGACCAGCGCCGAGCACTTCACCATCCCGCTCGTGATCCTGCCTTCGACCTACGCGTACGCCGGCCTGACGACCATCGCTGCCGGCGCGGTCAGCGCCTGGATCGTGCAGCGCCGGCTGTCCCGGCTCGACCTGGTCGGCGTGCTCAAGACAAGGGAATGAGACACAGATGAAACGCAGAACCGTCGTGCTGGCCGTCGGCGCCCTTGCGGTCGCCGCGCTCGCTGCCTGGTCCTTCAGGCCCCGCCCGGTCCCCGTGGAGACCAGGGTGGTCGGTCTCGCGCTGTTCGAGGCCACCGTGGACGAGGAGGGCCGCACCCGGGTGCGCGACCGCTTCACCGTATCTGCCCCGGCCGCGGGCCGGCTCGAACGGATCGTCCTGCAGGCGGGAGATGCGGTGGAAGCGGGCGACCTGCTTGCGGTGATCCGGCCTGCGCCGCCCGCGCTGCAGGATTCGCGCGTCCTGGCCCAGCTGCGCGAGCGGGTCGGCGCGGCACAGGCGGTGGTCCTGCGCGCCGAGGCCAACGCCGCCCGCGCGCAGGCGGCGCTGGCCCAGGCGCGCGTCGACGCGGGCCGTGCCGGCGAGCTCGCGCAGCGCGGCTTCGCCTCGCCGAGCACGGCGGAGGCCGCGCGGCTGGCGCTGGTGCAGCGCGAACAGGAGCTGAGCGCGGCGCGCTTCGAACAGCGCGCTGCGGGTCACGAGCTGGCCATGGCGCAGGCCGCGCTCGCGCAGACCGAACGCCCCGGCCAGGGACGGCTCTCGTCGGCGATCGAGATCCGGGCCCCGGTTGCCGGCAGGATCCTGAAGGTGGCCCAGGAGAGCGAGGCAGTGGTCGCGGTGGGGACGCCGCTGCTCGACCTCGGCGACCCCGCGTCGCTGGAGGCCGTGGTGGAGGTGCTGTCGCAGGACGCGACCCGGATCGCGCCGGGAATGCCTGTGCGCATGCAGGCGGCGGCCGGCGGCGCCGAGCTCGAAGGACGCGTGCGCCTGGTCGAGCCGAGCGCCCGCACCAAGGTGTCGGCGCTGGGCGTGGAGGAGCAGCGGGTGGACGTCATCGTCGACCTGGACCGCGTCCCGGCGTCCGTGGGCGACGGCTACCGGGTGGATGCGCGCATCGTCGTGCTGGCCGAGGATTCGGTGCCGGTGGTTCCGGTGGGGGCGCTGTATCGCGACGGCACGGGCTGGTCCGTGTTCCTTCTCGACGGCGGCAGGGCGCAGCGGCGCGAGGTGCGGATCGCCGCGCGCAACCAGCGCGTGGCGCGGGTTGCAGAGGGGCTCGCCCCGGGCGACACGGT
>JBKHVS010000113.1:0-10958 GCA_046569945.1 Gammaproteobacteria bacterium | reverse complement strand
GATCTGGAGCGCGGAGGGCGCGCTGCTGGCCACCAGCCATCAGGTCGTCTACTTCAAGGAATGACACCGTGAGCGCCGCCGCACCCCCATCGCCGGAAATCCTCAGGATCCGCAACGGTCCGATCCTGTCGACGCTGCTCGGCCTCGCCGTGCCGAGCGTGCTCGCGATGGCGATGCAGGTGGCGGTCGGCATCGCCGAGACCATCTACATCGGCCGGCTCGGCACCACGCCGCTGGCGGCGATGGCGCTGGTGTTCCCCTTCCTGATGCTCTCGCAGCAATTGTCCGCAGGCGCGATGGGCGGCGGTGTCTCTTCGGCCGTCAGCCGCGCGCTGGGCGCCTCGGACCTGCCGCGCGCCAACGCGCTCGCACTGCACGCCATCGCGATCGGGGGGCTGCTCGGGCTGGTGTTCACCGCCGCGATGCTCGGCTTCGGCCCGTCGATCTACCGGCTGCTTGGCGGGCGCGGCGAAGTGCTCGACGAGGCGATCGCCTACTCGAGCGTGCTGTTCCTGGGGGCAATGCTCATCTGGCTGAGCAACACGCTGGCCTCGGTGCTGCGGGGCACCGGCAACATGCGGATCCCGTCGCTGGGCATCTTCGGCGCGTCGGTGCTGCAGATCCTTCTTGGCGGGCTGCTCGCGCTCGGCGCCGGGCCGGTGCCGTCCTTCGGCATGGCCGGCGTGGCCATTGCCACCATCGTCGCCAACGCGGCGAGCGTGGCCTTCTTCGCCTGGTACCTGGCAAGCGGCAACTCCCGCCTCACGCTGCGGCTGCGCGGCGTGTCGCTGCAGCGCCCGATGTTCGCCGACATCCTGAAGGTGGGCGCGGTCTCGATGCTTTCACCGCTGCAGTCGGTGCTCACGGTGGTGATCTTCACCGGCTTCGTCGCGCGGCTCGGCGTGGACGCGCTGGCCGGCTACTCGATCGGGCAGCGGCTCGAGTTCCTGCTCATCCCCATCTCCTTCGGCATCGGCGTGGCCTCGCTGCCGATGGTCGGGATGGCGATGGGCGCAGGCAACGTCGATCGAGCCCGGCGCGTGGCCTGGACCGCAGGCGGCGCCTCGGCCTTCAACCTGGCGCTGATCGGCTTCACCGTCGCGTTCTTCCCCGACCTCTGGGCGGCGCTCTTCACCTCGGACGAGGCGGTGCTGGAACATGCGCGGCAGTACCTGCGCATCGCGGGGCCGGCCTTCCCGCTGTTCGGGCTGGGCCTCACGCTCTACTTCGCCTCGCAGGGCTCGGGGAAGATGCTGGGCCCCGTGCTCGCGGGCACCGCGCGGCTGGCGGTGGTGTTCGTCGCGGGCAGCTGGCTGGTGCAGCTGCCCGGAACCCCGGCGCATTTCTTCGGGCTGGTCGCGGCGTCGATGCTGGTCTACGGGCTCGCCACCGCAGCCGCGGTGAAGCTCACGCGCTGGGGGCGGTGAGGCTCCAGCGCTCGCGGCGGTGAGGCTCACGCCCAAGGGCTGCGAGCCTCGCGCGCCCCGGGCGCTGGCGCGCGATCAGACGCCGCAGGCGCCGCCGCCGCTGCGCATGCCCATCTTGCGCAGGATACGATCCAGCGGACACAGCCCGGTGAACGAGCTCTGGAACAGGTTGAAGCCGACGAAGGTGGTCAGGAACAGCCAGTTGCCCGACTGGTAGACCGGGCTCCAGGAGGCGCCAAGCAGGATCGACACCAGGATCATGGCGCCTGCGAACATGCGGATGAAATTCTCGACGGTCATGGAAAGCACTCCTCTGACGATTGGTCCCGTAACGTGCCGCCATCTTGCGGCCGGCCGCCTCGGAGGTCTGCAACCAAGGTTGCGCAGCGGGAGGCCCGCATGAGCCAGGACGACGACGCGGCCCGGCTGCTTGCCCGCTTCCCCGTGCTGGCTCAGCTGCCGCCCGGGCGCCTGGCGGAGCTGGCCGCCGCGGCGCCGCTGCGCCGGGTGCCGGCCGGCACGGTGCTCTTCGAGCCCGGTACCCGATGCGAAGGCTTCCCGCTGGTGGTCGACGGCAGCGTGCGGGTCACCGCCAGCTCGGAGGGCGGCCGCGAGATCGTGCTCTACCGCGTCGCGCCCGGCGAAGGCTGCATCCTCTCCGGCGGCTGCCTGCTGGGGCACTCGAGCTACCGCGCGCGCGGCGTGGCCGAGACCGACGCCGTGCTCGCCAGCATTCCGCCCGGGCTGTTCCAGGAGCTGCTGGTGCAGTCCGAGCCCTTCCGCCGATTCGTGTTCGACATGTACGGCACGCGGCTGGCCGAGGTCATGGAACTGCTCGAGGAGGTGGCCTTCCGCAAGCTGGACACGCGCCTGGCACGGCTGCTGGTGCAGCGCGGCCCACAGGTCGAAGCCACACACCAGGCCCTGGCCGACGAGCTCGGCAGCGTGCGCGTGTTCGTCAGCCGCCTGCTGCGCAGCTTCGAGGAGCGCGGCTGGGTGAAGCTGGAGCGCGAGCGGATCACTGTGACCGATCTGCAAGGGCTGGCGCGGTTCGCCCGGGAGTGATCGCGGCTCCGGACCGCCCCGGGCCGCTGACGCTCATAGACAACCCACGCAAGCATCCATCGCCCGCTGCGCCTTCAGCCGGGTCTGCTCGATCAGGTATTCCAGGAACACGCGGGTGCGCTGCGGCATGAACTTGCGGCTGGGCA
Organism: Gammaproteobacteria bacterium; assembly: GCA_046569945.1. Lineage (GTDB taxonomy): Bacteria > Pseudomonadota > Gammaproteobacteria > Burkholderiales > Burkholderiaceae_E > Quisquiliibacterium. Next base: position 8,320 of record JBKHVS010000113.1, on the reverse strand, counting down.
ATGCGGCATACATCGTCAGCCGCCCGGTGATCCAGGGCGAGAGCACGCGCACCAGCTCGCCGCTGGTGAGGTAGGGCGCGGCCAGGTCCACCGCCACCGAGGTGATGCCGGCGCCGTCGAGCGTGGCGCGCATCAGGGTGTCGGTGTGATTGGCCCACAGCACCGGCTCGATCCCCAGGTCCACCGGCTGGTCCGGCGCGGTGGGGCACCACATCCGCCAGGTGCGCGGCCGCGATCCTGCCACCTTGAGCCGCAGGCAGTCGTGCAGCACGAGGTCGTTCGGGAAGAAAGGGGTTTCCTTGCGTGCCAGGTAGGCCGGCGAAGCGACCAGGTAGGCCTCGGACTCGATGATCCGGCGCACGATCATGTTCTCGTCCGGGATCGACTCGGCCCCCAGCAGCGTGATGTCGAACTCCTCGATCGAGGGCTCGGGGTGCGACTGCACCTCGATGTCCACGCGGATGCTGGGATGCAGCAGGCGGAAGCCCGGGATCAGCGGCGCGACGACGTGCACCGCCAGCACCGGCGGCATCTGCAGCCGCAGCACCCCGGCCAGCTCGTGGGTGTGCGAGCTGGTCAGCGCCTCGGCTTCTTCGATATCCTGCAGGATGTTGCGCACCCGGGCGAGGTAGGCCTCGCCGGCCTCGGTCAGCGACAGCCGGCGCGTGGAGCGCTGCAGCAGGCGCGTGCCCAGGTGCTCCTCCAGGTCGGCCACCAGGCGCGTGACGACCGCAGGCGAGAAATCCAGCGCCCGGGCGGCACCGGCGAAGCTGCCCTCGTCCACCACGCGCTGGAAGACGCGCATCGACTGCAATCGGTCCATCCGGGTTTTCCTGACAGTTTGATTATTGCGTTATACGCAATATATCAGCTCTGTGCAGCAGGTTTTTCTTTACCGGTAGAAACCATAAAGTTCGCTTCATCGACGAACACCCGCTGCAACGGAATCGTCGAACAGCATCCCGGACCGGCTTTTCGGTCCTGCTGCAGAGCAAACAAACCGAAAGGAAAACGATCATGAAAGCTGCCTACGCCTCCGCCTTCGCCCTCGCCGCCGCCCTCGTCTCCGGCCATGCCGCTGCCGAGCACCCCGGTGCAGCCAGCGTCGACCAGATCGTCAAGGTCCACGCCGGCGAGCAGGCCAAGTCCCGCGAGCAGGTCCGTGCGGAACTGTCCGCCGCCAGCGACGTCCGCCTGAGCGACCAGTTCGGCCGCACCGTCGCCGAGGCCGGCCCGAACGGCCAGCCCGCCGCCCAGGTCGCCAACACCAAGGCGCGCCAGGACGTCCGTGCCGAAGCCGCCGCTGCGCGCGACATCCGCCCGAGCGACCAGTTCGGCCGCACCGTCGCGGAAGCCTACCCGTCGTTCCAGGTGCCGGTCTCGACCCAGTCGGCTTCGGCGCCCGCCCGTGCCGGCAAAGGCGTCCTCTGACCCCTTCCCGGAACCCGGCCCCAGTCTGACCGGGGCCATGGGAAAAAGGGCCTGTGCCCCGCAACTTCGCGGTGCACAGGCCCTTTCTTCGTGCCCGACCCTCAGGCGGCCTTGGTCGCCGGCGCGAAGCCCAGCACCGCCTTCACCTCGAGGAACTCGGCGAAGGCGTGATCCCCCCACTCGCGGCCGTTGCCCGACTGCTTGAAGCCGCCGAAGGGCGCCATCATGTCGGGGGCCGAGCTGTTCAGGTTCACCTGGCCGGCGCGCAGGCGGGCAGCCACCTGGCGAACCTGCTCGACGTCGGTGCCCGACACGTAGGCAGCCAGGCCGTAGGGCGTGTCGTTGGCGATGTGGACCGCCTCCTCCACGGAGTCGTAGCCGAGGATGGCCAGCACCGGCCCGAAGATTTCCTCGCGGGCGATGGTCATGGTGTTGTTGACGCGGCCGAACACCGTCGGCTTGACGTAGTAGCCGCGCTCCAGGCCCGCGGGCCGGCCGGTGCCGCCGACGACCAGCTCGGCGCCTTCGTCGATGCCCTTCTCGATCAGCGACTGGATCTTCTTCCACTGGGCCTCGGAGACGACCGGGCCGATGGTGGCGCCGCTGCTGGCCGGATCACCGACGGTGGTGGCCTCGGCGGCGGCCTTCGCGATGGCCAGGACCTCGTCCATGCGGCTGTTGGGCACCAGCATGCGCGTGGGCGCGTTGCAGGACTGGCCGGAGTTGTTCATCACGCCGCGCACGCCCGCGGTGACCGCCTTCTGCAGGTCGGCGTCGAGCAGGATGACGTTGGGCGACTTGCCGCCCAGTTCCTGGTGCACGCGCTTGACGGTGGGGGCGGCGTTGCGCGCCACCTCGATGCCGGCGCGGGTGCTGCCGGTGAAGGACACCATGTCCACCTCGGGGTGGCTGGAGATGGCTGCGCCCACGGTCGGACCGTCGCCATTGACCAGGTTGAACACGCCGGCCGGCACGCCCGCGGCATGCAGGATCTCGGTCCAGATCACCGCGGAGAAGGGCGCGATCTCGGAGGGCTTGAGCACCATGGTGCAGCCCGTGGCCAGCGCGGGCGCGACCTTGCAGGCGATCTGGTTGACCGGCCAGTTCCAGGGCGTGATCAGGCCGCACACGCCGATCGGCTCCTTGACGATCATCGTGCTGCCGCGCTGCTCCTGGAACTTGTAGTCCTTGAGCACGGTCAGCGCCGCCTGCAGGTGGGCGATCCCCATCGCCGCCTGCGCGCGCTGCGCCAGCGTGGCCGGAGCGCCCATTTCCTCGGTGATGGCGGCTGCCATGTCGGGGATGCGGTTCTTGTACTCGGCGATGATCGCTTCGAGGAGCGCGACGCGATCCGCCGGGCTGGTCGCGGAGAACGACGGGAAGGCGGCCCGCGCAGCCTTCACGGCGCGGTCCACGTCGGCGGCGCTGCCCATGGAGATGCGGCCGGCGCTCGCCTCGGTGGCCGGGTTGATCACGTCGAGCGTGCGCGAGGAATCGACCGGGTCGACCCACTCGCCGTTGATGTAGAACTTCAGGTAGTCGCGCATCGTGCTTGTCTCCGTTGACAGGTCCTGGGGCTGGAAGCGCGGCCCCCTCCGGGGGCGACGGCGCCTAAACCGATCAGTTTAGCGCTCTCGCAGGTTCTTGTCGGACAACGGGTCGGATGCCCTGTTACGCTGCCGTTTGCCGCAGGTAGGATTCCGGTAGGTAGCCAATGCAAGTCCGACCATGCAGGGTCTTCGAGTTCAGACGAGCGCCGCGGATGTCCGAGTTGCAGGTCGCCTCGCACGCGGACTGCGTGCTCGATCCGGTCGCCTTCCTCGCGCACTTCCAGTAACGATCGGGTAGAATCCGATAACTGTACGGATAACCAGCCATCATGCGCATTGCAGGACTGTTCGCAGGTATCGGCGGATTCGAACTCGGGCTTGGTGCTTCCGGCCATGAGGCCGTGCTCCTCTGCGACATCCTGCCCCAATCGAAGGCGGTGCTGGCTGCCCACTTCCCGGGCGCCGCCTACCACGGCGACATCACATCGATACCCGGGCTTCCATCGGACGCCGAGGTCGTCACGGCGGGTTTCCCCTGCCAAGACCTCAGCCAAGCCGGGCGCACGGCGGGCCTCGAGGGGGAACGCAGCGGATTGATCGCCGAGGTTTTCCGGTTGGTATGGAAGCGGAAGCGAGGCCGGAGGGCGCTGCCGACCCTGGTGATCGAGAACGTTCCGTTCATGCTGCAACTGAACGGCGGCAGGGCGATGCGGGCCATCGTGGACGAACTGGAAGCTCTCGGGTACCGATGGGCCTACCGCGTGGTCGATACCTGGGCCTTCGGCCTGCCCCAGCGCCGGGAACGGGTGTTCCTCGTTGCCAGTACCGAGTTGGACCCCTCGGCGGTGCTCTTCGCAGACGAAAACCCGATCGAACGCCCCCGAACCTCTGTTGGGGCCGTCGCGCACGGATTCTACTGGACAGAGGGCTACACCGGACTAGGCTGGGCAGTCGATGCCGTGCCAACCTTGAAGAACGGGTCGACGATCGGTATAGCTTCGCCGCCAGCCGTGCTCATGCCGGACGGCGCGATCGTCAAGCCTGGGATCGAGGATGCGGAGGCGCTTCAGGGTTTCCCGCGCGGCTGGACCGAGCCGGCCGAATCAGTAGCCAGGAAGTCGATGCGCTGGGGCTTGGTGGGTTCGGCAGTGTCGGTACCGGTTGCGGAATGGATCGGGCGCAGGTTGTCCGCCCCTGGTTTCTACGACGTTCAGGATCTGCGCCTGCGTGGCGCGTTCCCTGTCGCCGGGAAGGCGCCACGTGCCGCGCGTTTCGATGGCAGTCGACGACACTCGGTGGCGATGTCGGCCGACCCGCTAGGCCTGCGCCCGCAACCGCTCGCCAGCTTCCTGAAGGGTCCACTCGATCCCCTCTCCCTCAGGGCGACGAAGGGTTTCTACGGGCGCACTGCCAGAGCCAAGCTCCGCTTCGATCCGCAGTTCATAGACGCCGTTCGGGCCCACCTCGTCCGGATGGGCGGCGAAGAGTCTCTCGAACTTCCGTTCGCCCAGGCGGCCTGACCAGCGCAGCCGCACCGACTCCTCCCACCAAGGCTTTCTCGTTCGTGGAAGTGTCCGCGCCTGCGGCGTTCAGCGCGGCCAGGATTCTTCGGAGAGCCAACTGTGGCGATTCGTGTTCCCAGATCCTGACCACGCGCCAACCCGCCATGGAAAGCAAGCGGTCCGTCTCCCTGTCCCGATCGACGTTGGCTTCCAGCTTCGCAGCCCACCACTCCCGGTTTGCCTTCGGCAGAGAACCGTGGATCGGACAGACGTGCCAGAAGCAGCCGTCGACGAAGACGACCACCTTCCATCGCGTGAACACGATGTCCCCTCGCCTGCGCAGAGGCGGAATGCGGAGATCGACCCGGTAACGCAATCCGAGCGAGAAGAGCGCGCGCCGGTACATCATCTCAGGCGCCGTATCCCGCCGCCGCTGGGAACGCATCCTCTCCCGCACGTGAGCCGAAGAGACGAGCGGAGCGCTCACTTACGCGCAGACCCCGGTTCGGTCGGGTCGAGTTCGGGCTCACCCCATTCGGCCTCGGCAGAAAAGGTTGCACGCGCGACAATCTGCTCGACCGCCTCCCTGATCGAGAGTGTGTCAGCGATGCGGGGGCGCCCCCGTCGCGGTGGAGGAGTCCTCACGTCGATGAGCCGCACCAGGCCTGGGGGATAGCCGGGCGAACCCGCGCCGGTGGAGTAGAGCGCTACATAGGCGCTGTCACAGCGCCCCGCCTGGCCGGCGAGGGACGGATCGATGCGCCCGCTCCGCTCCCGAAGGTTCGTAACCGTCCTCGCGAACGACGACGCCGCGCGCGGTGTCTTGTCAGCGGCGCTCTCGAGCGGCAGGAAGAAAACGGCTGCCATGAAGGCCCGCGGCAGCCACTCATGCACCAGACGCACTTCATCGGCAAGCTCGTACATGCGCCCCGTCAAGTTCTTGTCGAACTGATTGCCGCCGGAATCCCGGAAGTTCAGCCCCTTCAGTGACAGTCCGATTTCCAGACCGAGGATGCGGTCCACGACCGTCACATCGACACGCTTGTTCGTTCCCGCACCGAGCGGCACAAGAGCCTCGGTCCCGTCACCGATGGCTGCCGGCGTGATCGACTTGCCACGAAGCTCGACGCAATTGCGCAATTCCCGCGCGAACGCCACCGCGCAGGCGTGGGCGAACTTCTCGCTCCAGCGTCGCTTTGCGTTCTGATCCCCGTCCTCGGGGCGCTCGCCAGCGTAGGCCAGCGCCTCGACGATCGCCGGATCGGGTAAGAGGTCCGACCAGCGCATGTCTGCGGGCGAGCGGTTCGAATCCGGAGAAGAGCCAGGTTTCATCGTCTTGTCGGGTATGCGCTTGTCGAACGCGCATTATCGACTGCGCGCATGTACACGGAAAAGGACCGGGCTGCAGTCCGCAGACTCGAGCAGAACTGGAATTTTCCGCCAGTCCGGCCTGTTCGGCTCCTGCTTAAGACTTCCTTCAGGTTCGGCAAGTGGAATAGACGCCCATGACCCGACGCGCCTCACCTGTGTCCCCACCGAACTTTTCATCGATCGTCCGTTCCGGGCGCCCAGCCAGCGGATCCGCAGACGCCGAAGCAACCGCTCCGGTGCCGCGTAGGACGTTCGAGCTCAAGGCCAGCGTCGAACTGATCGTGGTCGCCGCCGCGCTGTTGTGGACGGTCACCGTGAACCGAGACTTCCTGTCCGCGGCGACCGCGTCGGACGGTGCCCCGGCCGGTGCGGCCTTCGCGGCCGCGCTCGCGGTGCTGGTCTTCTCCGCGCATGCGCTGCTGCTCGGCCTGGTCGCCAACCGCTGGACCGTGAAGCCGCTGGTGGCTGCGCTCACGGTGGCCGGCGCGCTCGCGTCCTATTTCACGACCGCCTACGGGATCGTCCTGGAGCCGTCGATGCTGCGCAACGTGATCCGGACCGACCCCGCCGAGGCGGGCGAGCTGATCTCGGGGCGCCTGCTCGCGCACCTGGCGCTGTACGCCGGCCTGCCGCTGCTCCTGCTCTGGCGCGTGCGCATCGCCAGGCACGGCTGGCGGCGTTCCACCCTGCAGCGCGCCGGCCTGCTGGGTCTGGTGGCGCTGCTGCTGGCCGGCGCGGTGCTGGCGCAGTTCCAGCCGCTGGCCTCGCGGATGCGCAACGACCGCTCGCTGCGCTACCTGATCACGCCCGCCAACGTGGTCTGGTCGCTGGGCAGCGTGGCCGCGGCCGACGTGCGCGGCGCGGCGCGACCGCGCGAGCCGATCGGCTTGGACGCGGCGGCCGGGCCGTCTTGGCAGGCACGCCGCAAGCCGCTGGTGGTGCTGGTGGTGGTCGGTGAAACCGCCCGTGCGGCCAACTGGGGGCTGTCCGGCTACGCGCGCCAGACCACGCCGGAGCTGGCACGGCTGCCGGTGGTGAACTTCCCGGAGGTGGTCTCCTGCGGCACCAACACCGAGGTTTCGGTCCCCTGCATGTTCGCGCCGGTGGGCCGGCGAGACTACGACGAGGCGCGCATCCGGGGCCAGCAGTCGCTGCTGCACGTGGCCGCGCGCGCCGGGGTGGCGGTGCACTGGCGCGACAACCAGAGCGGCTGCAAGGGCACCTGCGACGGGCTGCCCTTCGAGCGGGTGTCGTCGCTGCAGGACGGACCGCCCTGCGAGGGAGAGCGCTGCCAGGACGAGGGCCTGGTGCGCGACCTCGGCACACGACTGGCCGCGGCCAAGGGGACGCAGCTGTGGGTGCTGCACATGCTCGGCAACCACGGGCCTTCCTACTTCCGGCGCTACCCGGAACGCTTCGCGAAATTCCTCCCCGACTGCCGCAGCGACGAGCTGCGCGACTGCAGCACCGAGCAGATCGTCAACGCCTACGACAATGCATTGCTCTACACCGACCACCTCCTCGCCGCCACGATCGCACAGCTGAAGGCGCGCTCCGACGAGATCGACTCCGCGCTGATCTACGTGTCCGATCACGGCGAATCGCTCGGCGAGCACGGGCTGTTCCTGCACGGCGCGCCGTACGCGATCGCGCCCGACGTGCAGACCCGCGTGCCTATGGTCGCGTGGACGAGCCCCGGCCTGGAGCGGGCGGCCGGCCTGGCTCCCGGCTGCCTGGAGCCCGCGCTGCGGCGCGCAGCCGGCGGGCGGATCAGCCACGACCACCTGTTCCATACGGTGCTCGGCCTGCTGGACGTGCGCACCGCGCTGCACGAGCCCGCGCTGGACCTGGTCGACGCCTGCCGCGGGCGCGCGGCTTCGGCGCTCGTGGCCGACTCCGGGCGTCCGTGAACCGCCTCCGGCCACGCCAACACGCCGACCTGGCGGTGACCGTCGGCGCGCTGGCTGCGCTGCTCGCCTGGGAGCTCGCCGGACTGGACCTGCCCCTGGCGCGGCTGCTCGGCACCGCGGGCGGCTTCCCGCTGCGCAACCACTTCCTGGTCAGTTCGGTGCTGCACGACGGCGGGCGCTGGCTCTCCGGCCTGCTGCTGGCGACGCTGGCCCTGGACGCCTGGCGGCCGTTCGTGCGCGGGCCGGGGCGCCGCGCCCGGATCTACTGGCTGGCGGTCGTCGCCCTGGCCCTGGTCGCGGTGCCGCTGGCCAAGCGCTTCAGCGCGACCAGCTGTCCGTGGGACCTCGCCGAGTTCGGCGGACATGCGGCCTACGTGCCGCACTGGCTGCCCGGGCTCGCCGACGGCGGGCCCGGCCACTGCTTCCCATCCGGCCACGCGGTGGCCGCCTTCGCGTTCCTCGGCACCTGGTTCCCGTGGCGCGACCACCGTCCGAGGCTGGCCCGCGCAGTGCTGCTCGGCGTGCTCGCGCTCGGCGCCGCCTTCGCCTGGGCGCA
>JBKHVS010000112.1:0-11043 GCA_046569945.1 Gammaproteobacteria bacterium | reverse complement strand
ATCTCCGCCTCCCTCAGGCGCCCGAAGGCGAGCACCAGGCCGATCGACGCGCCCGTGAGGAAGATCCCTGCCGCGAACCAGCCGAGGTTGCGCCGGAAGAAGCGGTGCCGGTTCTCCTTCTCGATCGCCGACTTGAAGCCCTGAAGCGCCCTGGCGACGCTGGCGCCGTGGGTGCGGTCCACCACCGCGACTCCGCCGCCGCCGTCGATCCAGGAGAGCACCGCCCGCTCGCCCGCCGGCAGCGCGTGGTACTCGGGCCGGCGGTCCGGGCCGGGCTCGGGCGCGCCGGCGCGCTTCAGCGTGAGCCCGCCGTCGTGCGCATCGAAGCGCACCAGGCCCCTGACCGCGAGCGAGACGGCTGCCGCGGTGAACTCTCGCCAGCCCCCGCTCCAGCCCCATTGCCGGACGTAGGCGGCCAGCGCCGGCGAGATGCCCGGCGGCGGCTCGAACATCGGGATGATCGTGCCCTTGGGCGGATCTCGGCCCACGGCGCGCCACGCCACCAGGTAGAAGGCTGCGACGACCAGCAGCCCGAACCCGCCGAGCAGGTAGCGCCGATGGTCGAGGAGCGCGTAGCGCAGCTGCTGGGACTGCGTCGGGGCGGCCACCGCGCCGGCAGGAATCGCGGCCACCACGGTGATGCCTTCGCCCGGGGCGAGCGCGCGGTTGGTGGAGAACTCCAGCCAGCCGTCTTCCCGCAGCGCTGCGCTGAAATCGGCACCGCGTTCGCCCGCGCGCCCGGTGTAGGCGGTCCATCGTTCCGGCCGGGCCCCGGCGGGCAGCTGCACCAGCGCGCGCGCCTGCAGGATCGGGAAGGCCCACTCGTTGCCGGTCGCATTCCAGTAGAGCTCGGCGCCGGTCTCGAGGTGGCGGATCTGCCGGTCGGTGCGGTAGCGGAAGGAATAGCGGTAGACGCCCGGCTGCAGCAGGGTCCCCTCGCTGCCGGCGTAGATGCGCACGCCGCGGTCGCTGGCGCGGGTGAAGTGCGGTTCCGCCCGGCCGTCGCGCGTGACGCCGAGGAGCTCGAAGCCGACCTGGCGCGTGCGGCCGTCGGCGTCCTCGAACTGCAGCGGGAAGTCGCGGTAGATCCCGTGCCGGATCAGGCGGCCCTCGGCGCGGACGGTGATCGACTCGTGCACCTCGAGGGAACCGTCGGCCTCCACGCTGACCGTGGCGATGAATCGCTCGATCACCTCCTGCGCGCCGGCCGGGAGCGGCAGGACGCAGGCCAGCGCGAGCGCGAAGAGGAGAAGCCGGCGCATCCGGGTCCGGGCCAACGCGGGAATCGGCGGCGCCGTCAGCGGGGGAACGCGACCTTGGGCGCTTCCCGGTCGGCCTCGTTCTCAACTTCGAAGAAGCTGCGCTTGCCGAAGCCGAACCAGCCGGCGACCAGATTGCTCGGGAAGGATTCGACCGTCACGTTCAGCTCACGCACGGCGCCGTTGTAGTAGCGGCGCGACATCTGGATGTCGTTCTCGACCGACTGCAGCGACTGCTGGAGTTCGAGGAAGTTCCGGTCGGCCTTGAGCTCCGGGTAGTTCTCGACGATCGCCAGCAGCCGTCCCAGCACGCCCGACAGCATTCCCTCGGCGCGGCTGCGTCCGGCCACGTCGTCCGGCGCGGCCGCGCGCGCCTGGTTGCGCAGCTCGGTCACGTTCTCGAGCAGCTCGCGCTCGTGCGTGGCGTAGCCCTTCACCGTCTCGACCAGGTTGGGGACGAGGTCGGCACGCCGCCTCAGCTGCACGTCGATTCCGCTCCAGCCCTCCTCGGCCATCTGGCGGCGCCGGACCAGCCCGTTGTAGGTGACGATTACCCAGGCGGCGAGCGCAAGGGCAGCGACGGCAAGCAGGATCCAGATCATGTCGACTCCCGGGAAGGGCGGGGCGCGGGGCTGGCCGACGGCGCGCGGCCGCCGCCCCAGATCCCGACGTAGATGCCCGCGCCGATGATCAGCGCCGCGCCGAGCCAGGTGAAGGCGTCCGGGATCTCGGAGAACAGCAGGTAGCCGATGGCCACCGATCCGATCATCTGCCAGTACTGGAAGGGCGAGACGAAGTTGGCCGGCGCGTAGGTCATGGCCCGGGCCACGCAGTAGTGGCCCAGCCCTCCGAACACGCCCAGGCTGCCCAGCAGCAGGGCGTGCGTCCAGGACTCGGGAGTCTTCCAGGAGAAGGGCACCAGCAGGCTCATCAGCACCGCGCCGACCAGCACCGAGTAGACGACCGAGGTCTCCGGGGAATCGGAGCCGGCGACGCGGCGGGTGAGCACCTGGTAGACCGCGTAGCAGGTGGCGCTGCCGACGATCAGCAGCGAGGCCCACTGGAAGACCTCGAAACCCGGGCGGATCACCACCAGCACGCCGCCGAAGCCGACCAGCACCGCGAGGATGCGCGACAGCGTGACCTTCTCGCCGAGCATGGGGCCGGACAGCAGGACCACGATCAGCGGCGCGGTGAACGAGATCGACGCGGCCTTGGCGATCGGCACGAACTTGATGGCGGAGAAGAAGAGGAAGGTGGAGGTGATCAGCATGCAGGAGCGCAGGAACTGCACGCCCGGGCGCCGGGTGCGCAGGATGCTCCAGCCCCGCTTGGGCAGGAACAGCGCCAGCACGAAGACCAGGTGGCTCACGGTGCGGGCCCACACCACCTGCTCCGATGCGTAGTCCTGGCTCATCAGCTTGGCCAGCCCGTTCATCATCGGCAGGAAGCTGCCCGCCAGGCACATGAAGAGGATGCCCATCAGCGGCCGGTAGGCCGGCCCGGCGGGCGGGAGCGAGTTCATCGTTCGAGCCGGAATCCCGGATAGCCGGTGCGGGCGACCTCGTCGCAGCGGTCGCGGTAGCGTCCGAAGCCCCCGGCGTAAGGCATGAAGGCGCGCGGCTTGCCGGGCACGTTGGCGCCCAGGTACCAGGAGTGCTTCACGTCCGCCAGCAGCGTGGCCTTCGCTGCGGCCTCCACCTCGAGCTACCAGCGCCCGGCCGCCTCCTCGGTGGGTTCGATGCGGGCGATGCCCTGCTCGTGCATGTGGCGGATGCAGGCGGTGATCCAGTCCACGTGCTGCTCGATCTGCGGCGGCAGGTTGCACAGCACCGAGGGACTGCCGGGCCCGGTGATGGTGAACAGGTTCGGGTAGCCCGGCACCTGGAGGCCGAGGTAGGTGCGCGGGCCCGCGCTCCAGTCTTCGCGCAGCGAGCGTCCGCCGCGGCCGCGGATGTCCATCTTGAGCAGCGAGCCGGTCATCGCGTCGAAACCGGTGGCGAAGACGATGATGTCGAGTTCGTGCTCGCCCGCCGCGGTGCGGATGCCCGCCGGGGTGATGCGCTCGATGGGCGTGGCGCGCAGGTTGACGAGTTCGACGTTGTCGCGGTTGAAGGTCTCGAAGTAGCCCGAGTCCACCGGCGGCCGCTTCGACGCGAAGGGATGGTCGATGTCGGAGAGGATGCGCGCCTTCCCGGGGTCCCTGACGATCTCCAGGATCTTCCCGCGGATGAACTCCGCGGCGGTGTCGTTGGCCGCCCTGTCCTGGAGCAGGTCGCGGAACACCGCCCGGAATTCGAGGCCCCCCTTGGCCCAGGCCGCCTCGTACAGGGCGCGCCGCTCGTCCTCGCCGACCGACAGCGCGGAGCGGTCCGCCACCCGGAACGGATGACCGTTCGCATTGGTGTTCATCACGTAGCGGATGTCGTCCGCGCGGGCCTTCGCGTACTGCTTGAACTCTGGAGTGAGCGGGCCGTTGCGCGCCGGGATGCTGTAGTTGGCGGTGCGCTGGAACACGGTCAGGTGCGCCGCCTGCTCCGCGATCACCGGGATCGCCTGGATGCCGGTGGAGCCGGTGCCGATCACGCCGACCCGCTTGCCGGTGAAGTCGACGCCCTCGTGCGGCCACTGGCCGGTGTGGTACCAGGCGCCGCGGAATTCATCGAGGCCGGGAATCCGCGGAATGTTCGCGGCCGACAGGCAGCCGACCGCGGTGATCAGCCATCGCGCCACGAAGGTCTCACCGGATTCCGTGCGCACGTGCCAGAGGTCGTCGGAGTCGTGGTAGTGCGCCTCGCTGATGCGGGTGTCGAGCTGGATGTCGCGGCGCAGGTCGAAGCGGTCGGCGACGTGGTTCAGGTAGCGCAGGATCTCGGGCTGCTGCGGGTAGCGCTCGGTCCACTCCCACTCCTGCACCAGCTCCTTCGAGAAGTAGTACATGTACGAGTGGCTCTCGGAATCGCAGCGCGCACCGGGGTAGCGGTTCCAGTACCAGGTGCCGCCCACGCCCGAGCCCGCCTCGAGCACTCGGACCGACAGCCCCAGCGTGTCGCGAAGCTGCAGCAGCTGGTACATGCCGGCGACGCCGGCGCCGATCACGATGGCGTCGTAGGCTCGGGGGGTGGCGCTGGGGTTCATCGGGTCCGGTCTCCTGGTGGGCGCGGGCGAGTGCTTCCCGTCTGCGCCCTAGTCTGAGCAAGTTCCGGCCAAAGATAAACCGCGGCGGTGTCCGGAATCCCGCGATCCTGCGAGGACGCGCGGCGTGCCCGGCGATAGGATGGAGCGCATGATCCCCGGCCGCTTCGCCACCCCGTTCCATGACGCCTGCTGACCGGGCGCGGCTGGGCCTGGCGATCGTCCTCCTCGGCGTGCTGGTCGGGCCGCTGGACACCACCGTCAACACCGCCTTCCCGGTCATCACCGAGGCCTTCTCGCTGCCGCTGCGCGACATCCAGTGGGTGGTGATTCCCTTCGTCGTGGCGCAATCGGCGGCTTCGCTGGTGTTCGGGCACCTCGGGGACCGCCTGGGCCATCGCCGGGTCTTTGCGCTGGGCCTGGCGGCGAGCGCGCTCGCGCACGCGGCGGCGGCGATGGCGCCGGACTATCCGACCCTGGTGGCGATGCGCGGGCTGCAGGGAGCCGCGGTGGGCATTGCCGTGGCCTGCGCGCCTGCGCTGGCCACGCTGCTCTTCCCCGCGGAGCGCAAGGCCGCGGTGCTGGCGCTGTACGCCGCGGTTTTCAGCCTGGGGATGGCGCTGGGCCCCTGGCTGGGCGGCCTGCTGCTGGCGGCCGGCTGGCCGGCGGTGTTCTGGTTCCGCGTGCCTCTCTCGCTGCTTGCGCTGGCGCTGATGCCGCTCCTGCCGCCCGGGGCGCTGCTTCCGCAGGCGACGTCGGCGGCTCCGGGGGCGAAGGCGGGGGGCGCGCCGGCCACCGCCCGGCAGCGGGAGGCGGGGCGAGCCGCCTTCGACTGGCCGGGGGCGCTCGGCCTGCCCGCGGTGTTCTTCTGCCTTGCGCTCGGGATCGCCGAGTCGACGCGGCCGGGCGCCGGCGCGAGCGGGCCGCTGCTGCTGCTTCTTGGCATCGCGGGCGCCGTCCTCTTTGCGCGTCACGAGTCCCGCGCCGCCCATCCGGTGCTGCGCATGACCCCGTTCCGCTCGCTGCGCTTCTCCGGCCTGCAGGCGGCCTCAGTGGCGGTGAGCTTCGCGTGCTTCGCCAACCTGCTGCTGCTGCCCTACGTGCTGACCCGCGAGGCGGGCCTGTCGATCGCGGCGACCGGACTGCTGCTGTCCGCGTATCCGGCAGGATCGGTGATCGGGAGCCTGCTGTTCGGGCGCGTGGCGCGCCGCTGGCCGGCCAGCCTCGCGATGGCCATCGGGCTGGGGGTGGCGTCGGGCGGGCTGCTGCTGCTTGCGGGGCTGCTCAGCTGGTGGCCGCTGCCCTCGCTGATGGTCGTCGGAATGCTGGCGAGCGGCATCGGCCAGGGCATCTTCGGCGTGGGCTACATGGACGCCACCACCTCGATGCTGCCGCTCGAGGAGCGCGGTGTGGCCGGCAGCCTGGTCAACGTGACGCGGCTGCTGGGCGTGGTGCTGGGCGCCACGCTGATCGGCTGGCTGCAGGGTCGGACAGGGCATTCCGGCGCCAGCTTCGGCATCGTCGGCGGAGGGCTGGCCGTTTTCGCGCTCGCGTTCGGGCGGCTGCTGCGAGGCGGCCGCTAGAATCCACGCTTCCACAAACGAGGAGAACGGCATGGGTGTTGCAGTCACGAAGAAGGCGATCGACCTGGGCATCGTCACCACCAACGGCGACGCGATGCTCGCGTTCTACCGCGACGTCGTCGGGCTCAGCTACCAGGAGGCGACGCCGATGCCCGGCGGCAGCGGCACCATGCATCGCATGCTCTGCGGCGACAGCCTGATCAAGCTGGTGGTCGTTCCCAAGGTGGCCGCGCCCGCGGCGCCCGGCGGAATTCCCGGCGCCAACGGTTATCGCTACTGGACGATCACCGTCAGCAACCTGACCGAAGTGGTGGAGGCCTGCGCCAAGGCCGGCGCCAAGGTGATCATCGCCGACAAGGAAGTGCGCCCCGGCGTGCGCATCGGCATGGTCACCGACCCGGACGGCAACTGGGTGGAGTTCCTGCAGGCCGGCTGAGGCTTGCAGCGCCGGGGCCTGTCGAAGGCCCCGGTGCTCGGGCAGGCGTACGGGCCATGGCGGTCCGGGATGCCTCAGGCCGGCGGCGAATCCGTCCGCCGCGTGTCCTTCTCGAAGGGATACAGCGGCTTGGGCCTGCGCCGGTAGTCGAAGAGCGCGATGTCCGAGGCGGTCACGCCCAGCCCCTGGCATTCGACGATGTGCCGCGCGATCGGCTCGAAGCCGGCCCGGAAGTGCTGGCGCGACTTGATCAGCACGTAGCGCTTGCGGCGCGGATCGATGCCGCAGTGGGTGAAGACGCCGAGGTCGTGCGGCTCGACGCGGCCCTCCGACACCACCACCTGCACGCGCCCGGTGTCGAGCACCGCGGTGCGGCCCATCCGGATGCGGGCTCCGGTGGCCATCGGTCCGGTGACCACGAACTCGCCGTCGGTGATCGCGCGGACCTTCCCGGAGAGCGCCATCGGCCGGCCCTCCAGGTTGAGCGCCGGCATGTCGACGCGCCCGCCGACGTCGATGCTGACGTTGGCGCCGATGCCGGCCTCGATCATCTTCGCCACCGCCTGCGGATCGCAGAAGGGGCCGGCGACGACGTCGTCGAGCTGCTGGCGCACCACCTCCTCGAGCACGCTCATCACGTCCTGGGTGCCGCCCGAGGCGGTGTTGTCGCCGTGGTCGACGAGGATCACCGGGCCCTCGGTCATCGCGCGGGCGCGGGCGATCGAGTCGGCCAGCGGCTCGCCGCGGTACATGAAGTCGGCGCGCCGCTCCCAGGCCTGCTCCAGCAGGCCGTCGAGCAGGCTCCGGGCCCGCTCGCGGGCGCCGTCGCGCGCGGCGTCGTAGACGATCACGCCGGACAGGCCCAGGTGCGGGATGTCCGCCTGCGGGAAGCCGCCGAACACCGAGGCATTGAGCACTTCGCCGCCAGCCTCGGCGAGGATCGCGCGGTCCATCACGTCCTTCATCGGGTTGCGCGAGGGCGTATGCGAGAGGGTGCTGCTGAGGATCGGGATGCGCCCCCAGGTCATCGCGGGCCTGGACGGGCCGTCGAGCGCGCGCAGCAGCGTGCGGCCGGCGCGCTCGCCGGTGAGGCGCATGTCGATGTGCGGATAGGTGCGGTAGCCGGTGATCACGGTGGCGTTGTCCACCATGCGGTTCGTCATCTGAGCGTGGAAGTCCAGTGCCACCGCCACCGGCAGGCCCGGCGCCAGCGCGCGGATGCGGGCGAGCAGCTCGCCCTCGCCGTCGTCCAGGTGCTCGCAGACCATCGCGCCGTGCAGGTCGAGCATCACCGCGTCGCAGCCCTTGCGCACCTCGTCGAGGATCGCGCCGGCCATCGCCTCGTAGGCTTCGCGCGTCACCAGTCCGGAAGGGTTCGCATTGGCGGCCAGCGGCACGCTGAACTCGGCGCCGGCCTCGCGCGCGACGCCGATGAATCCGCCGATCCCGTAGTTGGTGTCGGCGAGCTCGGCCACCGCCCGCTCGCCGCGCAGCGGACCGCCCGGGCCGAAGGAGGTGATCGGGGTGGGCAGCGGTGAGAATGTGTTGGTCTCGTGCAGCATCGAGGCGATGACGAACTTGCGGCGCATGGGCGGGTCTCCTCTCGTGGTTTTGGACGTTGTACCAAAGATCGCCCGCGTCATGATCTCCCCGCAGTGGCAGAATCGTCCGGCACGACCACCATTACAAGCACGAGGAGACACGAATGAAGGCAGCCGTCCTGCACGCCCCCAACCAGCCGCTCACGATCGAGGACGTCCAGATCGACAAGCCCGGCCCGCGCGAGGTGCTGATCCGCACGGCCGTCGCCGGGCTCTGCCACAGCGACCTGCACTTCATCGAGGGCAAGTATCCCTGGCCGGTGCCGGCGGTGCTGGGCCACGAGTCCGCGGGCGTGGTGGAGGCGGTCGGCTCCGACGTCACCTACGTAAAGCCCGGCGACCACGTCATCACCTGCCTGTCGGTGTTCTGCGGCCACTGCGAGCACTGCCTCACCGGCCACATGTCGATCTGCCAGACCCCCGAGGTCAAGCAGCCGCCGGGGCAGGCGAAGCGGCTGCACTGGAAGGGGCAGAACCTCAACCAGTTCCTGAACCTGTCGTCCTTCGCCGAGCAGATGCTGGTGCACGAGCACGCGCTGGTGAAGGTGCGCGAGGACATGCCGATGGATCTGGCGGCGCTGATCGGCTGCGGGGTCATCACCGGCTACGGCGCGGTGGTGCACACGGCCAAGGTGTCCCCTGGCGAGACCGTGGCCGTGATCGGCTGCGGCGGCATCGGGCTCTCGGCGGTCAATGGCGCGGCGATCGCCGGCGCGGGCCGCATCATCGCGGTGGACCGCGATCCGGTGAAGCTCGAGATGGCCAGGGCCTTCGGCGCCACAGACGTGGTCGACGCCTCCGCAGGCGACCCCGCGGCCCAGGTGCTGGAACTCACTTCGGGCGGGGTCCACTATGCATTCGAGTGCGTGGGCCTCAAGCAGACGGTGGAGCAGTCCTTCGGCATGCTCCGTCCCGGCGGCACCGCCACTATCATCGGGATGGTGCCCTTCGGCACCAAGGTGGAACTGCACGGGGCCGACTTCCTGCGCGAGCGGCGCATCCAGGGCTCGGCGATGGGCTCGAACCGTTTCCGCGTCGACATGCCGCGCCTCGTGGATTTCTACCTGCAGGGCAAGCTCCATCTCGACCGGATGATCTCGGGCCGCATGCCGCTGGAGCGCATCAACGAGGGCTTCGAGGAGATGAAGAAGGGCGGCATCGCGCGCAACGTGATCGTCTTCAATTGAGGCCGAGGCAGCCATGCCCGACGCAACCCACCTCACCCAGCGGCTCAACCAGGGCGTGCTCGAGTCGCTTGACTTCAGCGACACCGAAGACTTCGAGGACGCGATGCGCGGCTTCGCGGGCACGGTGCCGCGCGGCGAGGTGCTCAACGCGAAGGGCAGGCCGGTCTGGTCGATGGAGCCCTACGCCTTCCTCGAGGGCGAGGGCGCGCCTGCCAGCGTCAACCCCAGCCTTTGGCGGCAGGCGCGCCTGAACCGGCTGCACGGACTGTTCCAGGTCTGCGACCGCATCTGGCAGGTGCGCGGCCTGGACCTCGCCAACGTCACGTTCATCGAGGGCGACACCGGGCTGATCGTCATCGATCCGCTGACCTTCGTGGAGTCCGCGCGGGCGGCGCTGGAGCTGTACCACGCGCACCGCCCGCGCCGGCCGGTGGTCGCGGTGATCTACAGCCACAGCCACACCGACCACTACGGCGGCGTGCTCGGCGTGGTCAGCGAAGCGCAGGTGGCCGCCGGCGAGGTCGAAGTGATCGCGCCCTGCGGTTTCATGCAGGCGGCGGTCTCCGAGAACGTGCTGGCCGGCGTGCCGATGCGCAGGCGCGCGCAGTTCCAGTTCGGCAACACGCTGGCGCCGGGGGTGCAGTCGCACGTGGACTCCGGCCTGGGCAAGGGCATCGGGCGCGGCACCACGTCGCTGGTGCCGCCCACCCGCACCATCGACGCGCCGCGCGAGCGCCACGTCATCGACGGCGTCGAGATCGTCTTCCAGCTCACGCCCGAGAGCGAGGCGCCTGCGGAGATGCATTTCTTCTTCCCGCAGATGCGGGCGCTGAACCTCGCCGAGAACGCCACCCACAACATGCACAACCTCTGCCCGCTGCGCGGGGCGCAGGCGCGCGACGCGCTGGCGTGGTCCAAGTACCTGAACGAGGCGCTCGAGGAGTTCGTGCCGCAGTCGGACGTGGTGTTCGCGCAGCACCACTGGCCGGTATGGGGGCGCGAGCGCATAGAACGCTACGTGTCCGAGCAGCGCGATCTCTACCGCTTCCTGCACGACCAGACGCTGCGGCTGATGTCGCACGGCCTCACGCCGCGCGAGATCGCCGAGACGCTGTTCATGCCCACCGGGCTGTCGAAGCGCTGGCACGCGCGGGGCTACTACGGAGCCGTCGGCCACAACGTCAAGGCGATCTACCAGCGCTACCTCGGCTGGTACGACGGCAACCCGGCGTCGCTGAACCCGCTGTCGCCGCAGCCCGCCGGGCTGAAGTACGTCGAATACATGGGCGGCGCCGAGGCGATCATCGAGCGCGCCCGGGCGGACTTCGCGCGCGGCGACTACCGGTGGGTGGTCCAGGTGCTCGACCACCTGGTCTTCGCACAGCCCGACCATCGCGAGGCGCGGGCGCTCGCCGCCGACGCGATGGAGCAGCTCGGATACCAGAGCGAATCGGCGACCTGGCGCAATGCCTACCTGCTCGGCGCGCGCGAGCTGCGCGAGGGCGTGCGCCGGCTGCAGAGCGGCGGCGGCGGAGCGCTGAACGCCAACGTCGTGTCGGTCCTGCCGATGGAGATGTTCTTCGACTACCTGGCGATCCGGGTCGACGGCATCCGTGCGCAGGACCTGGAGGCGCGCTTCGACTGGATGATGCCCGATGCCGGCGAGGCCTGGCGCCTGACCCTGGTCAACGGCGTGCTGAACCACTCGAGGGGCAGCCATGGCGCGCGGGCCGACGCCACGGTGCGGGTCGGCCGTTCGGCGCTGGTGCGCATGCTCCACGAGGGCAGCAGCCTCGCACAGGGGCTGGCAGAGGGCGCGCTCGCGGTCGACGGTTCGCGCGA
>JBKHVS010000111.1:0-11050 GCA_046569945.1 Gammaproteobacteria bacterium | reverse complement strand
CGCCCGGAAAGCGGCTTGACACAAGGCTTTCCGGGCGATTAAATGTTTCTTTGGTCGCCGGCGGCGATTCATTCATCCATCGTCCGGGCCCTGCTCACAGCGGGCCGTCCGGGTTCATCCGCTGTCCTGGGCGCCAAATGCGCGGCATCCGCTCCGCGTCATTCTTCCAACTATTCAATTGCTTGATGTGAGGGGGTTCTTGTGAACAAAACCGATCTGATCGACCACATCGCCGAGGAGGCAGAGATCTCCAAGGCTGCCGCCGGCCGCGCCCTGGACGCATTCGTCGGTGCCGTCCGCGCGACGCTCAAGAAGGGTGGTTCGGTCACTCTCGTCGGTTTCGGTACTTTCGTGGTCGGCAAGCGCGCCGCCCGCAGCGGCCGCAATCCGCGTACCGGGGACTCCATCAAGATCAAGGCCGCCAAGGTGCCCAAGTTCCGTCCGGGCAAGGGCCTGAAGGATGCGATCAACGCCCGCTGAAAATTTTCAGGGCGACTTGCGCAATCGAAAAGAAAGTGTGTATAATTCTTTTCTCGCATGTGACAACGCATGACGGTGAGGTCTTCGGGGTGCTTAGCTCAGCCGGTAGAGCGGCGCCCTTACAAGGCGTAGGTCGGGAGTTCGATCCTCTCAGCACCCACCAAACTGTCGGGCGTATGCGGTAGATTCAGGAGTGGTAGTTCAGTCGGTTAGAATACCGGCCTGTCACGCCGGGGGTCGCGGGTTCGAGTCCCGTCCACTCCGCCAAAACGAAAAACCCCAAGCAGGCTGCCTGCTTGGGGTTTTTTTTCAGGTCACGCCATGTTCGAATCCATACGAAAACACCAGCGCGTACTCCAGTTCATCCTGCTGCTGCTCATCTTCCCTGCGTTCGCCTTCTTCGGCGTCTCGGGTTACGACCGTTTCCTCGGCGAAGATGATTCGGTCGCTTCGGTCGCGGGCAGCGGCATCAGCCGCGCCGAGTACGACGATGCGATGCGCCGGCAGGTCGAGCAGTTGCGGGCGACGCTCGGCGAGCAGCTCGACCCGAAGATGTTCGACACTCCGGAGGTGCGCGCCGAGATCCTGGAAGGCCTGATCGCCCAGCGCGCGCTGCTTGCCGACGCCGTGGAGAAGCGGATCACGGTCGGCGACGCCCGGCTGCGCGAGGCGATCCGCGGTATTCCGGGGCTGGTGCAGGCCGACGGCAGCTTCGACATCGAGCGCTATCGATCGGTGCTGCGGGCCCAGGGCATGAACGAGGCGGCCTTCGAGGCCGAGATGCGCCGCGACCTCGCCGTGCAGGCGATGCCGGAGGCCGCCGCCCGGACGGCGCTCGTGCCCGCGTCGGTCCTGGACCGCCTGATCGCGCTGCAGGAACAGGTGCGCGAGGTGCGCGAACTGCGCTTCAGGCCGCAGGACTTCGCCGGGAAGGTCTCGCCGACGCCCGAGCAGCTGCGCAAGCACTACGAGGAGAACGCGCAGGCCTTCGAGACTCCCGAGTCGGCGAAGGTGGCCTACCTCGTGCTGAGCGCGCGCGACGTCGAGGCCCAGGTCAAGCTGGGTGCCGACGACGTCCGCACCTACTACGACCAGAACAAGGCCCGCTACGGCGTGCCCGAGCAGCGCCGCGCGAGCCACATCCTGCTGCAGGCGGATGCCGGCGCGGGCGAGGAGGCCCGCAAGGCCGCCCGGGCCCGGGCGGAAGACCTGCTCCGCCAGGCGCGTGCCGGCGCGGACTTCGCTGCGCTGGCCCGCGAGCATTCGCAGGATCCGGGCTCTGCCCGCGAGGGCGGAGACCTCGGCTTCTTCGGCCGCGAGATGATGGTCAAGCCCTTTGCCGATGCGGCCTTCGCGCTTTCCGAGGGAGCGCTCTCCGAGGTGGTCGAGTCCGAGTTCGGATTCCATGTGATCAAGCTGACTGGTATCCGGCCCGGCGCGGTGAAGCCTTTCGAGGAGGTCCGCGCCGAGATCGAGTCCGACCTGCGCCGCCAGCAGGCGGGCCGCCTGTTCGCGGAAGCCGCCGAGGGCTTCACGAACATGGTCTACGAGCAGGCGGACAGCCTCGAGCCGGCAGCCTCGCGCTACGGGCTGAAGGTCCGCACCGTGGAGAGCCTCACCCGCGCCGGGGTGGTCGACGAAGGCAAGGGCGGATCCGTCGAGGAAACCCGGCTGCTCGCCAACCCGAAGCTGCTGGCCGCGCTCTTTTCCGCGGACTCGGTCTCGCGCAAGCAGAACACCGAGGCGGTCGACGTGGGTGCGAGCACCCTGGTGTCGGCGCGCATCCTCGAGCACCGTCCGGCCCGCCGCAAGCCCTTCGAGACGGTCGAGGCCGAGGTCCGCGCGCGGGTCGTCGCAGCGGAGTCGCGCACCCTCGCGGCCGCGGCGGCGAAGGCCCGGCTCGAGGAGCTCCGGGCGGGCGCGCAGGCTGCGGGCTTCGGCCCGCCGACGAAGGTGTCGCGGGCGGCGCCGGGCGATCTGCCGCCGGCGGCGCTCGACCCGGTGTTCCGCGCCGCTACGGACAAGCTTCCCGCCTACGCGATCGCCGAGCTCGGCGCCGAAGGGCACGCGGTCTACCAGATCGCAGCGGTGACCGATGCATCCGAGGCGCTGCTCGCCCAGCGGCGCGCCGCCTACGGACAGCAGATCGAGCAGATGGTGGGCCAGCAGGACGTGGCCGACTACATCGCCTCGGTGAAGGCGCGCTCGAAGGTCGAGCGGCATCCCGAGCGCCTCGGCGGCGGCGCCGCGGAGCGCTGAGCGACGGGCCGCCGCCGGGCGCTTTCGCGCGCGGCAGGGGCGGGCAGATCGGTGCGGGGCCAGCGCCCCGCAGGGTCAGCGCAGGCGCGGGCTCGGTCGGGGCCGGCCCCGTCCCCCGCCCAGGCCCAGGCTCAAGCTCCGCCCAGGCTCAAGCTTTGCCCGGGGTCTCTTCCAGGGTCCCGACCAGCTTCCCGCCCACCGCTGCAAGCTCCACCGCGGCGGCGCCCAGCGCGGCGTCGTCCGCGCCGGCAAGGACAACGCGAGGCGCATCCTCCACCCGGGCGAAGTTGCGCCGGATCGAGCGGTCGTAGGCGGGATCGTAGTGTTCGCGAAGCAGCGCGGTCACGAACTCGGTCCACCGCCCGGCCTGGGCGAGCGACATCCACTCGTCGATGCGGGCCTGCCCGTGAAGCGGCGCGAGCGCCGCGAGCCTGGCGGCGAGCAGCGCCGGGTCCGCGACGAAGTGGCCGTACTCGCCCACCAGCAGCCGTGCGCGCACCGCGTCCTGTGCCTCGACGATCACGCAGGGCGATGCCCGCATGCGCAGGATCAGCTGTTCCGGCACCTGGCACTGGCCGACCTTGCGGCTCTCGGATTCGACGAACACCGGGCGCCGGGGGTCGAAGCGGCGCATGCGTTCCCACAGCAGGGTCTCGAAGCGCTTCTGCGAGGGCTGCGGCTCGTCGGGCAGGTGCCCCAGCACCGAGCCGCGGTGGCGGGCGAGCTGCTCCAGGTCGAGCACCTGCTCGCCGTCCGCGGCCAGGCGCTCGAGCATGAGGCTCTTGCCGCTGCCGGTGCGTCCTGCGACCACGACGAAGCGCAGCCCGGCGGGCCAGGCGGCGAGGTCGGCGATCACGCGGCGCCGGAACTCCCGGTAGCCGCCCTCGAGCACCGACACCTGCCAGCCCACGCGTGCCAGCACCGTGGCCAGCGCCCCTGAACGATTCCCGCCGCGCCAGCAGTAGATCAGCGGACGCCAGCCGCGCGGTGCCTCGGCCAGCGGGCCCTCGAGGATGGCGGCGATGTTGCGCGAGACCAGCGCGGCGCCGACCCGCTTGGCCTCGAATGCCCCCTGCTGCTTGTGCAGCGTGCCCACCCGGGCGCGCTCGGCGTCGGAGAGCACGGGCGTGCTCATGGCGCCCGGGAGGTGGTCCTCGGCGTGCTCGCCCGGGCTGCGCGCGTCGAGGATGGCGTCGAACTCGTCGAGCCGCGCCATGGCCTCGGCGATGGGGATGGGGCGGGCGTCCTTCATCGACGCGGCGCCGCTGCGCGGCGATCGTGCTGCAGGCGGGAAGTCATGGGCGAGGGTGCGCGGCGGGGTGCCGCGGGTCGGATCGGTTGGGAACCGGCAATTCTAGCCCCTGGGTCGGCGCCGCCGGCGCCGGGGGTCGATAGCCGATACAATGACCCGTTGGAGTCACGGAAGTGCCGATGAAAGTATTCAATCTCAGCTGCGCGCAGGATCATCATTTCGAGGGGTGGTTCGCGTCCGCGGAGGCCTACGAGTCGCAGCTAGAGCGCGGGCTGGTCGAGTGCCCCGTATGCGGCGATCAGTCGGTGCGCCGCCTGCCGAGCGCACCCCGGCTCAATCTCTCCTCGTCCGCCTCCAGGCAGGAGCCCGAATCGCCTGCGGCGGCGGCGCTGAGCCCGGAGAAGCTGCAGGCGATGTGGCTGCGGATGGCGCGTCACATCCGCGAGAACACCGAGGACGTCGGCGAACGCTTCGCCGAAGAGGCGCGCCGCATCCACCATCGCGACTCCCCGAACCGCGGCATCCGCGGCGTTGCCACCCGCGAAGAGGCGGCAGAGCTCTCGGAGGAGGGCATCGAGGTGTTCTCGTTCCCGATGCCGAAGGGTTCCAACGAACCGCTTCAGTGAGGACCGCGGCGCCAGGCGCCCGCTTGATCGGTCGCTGAATCGGTCGCTGAATCGGTCGCTGAATCGGTCGCTGAATCGGTCGATCGCGGCGCGCCAGGCGATCGCTGCGGCGGCCGGCTCCACGGCGGTCTCCGGACCCGGCGCTGTTCAGCGCCGGTTCACCAGCCAGATCCCGGTCGCCACGCCGGCCAGCGCTAGCGCCAGGCCGGGCGTGAGCTTCTCGCCGAGCAGCAGCACGCCGAAGGCGAGCCCGAACACCGGGGTCAGGAAGGTGAACGAGGACACCCGGGTCGCCGGGTAGTGCCTGATCAGCCAGAACCAGCCCAGGTAGCTGGCGAAGGCGACCACCACCGACTGGAAGAAGATCGAGCCCAGCGCCAGCGCCCCGGGCGGCCAGGCCATCGTCTCTCCGCTGAGCGCCGCGCCCGCCAGCAGCACCGGCGCTGAGACCGCGAGCTGGTAGAAGAGGGTGCGCTCCGGGCTCGCCTCGGCAAGCGAGGTGGCGCGGATCGACAGCGTGGTGGCGCCCCAGAGCAGGCCTGCGAGCATCGCGAGGCCGTCGCCGATCCACTGCTGCGGGGCGCTGGCGGACAGTCCCTCCCGAAACGCGAAGGCCACCGAAACGAAGGCCGCGCACAGTCCCGCGACCTGCCTGCGGGTGGGCCGCTCGGACGGCGAGATGAAGGGCATCCCGATCGCCACCACGAAGGGCGCCAGGTAGAGGAAGACCACCAGGCGCGATGCGCTGGTGTACTGCAGCCCGATGTAGAGGCAGACGAACTCGAGGCCGAACAGCACGCCGGCGAGGATGCCGGGCCAGCCGGTGCCGTCGCGCGCGAGCAGCACGATGCCCCGGCGCGCGGCGAGCGCCCAGAGCAGCGCCGCGGCGATCGCCGAGCGCAGCCCGGCCTGAATCAGCGGCGGCACTTCCGGCAGCGTGAGCTTCACCACCACCTGGTTGACACCCCAGATCGCGCAGCAGACGATGATCAGCGAGATCGCCAGGCCGTCCAGGCCGGGGCGCCGCAGGGCGTTCGTGGCCGCCTGCATCGGCGGATCAGCGCTTCGCGTACTGCGCGGCGCCGAACAGCGCGTCGCGCGCCTGCTCGTCGACCGTGGTCCTGCGGCGCTCGGCCAGCACCTCGACGGCGCGCCGCACTGCCGGGCGGGCTGCGATCGCGTCATGCCAGCGCAGCACGGCCGGATGGTCCGCGAGGTCGACGCCCTGCTTCGCGTGCGATCGCGCCCAGGGCCAGATCGCCATGTCCGCGATGGTGTACTGCCTGCCGGCAACGAAGGCGCCGGTCTTCTCCAGCTGCCGATCGAGCACGCGGTAGAGGCGCCGGGCCTCGCTGGTGTAGCGATCGCAGGCGTACGGGACCCGCTCGGGGGCGTACAGGCGGAAATGATGGGCCTGGCCGAGCATCGGGCCGAAGCCGCCGACCTGCCACATCAGCCACTGGAGAACTTCGTAGCGGCCCCGGTCCGATTGGGGCAGGAAACGGCCGGTCTTGCCCGCCAGGTAGAGGAGGATGGCTCCGGACTCGAACAGTGCGAAGGGCGCGCCCGACGGACCGTCGCTGTCGACGATGGCGGGAATCCTGTTGTTGGGGCTGATGGCGAGGAAGTCCGGAGAGAACTGCTCGCCGGCGCCGATGTCCACCGGGTGCACCGCGTAGGGCAGGCGGCACTCCTCGAGCATGATGTGGACCTTGTGTCCGTTCGGCGTCGGCCAGGTGTACAGATCGATCATCGGGGACTCCCGCACGGTCGGCGGCGGAATGCCTGCGCCGGCACGGGCGGCCGGACTGGGGAGGGGAGCCGCGCCGGGGCTGCGCCCGGCGCGGCCCGGGGCGTCACGGTGTTCCGTGCCGCCCCGGTACGCTGGTTCAGGAGCCGCGCGTGACCGGCATCTCGACCTTGTCGGCGCCGCCAGGGATGGCCAGGTGCTTGGCCAGCTCGATCTTGGCGATCGCGTTGCGGTGCACCTCGTCCGGACCGTCGGCGATGCGCAGGGTGCGCTGGTGGCAGTACAGGCTGGCCAGCGGGAAGTCCTGGCAGACGCCGCCGCCGCCGTGGGCCTGGATCGCCCAGTCGATGATCTTCGTCGCCATGTTGGGGGCGATCACCTTGATCATCGCGATCTCGGCCTTCGCCACCTTGTTGCCCACGGTGTCCATCATGTAGGCGGCCTTCAGCGTCATCAGGCGGGCCTGGTCGATCATGCAGCGGGCTTCGGCGATGCGCTCCTGCCAGACGGTCTGCGTCGAGACCGTCTTGCCGAAGGCCACCCGCGAGGACAGCCGCTTGCACATCAGTTCGAGCGCGCGCTCCGCGGCGCCGATCGAGCGCATGCAGTGGTGGATCCGGCCCGGTCCGAGGCGGCCCTGGGCGATCTCGAAGCCGCGGCCCTCGCCGAGCAGGATGTTGCCCACCGGCACCCGCACGTTCTCGTAGATCACCTCGGCATGGCCGTGGGGCGCGTCGTCGTAGCCGAACACGCTCAGGAAGCGCTTGACCGTGATCCCCGGGGTGTCCGCGGGCAGCGCGATCATCGACTGCTGCTCGTGGCGGCCGGCTTCCGGATTGGTCTTGCCCATGAAGATGTGGATCTTGCAGCGCGGGTCCATCGCGCCGGAGGTCCACCACTTGCGGCCGTTGAGGACGTACTCGTCACCCTCGCGGCGGATGCTCGACTCGATGTTGGTGGCGTCGGACGAGGCCACCAGCGGCTCGGTCATCGCGAAGGCGGAGCGGATCTCGCCGGCCAGCAGCGGGTCGAGCCACTTGCGCTTGATCTCCTCGGACGCGTAGCGCTCGAGGGTCTCCATGTTGCCGGTGTCGGGCGCCGAACAGTTGAAGACCTCCGAGGCGAAGGGCACGCGGCCCATGATCTCGCACAGCGGCGCGTACTCGAGGTTGGACAGGCCCTCAGGCACCCGCGCGGAGTGCGGCAGGAACAGGTTCCAGAGGCCCGCGGCGCGCGCCTTCGGCTTGAGCTCCTCGATGACCTTGGTCGGAATCCAGGCGTTGCCCTTGGCGCGGTTCTCTTCGATCTCCTGATGGTAGCGGTCCTCGTTCGGGACGATGTACTCGTCCATGAACGAGATCAGCCGCTCGCGCATCTGCTTGACCTTGGGGGTGTATTCGAAATCCATGCTTGTCTCCTTCGCTCTCTCTGGTTGGTCGTGGATAGAAACCGTCTGGACGGTCGTATCAAGCCGCCGCGATCACTTCGCGCCGGCGCGTTGCGCGTAGCTCCAGGCCCGCTCCGCCAGCGGCCGCACGCGTTCAGCAGTCGCGGGCGCCTCGGCGTTGGACGCGGTGCCGTCGACCACCCGCTTCACGATGCCCTGCAGGATGGCCGCGAGCCGGAACATGTTGTACGCCAAATAGAAGTCCCAGTGTTCCAGCACGCGGTCCGGATTCCTGCCGGTGCGCTCGCAGTACATGCGCACGTAGCTGCGCTCGTCGGGGATGCCCAGCGCTTCGAGGTCCAGCCCGGCGATCCCGCGGAACTGCTCGGGCGGAATGTGCCAGCTCATGCAGTGGTAGGAGAAGTCGGCCAGCGGATGGCCAAGCGTCGACAGTTCCCAGTCGAGCACGCCGATGACCCTGGGCTGGTCCTTCGCGAACATCATGTTGTCCAGGCGATAGTCGCCGTGGACGATCGAGGTGTCTTCGCCGGGCGGGATGCTCGCGGGCAGCCACTCGATCAGGCGGTGCATCTCGGGGATCGGCTCGGTCTCGGAGATCTGGTACTGCTTGCTCCAGCGCCCGATCTGGCGCGCGAAGTAGTTGCCGGGCCTGCCGAAGTCCTCGAGGCCCACCGCCTTGTAGTCGACGTTGTGAAGCGCCGAGATCACGCGGTTCATCTCGTCGTAGTGCGCGAAGCGCTCCTGCTTCGTCATGTCGGGGAGGCCCTGGTTCCAGAGCACCCGGCCCTCCAGGCACTCCATCACGTAGAAGGCGCGGCCGATCACCTCTTCGTCCTCGCACAGGCAGTAGACCTCGGGCACCGGGACGTCGGTGGGGCCGAGCGCCTTGAGCACCTTGAACTCGCGCTCGATCGCGTGCGCCGAGGGCAGCAGCTTCGCCACCGGGCCCGGCTTGGCGCGCATCACGTAGCTGCGCCCGGGGGTGATCAGGCGGTAGGTGGGGTTGGACTGGCCGCCCTTGAACAGTTCGACGCTCAGCGGGCCCTTGAAGCCGGGCAGCTTGTCCCCGAGGAAGCGCTCGAGGGCGGCGGTGTCGAAGCGGTGGCGCTCGGGCACCTCCATCGAGCCGACGAAGTTCTGGGTGTTCTCGGACAAGGGGTCTCTCCTGTACTGGTATGACTGCGGATCAGGGCGCGTCGCCGAAGCGGGGTGCGCGCTTCTCCAGGAATGCGGTGATGCCTTCCGCTGCGTCGGCATGGAAGAGGCTCTCGACGAAGTTGTCGCGCTCCTGCTCCAGGTGGGCGTCGAGCCGGTTCAGGCGGGCGGAGTCGGCGAGCCGCTTGATGCGCGCGAGCGCCCCCGCAGGGCCCGCGGCCAGCGCGCGCGCATGCTCCAGCGCAGCGGCCAGCGCCTGCCCGGGCGGGACCACCCGGTTGACGATGCCCAGCGCGTGAAGGCGGGCGGCGTCGATCGGGGCGGCGGTCGACAGCAGCTCGAAGGCGAGCGGGTAGGGCAGGCGGCTGCCCAGGAAGAAGGAGCCGCCGCCGTCGGGCGTCAGCCCGATGCGGGCGTAGGACATCGCAAAGCGGGCGTCCTCGGCGGCGACGATGTGGTCGCATGCGAGCGCCAGCGAGAATCCGCCGCCGGCCGCGGCGCCCTCGACCGCCGCGATCACCGGGCGGTCGCAGCCGCGGATCGCGCGCACGAAGCCGTGGAAATTCTCGATCGAGTCGAACTGGACCGAGGGATCCTTGCGGCGGTTCTCGAGCAGGCGGTTCAGGTTGCCGCCCGCGCAGAAGAAGCGTCCCTCGCCGACGATCACGACGGCGCGCACCGACGGGTCGCCCTCCAGCTCCTGCAGCGCGCGCACGCCGGTGGCGTGCATGTCCGGGTGCAGCGCGTTGCGCGCCTCGGGGTTGGAGATCGTCAGGACCAGCACCGGTCCCTTGCGCTCGACGAGCAGGCGGGCGGCCATCGGCTCAGTCCTCGTGCAGCAGCGACAGGCCCAGCTGCGCGCGGCGCTGCAGCCACAGCCCCGGGCGGTAGCGCGGCTCGCCGGTGACGCGGTGCATGCCGGCGAGGATCTCGACGATGCGCCGCGGGCCGATCGCATCGCCCATCGCCAGCGGGCCCATCGGGTAGCCCAGGCCGAGGCGGACCGCGACGTCGATGTCGGCGGGAGAAGCGACGCGCTGCTGTGCGATGTCGCAGCCGATGGCGACGATCATCGCGACCACGCGCTGCGCGACGAAGCCGGCGCTGTCGCGCAGCACGCACACCTTGGCACCGTCGGCCGCGAACAGCGCATGCGCCGCGTCGCGCACCTCGGGCAGCGTGGCCGGCGTGGTCATGATCGCGCGGCGCTTGCAGGCGCGCAGCCCGAAGGGGAACAGGGTGTCGAGCGCGACGACGCGCGTCGCGTCCAGCCCTTCCGATGCGGTGGTGGCGTCGAGCCCCATCGGTGTGACCAGGATCAGCGAACCGGCGGCGGGCGCAGGGCCGTCGTCCAGCGCGGCGCCCAGTCCCGACACCAGCTCGCGCACTGCATCACGCATCTCGCCGGGCGCCACCCAGGCGCGCAGGCCCGCGGGCAGCGCAGGGGCGGGCGCTTCGGCCGGGGTCTGCTGCGCGCCGCCGGCGTGGCGGTAGAAGCCCTCGCCGGTCTTGCGGCCGTAGAGCCCGGCGGCGACGCGCTGCTGGCCGATCACCGAGGGCTTGTAGCGCGGCTCCTCGTAGTACTGGTGGTAGATGGACTCCATCACCGGGTGGGAGACGTCCAGTCCGGTGAGATCCATCAGCTCGAAGGGGCCGAGCTTGAAGCCCTGTCCGCCGATGTCCACCTGCTCGCGCAGCAGCCGGTCGATCGCAGGAACCCCGGCGACGCCTTCGTGCAGCACGCGCAGCGACTCAGGCCCGAAGCCCCGCCCGGCGTGGTTGACGATGAAGCCGGGCGTGTCCTGGCAGACCACCGGCGTGTGCCCGGCGATCCGCGATAGCTCGACCAGGCGGTCGACCACCGCGGGGGCGGTGCGCGGCCCCTGGACCACCTCGACCACCTTCATCAGCGGCACCGGGTTGAAGAAGTGATAGCCCGCCACGCGCCCCGGGTGCTCGCAGGCCGCTGCGATCGCGGTGATCGACAGCGACGAGGTGTTGCTCGCCAGGACGCAGTCGGGTCCGACGATCTCTTCGAGCGCGACGAACATCTCGCGCTTGACGTCCAGCCGCTCGACGATGGCCTCGATGACCAGGTCGCAGCCGGCGAAGTCCTGCAG
>JBKHVS010000110.1:0-11083 GCA_046569945.1 Gammaproteobacteria bacterium | reverse complement strand
GGACCGGGGCGGCGCCGGTGCTCGGCGCCGACGGCTCGGTGCTGTCCTGGGTCGGCGTCGACACCGACGTCGGCGAGCTCGAATCGGTTCAGCAGGAGCTCAACGACGCGGTCGAGCGCCAGGAAGCCTTCTCCTACTCGGTGTCGCACGACCTGCGGGCGCCGGTGCACGTGATCGCGGGCTTCGCCGGCGTCCTGCTCGACGGACAGGTGGGCAGCATCGACGACGAGGCGCGGCACTACGTCGGCCGCATCGCCGAGAACGCGCATCGGATGGAGACGCTGATCACCGACCTGCTCGCCCTGTCGCGCCTGGGCAGGGAGGAGCTCGCGCCGCAGTCCTTCGAGCTGGTCGGCCTGCTGCGCGAGGTGGTCCAGGCCGAGCGCGACCGGCAGCCGGGCCGCGAGATCGAGCTCGAGGCGCCTGCCGCCTGCGAGGTGCGCGCCGATCCCAGCCTGGTGCGCATCCTGCTCGAGAACCTGGTCGGGAACGCGGTGAAGTTCTCGTCGCGCGAGCCGGCGTCCAGGCTGCGCTTCGAGGTCGAGAAGGTGCTCGGCGAGGCCGGCGAGGAGACGGTGTTCAGCCTCGCCGACAACGGCGTGGGATTCCCCTCGGAGTACGCCGGACGAATGTTCCAGCCCTTCCAGCGGCTGCACGGGCGCGACGAGTTCGAGGGCAGCGGGATCGGCCTGGCGATCGTTGCCCGGATCGTCGGCATGCACCGGGGCAGGGTCTGGGCGGAGTCCGGAGAGCAGGGCGGCGCGAAGTTCGCCTTCACCCTCGGTCCGGCGAGCTGAGGCGCGGATGCGGACGGAAACGGAGACACGACAGTGAAGAACATCCTTCTGGTGGACGACGACGAGGACCAGCTGGCGCTGATGCGGCTCGTGCTTGCACGCGAGTTCCCGGGCATCGACGTGCTCGCGGTCAGTTCCGGCAACCAGGCGCTGGAGGCGCTCGATGCGGCCGCGCAGGCGCCGGTGCTGATGATGGTCGACGTCAAGATGCCCGGCATGGACGGCCCGGCCACGGTGCGCAGGATCCGCGAGCGCAGCCGGTGGTCGGGCTGTCCCATCGTGATGATGTCGACCTCGGAGACCCCCGAGGACGTCAGCGCCAGCCTGGATGCGGGCGCCGACATCTACCTGCGCAAGCCGCTGACCCTGGACGACTGGGCCAGGACGCTGCACGGCGTGGCCAACTACTGGTCCCGCCCCGACGGGAGCGTGCATGCCAGCGGCTGAACAGGCCGCGAAGCTGCGCCTGGTCGCGGTCGAGGATTCGGCCGACGACGTCGAGCTGCTGCGGCTGGCGCTGCTGCGTCACGGGATGCGCGTCGAGCTGCGCTCCGTCCTGGACGAGCAGGGCTTCCTGGTCGCGCTCAGCGACCCGGTCGACGCCGTGCTCTGCGACTACTCGCTGCCGGCCTTCTCCCCGTACCGCGCGCTCGAGCTGATCCGTAGCGTCCAGCCCGAGGTGCCGCTGATCGTCGTGACCCGTGCCATCGGCGAGGAAGCCGCGGTGGCGCTGCTGCGCGCAGGGGCCCGCGATTTCTTCCTGAAGAACCGGATCGACCTCGTGCCGCCGGGGCTCGAGCGGGTGCTGCGCGAGCGCAGGCTGGAGCGCGAGCGCAGGCGGGTCCAGGCGCAGCTCGAGCAGGCGTATGCCCGGCTGAGCCGGGTGTCCGCGCGGCTGGTCGACGTGCAGGAGCGCGAGCGCGCCTGGATCGCGCGCGAGCTGCACGACGAGCTCGGCCAGACGCTGGCCGGCGTCGTCCTGCAGCTGGGCGCCGCGCAGCGCAGCGCCGGCCCGGGGCAGGGCAGCGAGAACCTGCAGGCTGCGCTGACGCTGGCCAGGGGCGCGCTGGAGCAGGTCCGCAGCATGTCCTTCTCGCTCAAGCCGCCGCAGCTCGAACTGCTGGGGCTGGCGGCCACGGTGCGCGGCGCTGCCGAGCGCCTGCTCGACCCGGCCGGGGTGCGCGGCCGCTTCGAGGTGCGCGGCGCCGAGCCGCGCGACGGCTCGCCGCGCTGGATCGCCGCGGTGCGCGTCGCCCAGGAGGCGGTGCTCAATTCGATCCGGCACGGCGCGCCGGCCAGCGTGCTGGTGCGGCTGCACTTCCACCCCGAGGGGGCGCTGACGCTGGCCGTGGCCGACGACGGGTGCGGCTTCGACGTGGCGGCGGCGCTGGCGGGCGGGCCCAGCGACGATAACTTCGGCCTGTACGGAATGATCGAACG
Organism: Gammaproteobacteria bacterium; assembly: GCA_046569945.1. Classification (GTDB taxonomy): domain Bacteria; phylum Pseudomonadota; class Gammaproteobacteria; order Burkholderiales; family Burkholderiaceae_E; genus Quisquiliibacterium. The sequence goes on along the minus strand of JBKHVS010000110.1, from coordinate 8,846 downwards.
CGCCGAGCTGGCCGGCGGCCGGCTGCGGCTGGTCTCGCGCCAGGGCCGCGGCAGCTGCGTGATGCTGCGCTTCGCGGCAATGGAAGAACACGGAGGACATCGATGAACGCAAGCACACGCGTCGTGCTCGCGGACGACCACCACGTGGTGCGCTCGGGTATCCGCGCCATCCTCGGCGACATCGGCGGCCTGGAGGTCGTCGGCGAGGCCGCCGACGGCCTGTCGCTGCTCGACCTCGTCGCGCGACTGGCGCCGGACCTGGTGATCACCGACCTGTCGATGCCGCGCATGAACGGCATCCGCGCGATCGCCGCGCTGCGCGAGGCCCATCCGGGCCTGCGCATCCTGGTGGTGTCGATGTACGACACGGCGGACTTCGTGCAGGGCGCGCTCAGGAGCGGCGCGAACGGCTACGTCCTGAAGGACGCCTCGGCTTCCGAGATGGGCCGCGCCATCGAGGCGGTGATGCGCGGCGAGAGCTACCTGGCGCCGCGCGCCTCGAGCCGGGTGCTGGCCGGGCTGCGGCCCGCCGGCTCCCGCGGCGCGGGCGACGAAGAGCTGACGCCGCGCCAGGGCGAGGTGCTGGTGCGGATCGCGCGCGGCGCCTCGACGAAGGAGATCGCCTTCGATCTGGGACTCAGCCCCAAGACGGTGGAGGCGCACCGGGCCCGGCTGATGGAGCGCCTGGGCATCGACGACATCGCCGGACTCACCCTGTACGCGGTGCGCAAGGGCCTGGTCGATCCGGAAGGGCCGCTCTGATGAATGCGCGCGATCCCCTCGCCGGCCTCGATGCCGGGGTGCTGGCAGGCTGCATGCAGGCCGCCGGCAGCGCGATGACGATCGCCGATGCCCGGCTGCCCGGCATGCCGCTGGTCTACGTGAACCCCGCCTTCGAGCGCCTGACCGGCTACCCGGCTGCCGAGACGCTCGGGCGCAGCTGCTCCTTCCTGCAGGGAACCGACCGGCGCCAGCCCGAGCTCGCCACGATACGGCGCGCCCTGGCACGGGGCGAGGGCGTCGACGTGACGCTGCGCAACTACCGCAGCGACGGCGAGCTCTTCTGGAACCGGCTGGTGCTGGCGCCGGTGCGCGGCAGCGACGGGCTGCCCGTGCACTACGTCGGCGTGCAGACCGACGTCACCGCGCGCGTCCAGGCCGAGCACCGCACTGCCGGCGTGCTCGACCGGATCGAGGATGCCTTCTTCGCGCTCGACCGCGAGCACCGTCTCAGCCTGGTCAACCGGCGCCTGGAGGCGCTGCTCGAGCGCCGCGCGGCGCAGCTCGTGGGCGCCGGGGTCTGGGAGGCCTTCCCCGACGGCGTGGGCGCGCGCCTGCATGCGCGGGCGATGCGCGCCGCGCGCGAGATGACGCCCAGCATCTTCCGGGAGTACTGGCCGACCGGCGCGCGCTGGATCGAAGCCCGGATGTTCCCCGCCCGCGAAGGGGTGTCGGTCTACCTGCGCGACGTCACCGAGGACCACCTGCGCGACCGGCGCCTGGCGCACCTGGCCAGGCACGATGCGCTCACCGGCCTGCCCAACCGCGATGCCGCGATCGAGCTGCTCGGCGAGGCCTGCAGCGCAGCGCGCAGCGGCGGCCGCCGCGTGGCGGTGGCCTGCATCGACCTGGACCGCTTCGGCGCGATCAACGAGGCGCGCGGCCACCGGGCCGGGGATGCGGTGCTCAAGGAGGTGGCGGCGCGGCTGGTGGGCAGCCGCCCGGGCGGCGCGTCGGTCGCGCGCATGGGCGCAGACGAATTCGTGGCGGTGCTCGACACCGACGATGACGGCGAGGCACTGGCCGCCTGCGACGGCATGCTGTCATCGCTTTCGGCGCCGATCGAGCTGGCCGACGGCAGCCTGCGGATCGGCGCTTCGGTCGGGGTGGCGGTGCATCCGCAGGGCGGCGCCGACCCCGATGCGCTGCTGGCCAACGCCAGCGCGGCGCTGCTGGTGGCGCGCCAGGAGGGCGCGGGCCGGGCCCGCCTGTTCGATGCGGCGCTGGGCCGGGCGCAGCGGCGGCGCCAGGAGCTGCTCGATGCGCTGCGCTCTGGCGAGTTCGACGAAGCCTTCCACATCGTCTACCAGCCCAAGTTCACCGCTGCCGGGCGCGAGCTCTGCGGCTTCGAGGCGCTGGCTCGCTGGCAGAGCGCCTCGCTGGGGGCGGTGGCGCCCCAGGAGTTCATCCCGCTCGCAGAGGAATGCGGCGCCATCGTCCCGCTCGGGCGCTGGCTTCTCGACCGGGTCTGCGCCCAGCTGCGCGCCTGGCTGGACCTCGGGCTCGCGGCCCGGCCGGTGGCGGTGAACGTCTCGGTGGGCCAGGTCGCCAACGGCGACTTCCTCGAGGCCGTCGAGGACGCGCTGCGCCGGTGGCGGCTGCCGCCGGAGCTGCTGCAGGTGGAGATCACCGAGTCGCTGCTGATGCAGGACCTCGGCAGCGGCTCCGCGCTGGCGCACGCGCTGACCGGGCAGGGCATCGAAGTCCACCTGGACGATTTCGGCACCGGCTACAGCAGTCTCGCCTACCTGTGGGAGCTGCCGGTGTCGGCGCTCAAGCTCGACCGCCGCTTCACCCTCGGGCTGGGCGCGCAGCCGCAGGCCAGGGCGATCGTCGACAGCGTGGTGGCGCTGGCGCGGGCGCTGGGCAAGACGGTGATCGCCGAAGGCGTCGAGACCGACGAGCAGGCGCGCGTCCTGCTCGAGCTCGGCTGCGACGTCCTGCAGGGCTACCTGCTGGCGCGTCCCATGGCTGCCGCGGCGGCGGCCCTTCTCCTGCCGGGCGCGATGCCGGCCGGCGCCCGTCACCGAGGCCAGACATGAGCGGACCCGGATCCTCCATCCCCTGGCTCGAGCAGCTCTACGCGCTCGGCCGCACCGAGAACGAGGGCGCGGACCTGCCGCTCGACCTGAGCCGCATCCTCGGCGACGTCTTCGTCACCACCGAGCAGATTTCGCGGATCACCTGGGTCGAGGAGCTCTACGCGCTCAGCCAGATCGCGGCCGACGCCACCGACCTCGACAGCGCGCTCAGCCGGATGCTGCGCCACGTGGTCGATGCCTTCGCCGCCGAGAGCGGCACGCTGGCCCTGTACTTCGGCGATGCCGACGAGCTGCGCATCGTCGCGGCCACCGATCTTCCCGGCGAGGCGCTGGGGCGCAGCGTGCGTCTCGGCCAGGGCGTGCTCGGCCGGGTGGCGCGCGATGGCCTGCCGCTGCTCACCCAGGGCGCGCTGGCCGAGACCGCAGCCGCAGCGGCGTCCGCAGCGACCGGGGGCGCTGCCGCCAGGCGCATCCCCGCGTCCTCGCTGTGCTGGCCGCTGAAGATCCAGCAGCGCCTGGTGGGGGTGTTCGCGGTCAACCGCTACGACGACCTGCGCAGCTACGAGGAGCAGGACCTGCAGCGCGGCTCGATCATGGCGAGCATGCTGGCGCTGGTGATCGACAACTCGCGGATGCACGACGACCAGCAGCGCCGCATCCAGAGCCTGTCGAGGATGAACCGCGAGATGGCCGAGATCAACGCGCGGCTCACCCATGCGCAGGCGCAGCTGGAGCAGTCCGGGCGGATGGCCGCGATCGGGCAGCTCGCCGCCGGCGTCGCCCACGAGATCAACAACCCGATCGGCTACGTCTACTCGAACGTCGGCACGCTCGAGGGCTACATGGAGCGCCTGCTCGGCCGGCTGACCTCGAGCCTCGGCCCGGTGGCGCTGGAGGCAGATCCGGGCCTGCGCGAGCTGGTCGAGGACGTGCCCGCGCTGCTCGCCGAGACCCGCGAGGGCCTGGACCGGGTGCGCAAGATCGTCCAGGACCTCAAGGACTTCTCGCGCGGCGGCGAGCATGACGAATGGGAGTGGGCCGACCTGAACGCCGGGCTGCAGAGCACGCTCAACATCGCCAACAACGAGATCCGCTACAAGGGACGGCTGGTGCGCCAGCTCGGGCCCCTGCCCGAGGTGCAGTGCCTGCCTTCGCAGCTCAACCAGGTGTTCCTCAACCTCGTGGTGAACGCCGCCCACGCGATCGAGCGCGGCGGGGAGATCCGGGTGTCCACGGTCCAGGAGGGCGACCGGGTGCGCATCGAGGTGGCCGACGACGGCTGCGGCATTCCCGAGGAGATCCGCGACCGGATCTTCGAACCCTTCTTCACCACCAAGCCGGTGGGCCAGGGCACGGGGCTCGGCCTCTCGCTGTCCTACGCCATCGTGCGCAAGCACCGCGGAACGATCGAGGTCCGCAGCGCGCCGGGCGCCGGCACCACCTTCAGCATCGCGCTGCCCATCGCGCAGCCTTCGCCCCAGGGAGACGAACCCCATGCCTGACCAGGCCCTGCGACAGTACCGGGTGCTCGCGGTCGACGACGAGCCCAACATCCTGAGCGCGCTGCGGCGCACGCTGCGCGCCCGCGGCTTCGACGTGCTCACCGCCGAGGACGGCCCGCCGGCGCTCGAGGTGCTGCGCCGCGAGACGGTCGACGCCATCGTCTCCGACATGCGGATGCCGCTGATGAACGGCGCGGACTTCCTGCGCGAGGCGCGCAGCATCGCCCCCGGGGCGGTGCGCATCCTGCTCACCGGCTATTCGGACATGGCCTCCACGGTGCGCGCGGTCAACGAGGGCGAGGTGCTGCGCTACCTGTCCAAGCCCTGGGACGACCGCGAGCTGGAGCAGGCGCTGCGCGAGGGCATCGGCCGCCGCGAGCTCGAGCGCGAGCGCGACTCGCTGCTCAGGCTCACCCAGGAGCTCAACCGCCGCCTGGCCAGCGCCAACGCCACGCTCGAGGCGCGGGTGTCCGAGCGCACCGCGGAGCTGAGCCGCACGCTGGCCGAGCTGGAGGAGGCGGGCAGCCGGCTGAAGTCCGACCTGGTCGGCACCGTGCGGCTGCTGTCCAGCCTGATCGAATCGCGCTCGGGCCTGGCAGCCGGCTGCCCCCGGCGCGTGGCGCGGCGGGTGCGGGCGGTCGGCCCGATGCTGGGCATGGAGGCCGACGCGCTGACCGACGTGATCTTCGCCGCGCTGCTGCAGGACATCGGCAAGCTGGGCCTGCCCGACGATCTGCTGCGCCGGCCGCTCGCGGCCTTCGACGACGCCGAACGCGCCCAGTACCTGATGCACCCGCAGCGCGGCGAGGGCCACCTGATCGCGCTGCCCTCGCTGGCGAACGCCGGGCGCATCCTGCGCCACCTCTACGAGAACGTCGACGGCAGCGGGGCGCCCGACGGGCTCGCCGGCGCCGACATCCCGCTGGGAGCGCGCCTGCTGCGGGTGGCCACCGACCTGGAGCAGCTGCTCGCGGGCGTCATCGAGCACCGGCCGCTGTCGGTGGCCGAGGCCTTCGACCAGCTGCGCCGCCGGCGCGGCACGCTCTACGACGAGGCCTGCGTGGACGCAGTGCTGCGTCATGCCAACCAGCCGCTGGAAGCCGCGCCGCGCAAGCTGCTGGTGTCCAGCGCCGACCTGCGGCCCGGAATGCGGCTGGCCGAGGACCTGGTCACCGGCTCGGGAACCCTGCTGCTGAGCCAGGACCACCTGCTAGACGAGGAGATCTGCGCGCAGATCCGACGCTTCGAGGCCTCGGGCGACGAGTTCCTGTGGATCTGGGTGATCGCGTGAGCGCCCGCGGCCGGGGCGGCAACGCCGCACGGCCAGCCGGCGCACGCCGGCATCTTCCGGCGCGCGCCTTCGTGCTGGTGAACCTGGTGGTGGCGGCCGTGCTGGCGGTGCTGGTCTCGCTGCAGCTCGCCGCGGACCGCAGGCAGGTGGAGGAGCTGGCCTATCGGGACGTCGAGAACCTCAGCGAGGCGCTGGCCGAGCACACCCGGCAGGCGTTCGCGGGAATCGATTTCGCCATCGCCACGGTGGCCGAGGCGCTGCGCGATCCTGCCGTGGCCGAAGACCCCGAGGCCCTGCACCGGATGCTCGCCGCGCGACAGAAGGTTTCGCCCTCCACCTTCGCCTTCTTCGTCCTCGACGCCCGCGGCCGTCTGCTGGCCAGCTCGCGCGCGCCCGGGGTGGAGCGGGTGGATCTCTCGGGCCATCCGGAGTACCGCGTGCAGCGCGACGCCGTGGACGCAGGCCTCTACATCGGGCCGCCGCGGATGGGCCAGGTGGGCCATGCCCGCGACCGCTGGATCTTCAACCTGACGCGCCGGCTGGAGGACCCCGATGGCCGCTTCATCGGCGTGGTCGCCGCCGCGGTCTCCGTCGAGCAGCTGCTGGAGTTCTATTCGGCGATCAAGACCGGCCGGGACGGTGTGGTGGGCCTGCTGAACCGGGACGGGGTGATCATCGCGCGCAGCCCCCTCACCGAGGACGTCATCGGCATGGACCTGTCGAAGACCCTGCTGTTCCGCGAGCGGCTGCGCACCGGCGAGCGCGGCCGGTTCCTCGCGGCCTCGCAGGCCGACGGGGTCGAGCGGATCACCGCCTTCGAGCGGGTCGCCGAGGGCAGTGCGCTGGTCTACGTCGGGCTGGGGCGCGACGAGGTGCTGGGCGCCTGGCGGCGCCGGGCCTTCTTCCAGTCGGCGGTTGCCGGGCTGGCGCTGGCGATGTTCGCTGCCGCCTCGTACGCCACCTGGGTGCACCTGTCGCGCCGGCGCCGCTGGGAGGCCCGGCGCTCCGAGCACCTGAAGCTGCTGGCCGGCGCCTTCCAGGACCTGGCCCGGCAGCCGGACGTCGACAGCCTGCTGTCGCGGCTGGCCCAGGTGTCGCGCGGGCTGGTCGGCGTGCGCGACGCCAGCGCGGAAGCCGGCGCGGGCGCATCGGGTGAGCCCAGGATCTCGGGCGACAGCCTGCTCGTTCCACTGGCCGGCCACGACGGCCGCCCCCTCGGCCGCGTCACGCTGACCGGCAAGCTGCGCGGCGCGTTCACCGCCGACGACCTGAGCGAGATGGCGCAGCTTGCGAGCCTGGCGGGCGCGGTGCTGGAGAATTTCCTCGCGAGCCGGGCCCGCGAGCAGGCGCTGGAGCAGGCGGTGGCCGCGCGGGCCGAGGTCGAGAACGTGTTCGCGTCGATCTCCGATGCGGTCTTCGTGGTGGACCGCGACTGGCGCTTCACCTTCCTCAACGCCGAGGCGGAGCGGGTGCTGGAGCGCAGCCGCGACAGCCTGCTCGGCAGGCGCATCTGGGACGAGTTCCCGGAGGCGGTCGGCAGCATCGCTCAGAAGGAGTACGAGCTGGCCGTGTCGGCCGGGCAGCTGCGCAGCTTCCAGTTCCACTACCCGCCGCTCGGGCGCTGGTTTTCGGTGCGCGCCTATCCGCATCACGCCGGCCTCACCGTCTACTTCATCGACGTGAGCCGGCAGGTGGACACCGAAGAGCGGCTGCGCCAGGCGCAGAAGATGGAGGCCGTGGGCCAGCTCACGGGAGGGGTTGCGCATGACTTCAACAACCTGCTCACGGTGATCCTGGGCAACGCGGATTCGCTGCTGGAGCACCTGGAGGGCGCGGCGCCCGGCGTGCGCGCGCAGGCCCAGGGCATCCGCGAAGCGGGCGAGCGCGCGGCGGCGCTGACGCACCGGCTGCTCTCGTTCGCCCGCCGCCAGCCGCTCGATCCGCGCGCGGTGGACGTGGGCGATCTGGTTGCGGAAGCCGAAGGCATCCTGCGGCGCACCCTCGGCGCGGACGTCGACATCGAGCTGGTGCGCGGCAGCGGCCTCTGGAAGGCCTCGGCCGACCCGCACGAGCTCCAGAACGCCATCCTCAACCTTTCGATCAACGCCCGCGACGCGATGCCCCAGGGCGGCCGGCTCACCATCGAGACCGCCAACGTGTCCGTGGATGCGGACTACGCCGAGGCGAACCAGATGTCGGCCGGCCAGTACGTGATGATCGCCGTGTCGGACACCGGCCACGGCATGTCCGCGGACGAGGTGGCGCGCGCCTTCGAGCCCTTCTTCACCACCAAGCCGCCGGGCAAGGGTTCGGGGCTCGGCCTGCCGCAGGTGTACGGCTTTGCCCGCCAGTCGGGCGGGCACGCCAGGATCTACAGCGAGCCGGGCGAAGGCACGACGGTGAAGGTCTACCTGCCGCGCGCGGCGCCCGGTGCGGAGCCGCTCCGCCCGCCGCCCGAGCCCGAGCCGCCGCAGCGGACCGCGGCGCGGCGCCGGGTGATGCTGGTGGAGGACGATGCGCTGGTGCGCAGGCACACCGAGGACAGCCTGATCGCGCTGGGCTGCGAGGTCGAGTCTTTCGAGGACGGAGAGGGGGCGCTGCGGCGGCTCCGGCAGCAGCCGGGCTTCGACCTGCTGCTCACCGACGTCGTGCTGCCGGGCAGCCTGTCCGGGCGGGACGTTGCGGCGCGGGCGCGCCTGATCGCGCCGGAGATGAAGGTCCTCTACATGTCCGGCTACACCGAGAACGCCATCGTCCACCACGGACGGCTCGATCCCGGCGTTCAGCTGCTGAGCAAGCCCTTCCGCCGTTCGGACCTGGCGCGCAAGCTGAGGGAGGCGCTCGATGCGGGCTGACCGGACCCTCTGGTACGTGCTGACCGCGGTGTGCCTGCTCGGGGTGTTCGCCGCCGACACCTTCACGCCGCTGGGCTTCGCGCACGGCACGCTGCACATGCCGGTGGTGCTGCTCGCTGCGCTCAGCCGCAACCGGCGTTTCGTGCTGTGGAGCGCGGCGGGCGCGGTGGCGCTGACGGTGGCCGGCGGGCTGCTGTCGCCCGCTGCGCACACGGGCATCGCGATGGCCGACGTGATGGCCAACCGGGTGCTGTCCATCCTCGCGATCGCCATTTGAGCCGGGCTGGCGGTGCGCGTGCTGCGTCACATCGAGGAACTGCGCGGCTCGCGCGAGGCGCTCGTGGAGTCCGGGCAGTCGCTGCGGCACCAGCTGCTG
>JBKHVS010000109.1:0-11156 GCA_046569945.1 Gammaproteobacteria bacterium | reverse complement strand
GCCTGGATCCGGCCGGGCGCGTCGAGGTCCTGCAGGCCGACCTCTTCCCGCCGGGCCGGGCGGGGCTGATCGTCTGCAACCCACCCTGGCTGCCGGCGCGCCCGGGCTCCGCGCTCGAGGAGGCGGTCTACGATCCCGGCAGCCGGATGCTGCTCGGCTTCCTGGCCGGGCTGGCCGCGCACCTGGAACCCGGCGGCGAAGGCTGGCTGATCCTGTCCGATCTCGCCGAGCACCTGGGCCTGCGCCGCCGCGACGAGCTGCTGGCCGCCTTCTCTGCGGCCGGCCTCGCGGTCGTCGGGCGGCTGGACGCCCGTCCCACCCACCCCCGGGCTTCCGACCCGGCCGATCCGCTGCACGCCGCCCGCCGGGCAGAACTGACCTCGCTCTGGCGCCTGGCGGCGCGCTGAATCCAGCGCCTCGCGGCGCGCCCGTCCTGCAACTGGTGGAACGCCGCGCCGACGCGACGCTTGCCCTCGCCAGCTTTGTCGCCCACAATTTTGTCGACAATCTTGACGACGATCAGATTCACCCTTGACTTCGGCCGCCGCGCTGGTGAGTCAGGGTCCATCGCCACGCACGCATCGCCCCCTTGCCAACGACCGCCGCCCCCGCGTTCCTCTCCACCAGCGTCCTCGCCTATTCCGGCGAGCGCCCAGCCTGCGCCTCCGCGACGCTGGCGCGCGCCATCGTCGCGGGCCTGGAAGCGGGCAGCTACGCACCGGGCCAGCGCCTGATCGAGGCCGACCTCTGCGCACGCTACGGCGTGGGACGCAGCGCGGTGCGCGACGCGCTGCAGCGGCTCGCGGCACGCGGCGTGGTCACCCTGAGCCCGAACCGGGGTGCGCGGATCAGCGAGCTCACGATCGAGGATGCGCTGGACACGCTCGAGCTCACCGAACTGCTGCTGGGGCTGGCAGCCCGGACTGCGGCGCGCGCGGTCGGCCGGCCCGGCGTCCCCGAGGCGGTCGGCGCCGCGATCGAAGCGGTCGCGCAGGCCCGGGCCCGGCACGATCCGATGCGCTTCGCCGAAGCGCGCAAGGACTTCTACGCGGCGCTCGTGCGGGCCGGCGGCAGCCAGGCGCTGCGCCGTGTGCTGCCGAGCGTGCAGGTGCACGTGCTGCGCGCCCAGTTCGGCTTCAGCACGATGCAGGACGAGGTCTTCGAGGAATTCCGCGCGATCGCCGACGCGGTGCTCGCGGGCGACCCCGAGCGGGCCGAGGCACTCGGCCGGGAACACGTGCGCCGCATCCGCGCGCGCATGCAGACGGACGCAACGACAGACACCAGGGAGTGACGCATGGCTGACTACGACCTCATCATCCGCGGCGGGACCGTCCACGACGGGCTCGGGAGCGAAGCGCGCATCGCCGACGTGGCGGTCAAGGACGGGCGCATCGCCGCGATCGGCAGCGTGGCCGGCAGCGCCGCCGAGGAACTCGACGCGCGCGGGCTGCTGGTGACGCCCGGTTTCGTCGACGTCCACACCCACTTCGACGGCCAGTGCACCTGGGAGAACCGGCTTGCGCCCTCCTCCAGCCACGGTGTCACCTCGGTCGTGATGGGCAACTGCGGCGTGGGGTTCGCGCCCTGCAAACCCGAGCAGCGCGACATGCTGGTCAAGGTGATGGAGGGCGTCGAGGACGTGCCCGAGGTCGTGATGACCGAAGGCCTGCCCTGGAACTGGGAGACCTTCCCGGAGTACCTGGACGCGATCGAAGCCCGCCGCTTCGACATCGACGTGGCCGCGCAGGTCCCGCATTCGGCGCTGCGGGTCTACGTGATGGGCGAGCGCGCCGCGGCCAACGAGCCGCCGTCGGCCGAGGATCTCGCGGCGATGCGCGCGCTCACCGCCGAAGCCGTGCGCGCCGGCGCGCTCGGCGTCAGCACCTCGCGCAACATGCTGCACCGGACCAAGGCCGGCGAGCCCGCGCCCAGCCTCTACTCCGAGGAGGACGAGCTCGCCGCGCTGGCCGAGGGCCTGAAGGACGCGGGCCGCGGCGTCTTCCGGATCATCCCTGCGCCGATGGGCGACGCGGCCTCCGAGTTCGCGCTGATGCGGCGCCTGGCCGAGCGCAGCGGCCGGCCGCTGTCGTATTCGCTGATCCAGATGCCCACCGGGGAAGAGGACGCCTATCGCGTCTCGCTGGCCGCGCTGAGCGACGCCGCCGAGGCCGGGCTCGAAATGCGCGCCCAGGTCGCCCCGCGCCCGGTGGGCATGTTCTACGGGCTGGACCTGAGCTTCCACCCCTTTGCCTTCCACCCGAGCTACAAGGCCATCAGGAACCTGCCGCTGGCCGAACGGGTCGCGCGGATGAAGGACCCCGGGTTCCGCGCGCGCCTGCTGTCCGAGCAGCCCGAGGACGGCAACCCGATCAACGTCAAGACGGTGAAGGCCTTCCAGTTCTCCTTCCCCTGGACCGACGCGCCAGACTACGAGCCGGACCTCACGCAGACCATCGGCAAGCGCGCCCGCGAAGCCGGCCTGCGGGTCGAGGAGTACGCGTACGACCTGCTGCTGGCCAACGAGGGCAAGGCGGTCTTCTACCAGCCTGCGGCCAACTACCGTGAGGGCAACCTGCACGCGGTGCGGGAGATGCTCGGCCATCCGCGCACCGTGGTCGGGCTGGCCGACGGCGGCGCCCATTACGGGATGATCTGCGACGCCAGCTTCCCCACCTACCTCCTGCAGCGATGGGCGCGCGACGCCGCGCCAGCGGAGCGGATCCCGCTGCCGCAGGCCATCGCTGCGCTCACCAGCGAACCGGCTGCGCTTGCCGGCCTGCAGGACCGCGGCCGCCTGGCGCCCGGCTGCAAGGCGGACATCAACCTGATCGATCTCGACCGGCTGAAGCTGCACGTGCCCACGGTGCGCCACGACCTGCCCGCTGGCGGGCGCCGGATGTACCAGGGCGCCGAAGGCTACGTCGCGACGATCGTCTCCGGCACGGTCACCTACCGGAACGGCGAGCCGACCGGCGCGCTGCCGGGCCGCCTCGTCCGCGGGCAGCGCGAGGCGCCGCGACTGGCGGCCTGAGGCGCACGGACAGGGCCGCGCTCCCGCAGACGCGCGCTCCGGGCGTGCGCCGCCCGTCCAGCGGCCGCGGGCGTCCAGCGCCCAGCGCGCCGGCGGCTCTGTCGCTCGACGGCGAACACGGGTACTCAGCCGCCGATCAGCGCGGGATCGATCCCGTCGAGCGCCGGGTGACCCGGATCGCGCTCCCGCAGCGTCCTCAGCAGCCGGGCCTGCCCGGCGGAATCGAGGAGCTCGCCGTGCCAGCGCAGCGGCTGCGCGCGCGCCCGGCGCCGAAGGCTTTCGAGGAAGGCCGCGAGATCGGCCGACGCCAGCCCCGCCAGCACCCAGGCGAACATCGCCAGCGAAAGCCGCTGGTTACGCGCCCTTAGCGCGCGGTGCCGGGTGCCCGCCGCCAGGGGACGCGAGAGCACCCCGACGATCGGCCCGGCGTCGATGCGCTCGTCGACGAAGTGCAGCGTCGCACCGTGCCTGCGGTCGCCGCGGACCAGCGGCAGCGTGTCGTAGCCGCGCCCGCGCAGGTGCGGCGGCGCCGGGTGGACGTTGACGATCGGACCGATGCGGGCGATCTCCTCGCGCGTGAACACGTAGTCGCTGTACACCGAGATGCAGAAGCGCCAGTCGCCTGCGAGCACGGCATTCCGGACCGCCGCCCGCCCCGCCCGGTCGCCGTGCGTCCAGACCAGCAGCGCGGCCTCGGGGAAGCGCGCGCGAAGCCGCTGCGCGACCGCATCGCGCAGCGGCGGACTGGTGACCACGAGGAGCCTCGCAGCGTCGATCGGCATCCGCGCGCGGGGTTCAGGCAAGGCCGCGCATCGCCCGGATCAGCGCAGCTCGTACTCGAAGGTGCTCACGACGCGCAGCCGCTTGACGCGCGCGCTGCCGTCGTCGAAGTCACCGCCGTCGTCGCCCGAAATCCGGATCACGCCCTGGTTGGCGCTCTTGAGGGCCCCAAGCGTGGCGCCGGCCTCGGCGGCGAACTTCGCCGCCTGCTCGCGCGCATTGCGGGTCGCCTCGGCCAGCAGCGGCGCCTTCACCTCGTTGAAGCCGCGCAGCTGGTAGCGCGGGCCGCTGCCGCCTTCGATGACCAGCCCGGCCTGGATCAGCGGGTCGATGGCAAGCGCCGCCTTCCCCACCACCGCCACCCGGGCGGACTTCACCAGAACCTGGCCGCTGCCGGTGAATCGCACCGGCTGGTTGGGCTGCGCGTACTCACGCGAATAGACGTCCACCACCTGCAGGGGCCGCACCTCCACCTCCGCGTCCTCGATGCCGGCGGTGCGCAGGAACTCGGCGACCCTTTCGCGGTCGGCGGCGAGCGCCTGCTGCACCTCGCCGAAGACGTTGCCGGCCCTGCGGAAGGTGAGCGTCCAGACCACGAAGTCGCTCTCCACCTCGCGCTCGGCCAGGCCCTTGACGGTGACCGTGCGGTCGGCCATCCGGAAGCGCTCCAGGCCCTGGGACACGGTCCAGCCGGCGGCTGCCAGGCCGGCAGCCACGAGCACCGCTGCGATGACGCGATCGATCGGCATGGTTCGCTCCGTTCAGGTGCCGCAGAAGGTGCGGTAGCAGGCCGTGAGCTCGCGCGGCGCGGGCTGCGCGAAGTCGTCGAGCGACGGGTCGTCGTCGAAGGGCCGGCGCAGCGCGTCGAGCAGCTGCGAGAAGGGGCCCAGGTCGCCGTGATCGGACGCGGCGTCCAGCGCGGCCTCCACCCGGTGATGCCGGGGGATGATCCTGGGGCTGGCCCGGCGCATCGCCGCGGCGCGCGTGCTGGCGGCCGTCCCGGCGCCGCCGCCGGCCTGCGCGTCCTCACGCGCGCAGCGCTCGCGCCAGCGGGCCAGCCAGGCCTGCGGCGCCTGCGGATCCGCGAAGAGCGCCCGCAGCGCGGCGTCACGGCCCTCGGCGGCATCCGCCAGCAGCCGCCATGCCAGCGTGAAGTCGGCGCCTTCGCGGTGCAGCAGCGCAAGCCAGTCGTCCGCCAGCGCGGCATCCTCGGCATCCGCGGCGGCGTCCGCCGGCTCCCCGGCGCGCAGCCCCAGCTTGGCGCGCTGGCCCTGCAGCAGGCAGGCGCGATGCAGGCCCGCGAACTGCCCGAGCACGTCGTTGGCCAGCGCCGCCGCGCGCTCGGGCTCGTCGGCGAGCAGCGGCAGCAGGCATTCGGCAAGCCGCGCCAGGTTCCAGCGCGCGATCTGCGGCTGCCGGCCGAACGCGTAGCGCCCGCCCTGGTCGATCGAGCTGAACACCGCGTCGGGGTCGTAGGCTTCGAGGAAGGCGCAGGGGCCGTAGTCGATCGTCTCGCCGGAGATGGTCATGTTGTCTGTGTTCATCACGCCATGGATGAAGCCGACGTTCATCCACTGCGCCAGCAGGGACGCCTGGCGCCGTGAGACCGCGTCCAGCAGCGCCAGGAAGCGGCCGGGCTCGCCGGCCAGCGCCGGGTCATGCCGCGCGATCGCGTACTCGGCGAGCCGGCGCACGCGGTCCTGCTCGCCGCGCGCCGCGAAGAACTGGAAGGTGCCGACACGAAGGTGGCTGGCCGCCACCCGGGTGAGCACCGCGCCCGGCAGCGCCGTCTCGCGCAGCACCTGCTCGCCGGTGGCGGCCACCGCCAGCGCCCGCGTGGTCGGGACGCCCAGCGCATGCATCGCCTCGCCGATCAGAACCTCGCGCAGCATCGGCCCCACAGCGGCCTTGCCGTCGCCGCCGCGCGAGAACGGCGTGCGGCCGGAACCCTTGAACGCGAGGTCGCGCCGACGCCCCTGCGGGTCGATCAGCTCGCCGATCAGCAGCGCCCGGCCGTCGCCGAGCTGCGGCGAGAAGCCGCCGAACTGATGGCCCGCGTAGGCCTGCGCGATCGGCTGGGCGCCTTCCGGCAGCGCATTGCCTGCGAACAGCGCCGCCCCATCCGGGCCCGACAAGGCTGCCGCGTCCAGGCCGAGCTCGCCGGCCAGCGCCTCGTTCAGGAAGAGCAGCCGGGGCGCGGGCGCCCGGTCCGGCTGCCATGAAACGTAGAAGCCCTCCAGCTCGCGGGCATAGCTGTTGTCGAAGCGGAAAGCGGGCAAGGCGGTCATGGGCGGCGCGGTATCCTCTGCTGAGCCCCCGAGTGTGCACCGAGTCCGCGCAGCGTGCAGCGGACCGGCTCCCCTGCCCCATTCAAGCCGGAGACCCCCATGGCCGAGACCCGATTCGAGACCCTGATCTACGAGACGCCCGAGCCGGGCATCGCCCGCATCCGCCTGAACCGCCCGGAGCGCGCCAACGCGCAGGACACCCAGCTGCTCTACGAGCTGAACGAGGCCTTCGACCGCGCTGCGCACGACGAGGAGGTGCGGGTGATCGTCCTGGCCGCCGAGGGCAAGCACTTCTCCGCGGGTCACGATCTCTCCGAGACCGACAGCGCAGGCGCGATGAAGCGCTACCGGACCGTCACCACCACCTGCGGCTTCGGCTGCGCCGGCGCCGAGGCGCAGATGTCGCGCGAGGAGGAGATCTACATCGGCTTCAGCGAGCGCTGGCGCAACATCCCCAAGCCCACGATCGCCGCGGTGCAGGGCAAGTGCATCGCCGGCGGCCTGATGCTCGCCTGGCCCTGCGACCTGATCGTCGCCAGCGACGACGCCTCCTTCGCCGACCCCGTCGTCAGCTTCGGCGTCGGCGGCGTCGAGTGGTTCCACCACGTCCACGAGGTGGGAATGCGCAAGGCCAAGGAGATGCTGTTCACCAGCGAGGCGATCGGCGCGGCCGAGGCGCTGCAGCTGGGAATGGTGAATAAGGTCGTGCCGCGCGCCGAGCTGCAGGACGCGGCGATGGAGATGGCGCGAAAGATCGCGACCAAGTCCCGCTTCGCGCTCAAGATGACCAAGCTCGCCCTCAACGGCGTGGCCGATGCCGCCGGCCGCGACGTCGCGATGCGCAACGCCTTCCACCTGCACCAGCTCGCGCACACCCACAACCTCAAGGTGTTCGGGATGCTGATGGACCCGTCCGCGCTGCCCGAGGCCACGCGCAAGGCGATGGCGGCCCGGGCGGCCGCGCAGGAGTAGCGAAAGGCCGGCGCCGCCCGAGAGACCGAGCCTATGAGGGCAATCGGCACAAAGAATTGGTCTCGGGCGAAGCCTACCGATACATTGTCCTGGAGCGGTTCGCGGCTGCTGCGCTGCTAAGCGCCGGCCCCTCCGGCGCCGATTTCCCAGAACCCAAGTCCACCAGGTCCACCAGGTCCACCAGGTCCAACAAGGAGATTCACATGGAACAGAATTCGGGCAAATGCCCTGTGATGCACGGCGGTTCCACGTCGACCGGTTCGAGCAAGGACTGGTGGCCCAAGGCGCTGAACCTCGACATCCTCCACCAGCACGACACCAAGACCAACCCGCTGGGCAAGGACTTCGACTACCGCAAGGAGCTCGCGAAGCTCGACGTCGACGCGCTGAAGAACGACCTCAAGGCCCTGATGACCGACAGCCAGGACTGGTGGCCGGCCGACTGGGGGCACTACGGCGGCCTGATGATCCGCATGGCCTGGCACGCTGCCGGCACCTACCGCATCGCGGACGGCCGTGGCGGCGGCGGCAGCGGCAACCAGCGCTTCGCGCCGCTCAACTCGTGGCCCGACAACGCCAACCTCGACAAGGCCCGCCGCCTGCTGTGGCCGATCAAGCGGAAGTACGGCAACAAGGTGAGCTGGGCCGACCTGATCCTGCTCGCCGGCAACATGGCCTACGAGTCGATGGGCCTGAAGACCTTCGGCTTCGCCTTCGGCCGTGAGGTCATCTGGCACCCCGAGAAGGACATCTACTGGGGCTCCGAGAAGGAATGGCTCGCCCCCAGCGGCAGCGAGGGCAGCCGCTACTCCGGCGAGCGTGACCTGGAGAACCCGCTGGCCGCGGTGATGATGGGCCTGATCTACGTGAACCCCGAGGGCGTGGACGGCAAGCCCGACCCCCTCAAGACCGCCCAGGACATGCGCGTGACCTTCGCCCGCATGGCGATGAACGACGAGGAAACCGCGGCGCTGACCGCCGGCGGCCATACGGTCGGGAAGTGCCACGGCAACGGCAGCGCCGCCAATCTCGGTGCGGCACCGGAAGGCGCCGGAGTCGAGGAGCAGGGCCTGGGCTGGATGAACCACAGCAGCCGCGGCATCGGCCGCGACACCGTCACCAGCGGCATCGAAGGCGCCTGGACCACCCACCCCACGAAGTGGGATAACGGCTACTTCGACATGCTCTTCAAGCACGACTGGTGGCTGCAGAAGTCCCCGGCCGGAGCCTGGCAGTGGGAGCCGGTTGCCATCAAGGAAGAGGACATGCCGGTGGACGTCGAGGATCCCTCGATCCGCCGCAAGCCGATCATGACCGACGCCGACATGGCGCTGAAGTTCGACCCCGACTACCGCAAGATCGCCGAGCGATTCCGCGACGACCAGGCCTACTTCTCGGAGGTCTTCGCGCGCGCCTGGTTCAAGCTCACCCACCGCGACATGGGACCGAAGTCGCGCTACTTCGGTCCGGACGTCCCCCAGGAAGACCTGATCTGGCAGGACCCGGTGCCCGCGGGACGCAAGGACTACGACGTCGCCGCGGTCAAGGCGAAGATCGCAGCCAGCGGCCTGTCCATCGGCGAGATGGTCTCCACTGCCTGGGACAGCGCCCGCACCTTCCGCGGCTCCGACATGCGCGGCGGCGCCAACGGCGCGCGCATCCGCCTGGCCCCGCAGAAGGACTGGGAAGGCAACGAGCCCGCGCGCCTGGCCAAGGTGCTGGGGGTCTACGGCAAGATCGCCGCCGACACCGGCGCCAGCGTGGCGGACGTGATCGTCCTGGCGGGCAACCTGGGCGTCGAGCAGGCGGCCAAGGCTGCAGGTTTCGACGTGGCCGTTCCCTTCGCGCCGGGCCGCGGCGACGCCACGCAGGAGATGACCGACGTCGAGTCCTTCGAGCCGCTGGAGCCGCTAGCCGACGGCTATCGCAACTGGCTGAAGAAGGACTACTCGGTCACCGCGGAAGAACTGCTGCTCGACCGCACCCAGCTGATGGGCCTCACCGCGCACGAAATGACGGTGCTGGTGGGCGGCATGCGCGTGCTGGGGACCAACCACGGCGGCACGAAGCACGGCGTGCTCACCGACCGCGCAGGCGCCCTCACCAACGACTTCTTCGTCAACCTGACCGACATGGCTTACACCTGGAAGCCGGCCGGCAGCAACCTGTACGAGCTGCGCGAGCGCAAGTCCGGCAAGGTCCGGTGGACCGCCACCCGGGTCGACCTGGTGTTCGGCTCCAACTCGGTGCTGCGCGCCTATGCCGAGGTCTATGCGCAGGACGACAGCAAGGAGAAGTTCGTGCGTGACTTCGTCTCGGCCTGGACGAAGGTGATGAACGCGGATCGCTTCGATCTGGGCTGAGCGCCCTCGCCCGCCTGCGTGCCCGCCCCGGGTCGGCGCGCAGGCGGGCCCGCTCGCCCTTCTCCCCCCTTCGCGGCAGGCAGGAATGCACGACACGAGGATCGCCATCGTCGGCGGAGGGGCCAGCGGCCTGCATGCCGCCTGGCTGCTGGCGCAGCAAGGCTTTACGGACTGGATCCTGATCGAGAGGCGCGAGACCCTGGGCGGCCGCATCCTGTCGGTCCCTGCATCCGCAGACGCTGCCTGCGAGGCGGCGAACCGCGCATGCCCGAGTGACCGCTTCGATCTGGGGCCCTCGTGGTTCTGGCCGGGCTACCAGCCCCAGCTGGACGTGCTCGTCCAGGAGCTGGGGCTGGAGCGCTTCGAACAGCACGAGCTCGGCGACATGGTCGTCGAGCGCTCGGCGGCCGAGGCCCCCGTGCGGGTGCGAGGGTACGTCAGCTCGCCGGCCTCGATGCGCCTGATGGGTGGAATGGGGTCACTGATCGAAGCCCTGCACCGCAGGCTGGATTCGAGACGGATCGTGACCGGCCAGGCCGTGCGACGCCTGCGCCACGCCGGCGCCCGCCTGGAGCTGGACAGCGAGAACCCCGCCGGCCGGTCCACGACCTGGCGCGCGGAGCACGTGCTGCTGGCGATGCCGCCGCGCCTGGTCATCGGCAGCATCGAGTTCACTCCGTCATTGCCCCCGAAGCTGTCGCAGCAGTGGGAGGCCACGGCCACCTGGATGGCACCGCACTCGAAGTACTTCGCCGTCTACGACGCGCCATTCTGGCGCGAGCAGGGATTGTCCGGCGAAGCCCGCAGCGCGCTCGGACCGCTGGGCGAAATCCACGACGCCTGCGTGCCGGGCGGCAGCGCGGCACTGTTCGGCTTCCTGGCCGTGCCGGCACACCTGCGCCAAAGCGTGCCGGAAGAGGTCCTGCGCTCGCACTGCCGCGCTCAGCTTGCGCGCCTGTTCGGACCCGAAGCCGCCACACCGAAGGCGGAATTCCTCAAGGACTGGGCGCTGGACCCCTGCACCGCCACGGCCGCCGATCAGGCAAGCCCGGGGCATCACCCCGACGCCCCATCGGCCAGCGTTCCATCCGGTCCCTGGAGCGGGCGACTGACCGGCATCGGCAGCGAGTGGTCGCGCCAGTTCCCCGGCTATGTCGCTGGCGCCATCGAAGCGGCGGGCCTGGGGGTGCAATCCCTGTCGGTCACGACCTGAGCAGGCTCGGCAGGTCGCAACCGGCGTCGGTGTCGGGGGCCGCGAGGGGCACGGCGCACGGACCGCCCGCGCACACCCTGCGGCTCACCAGCGCCACTGGGCGCCGGCGGTCAGGTACTCGAAGCGCGCGAAGTTGTAGATGGAACTGCTGTCGACCCCGCCATCCAGCATCCGCAGGCCGCCGAAGAGTGAAAGCCCCGGACCCAGGTCGCGGACGAGCCGCAACGAGAGGTCGAAGGCGCGGCCAGGGCCACCGGCCAGCCCATCGCCCTCGAAGACCAGCCGCGTGCGCTCGCCCAGCCCTGTCTCCGCGTAGAGATGCAGCAGCGGCACGAAGCCGGTGTCCGACCGCGTCGAGGTGACCCCGCCCTGGCGCAGCGTGATCTCGGCGTCGCGCAGCTTGCCGGTCACACCGGCCTTCACCACCGTGCTTCCCGACGCATGCACCGTGTAGCGCCAGGTTGCACGGTAGGAGTCGAAGCGGTAGCGCGCCTCGGCCGGACCGG
>JBKHVS010000108.1:0-11268 GCA_046569945.1 Gammaproteobacteria bacterium | reverse complement strand
CGACCACCAGCTTCGCGCCCTCGGCGACGCCGGCATCGACATAGCCGCGGACCTTGTCGCAATGCGCCCGCGTCACCAGCGGCCCCATCTCGGCCGCGGGATCCATGCCGTCGGCGACGCGGATCTGCGGCACCTTCTGCGCCAGCCGCTCGACCAGCGCGTCGGCCACCTCGCCCACGGCCACCGCCACGGAGATCGCCATGCAGCGCTCGCCCGCCGACCCGTAGGCGGCACCGATCAGCGCGTCCACCGCCTGGTCGAGATCCGCGTCGGGCATCACCACCATGTGGTTCTTGGCGCCGCCCAGCGCCTGGACTCGCTTGCCATTGGCCGACGCGGTGTCGTGGATGTGGCGCGCGATCGGCGTCGACCCGACGAAGCTCACCGCCGCCACCTGCGGATGACCGAGCAGCGCGTCGACCGCCTCGCGATCGCCCTGCACCACGTTGAACACCCCGTCCGGCAGCCCAGCTTCCCTGAGCAGCCGCGCCAGCATCAGCGACGCGGACGGATCGCGCTCCGAGGGCTTGAGCACGAAGCTGTTCCCGCAGGCGATCGCCATCGGGAACATCCACATCGGCACCATCACCGGGAAGTTGAAGGGCGTGATGCCCACGCAGACGCCCAGGGGCTGGCGCACCGAGTACATGTCGATGCCCGGCCCCACCTGCTCGCTGTACTCCCCCTTGAGCAGCTGCGGGATGCCGCAGGCGAACTCCACCACCTCGAGGCCGCGGGTGACCTCGCCCTCGGCATCGGTGAACACCTTGCCGTGCTCCGAAGTGATCAGCGCCGCCAGTTCGGCCGAGTGCCGCTCCACCAGCTCCTTGAAGCGGAACAGCACACGCGCGCGGCGCAGCGGCGGGGTGGCCGCCCAGGCGGGGAAGGCTTCGGCCGCACTGCGCACGGCCGCATCCACCTCGGCTGCGCCCGCCAGCAGCACCCGGCGGGCCAGTTCCCCGGAAGCCGGGTTGAACACGTCAGCCGAGCGCGGCCCGCCGGCATCGACCTGCCGGCCCCCGATCCAGTGCCCGACGATGGCCGGCGCCGCAGCTCCCGGGCCGGCCTCCGTCCGCTGGTTGACTGCCTGGTTCACTGCCATTGCATCTCCCTGGGCCGGCTTGCGTCAGGCGCTGCCGGCGTGCTAACGTCGTTCAACCCATTGAACGACGTTCGATATACCGAAAGTGCCTGAAGCTTCGTCCAATCCTCCCGGCGTGTCAACCGAGGGCGGGCCGCGCCTGGTGCCGGCAGTCGTCCGCGCGGTGGACCTGCTCGACGCCGTGGCGGCCTGCGCCGAGCCGGTGGGGGTGTCGGAGCTGGCGCGCCGGCTGGGCCTCTCCAAGAGCTCGGTCCATGGACTTGCGGTCACGCTGGTGCACTGCGGCCTGCTGGAACGCAGCCGCGACGGCGGCCTCGCGATCGGCCCCAAGTCGATGGCCTGGGCCGGCGCGTTCTCAGAGCGGTCGAACCTGGTCTCGGCCTTCGGCGAGATCGCCCGGGACTTCGCGCCGCTGGCCGAGGAGACCGTGATGCTTTCCGTGCTGGACGGAGCCCAGGTCTTCTACCTGGCCTGCCGGCACGGCACGAAGCCCCTCGCGGTGAACTTCCGCGTGGGCGGGCGCTTCCCCGCCTGGTGCACGTCCACCGGCAAGGCGATGCTCGCGAGCCTGCCGGAGGAGCAGGCCAGGGCGACGCTCCAGGCTGCCGGGATGAAGCCGCTGACGCGCCACGGCCCCGCCGATGTCGACGAGCTGATGGGCCAGCTGCGCCGCGCGCGCCGCGACGGCCATGCGGTGGACGACGAGGAGACCGCCGAGGGCATGAACTGCTTCGGCGCGCCGGTCTTCGCTGCCGGAAGCGACCGGGCAGTGGCGGCGGTGGGAGTGAGCCTGATCAAGTCGACCACCACCCCGAAGCGGCGGGCCCAGGTGATTGCGTCGATCCGCGAACTGGCACGGCGGCTGACGGCCCGTCTCGGCGGCCCGGGAGGAACGGGGTGAGCCCGCGTCAGACGCAGCCGGGGTCCGGCGCCGCGAAGACGAGCATGCTCTCGCCGTCCCGCTGCCCTGTCTCCAGCGACCAGCACCAGAGCCCGCGCGCGAAGGCCGCGCGGTGCGCATCGACGTCGGCCACCGGCAACCGCAGGAGCACGGCCGCGGCCGACGGTCGCGGCACGCAGCGAGCGACGCGCCAGCTCACGTAGTTCGCGCCGTCCTCGTCGTCGAGGACGCCGCGCAGCGCCTCGCCGGCCCGCAGCGTGTTCGCCACCGACGCCAGGTTGGCGCAGTGGATCACCCCTGCGCCGTGAGTCGCGCCGATGCCGGGCAGCCGCCCGCCACGCTCCTGCAGCAGCAGCCGCTGCAGCCCGCTGCCCCGGGCCCAGGCGGCGACCCCGGTGGCGGTGAGGATCGCGGTGCGATCCCAGTCCCCGTGCGGCAGCCCGATCGCGTCGAGGCGCGGCGCGTCCTCGCCCGGACGCCAGCGCCGGGCGCAGCTGAATCCCGCCAGCCGCCCCAGCACGAAGACGCCGAGCGCGAACCCGCCGGGCTCCAGCAGCCGGGCGAGATCGGCACGGCTGCGCCGCGAAAGCGCGCCCTGCGGTGCCGCCGCCCGGATCTCTTCGTGCAGGAGCGCGAAACCGTCGAGATCGGCCTCGCCGAGCAGCCGGAAACTCCACGCAGCGTCGGCAGGCGCCATCCTCAGCCGGCCCCCAGCGCACGAAACGCCGCCGCCGCGCGCTCCACGAAGCGCGCGCGCACCGGCGCGCGCAGCGGGTGGCCTCCGGTCTCGCCGATCAGCGTCGGGTTCGTGTTGATCTCCCACACGCAGGGCCGGCCGCCTACCAGCGCATAGTCGATGCGGCCGTACTCGATCGCGGCGATCTCGAACACCCTCTGCACCGTGTCGCGGCCCGGAAAGTCCTGCGCAAAGGACAGCTCCTCGGCCACCGTCTCCTCGGTCACCACCTCGGTCTGCTTCGTCACCCAGCCGCGCGAGAACTGCACGTTGACCGGGAACAGGGCGTCGCCCACGCGCATCGCGCTGTACTTGCGATACAGGCCATCGGGCGAGCGGACGTCGACGAACTCCACCACCAGCAGCCGCTCGCGCGAAAACCCGGCCTCCACCAGGCGGCGCACCTCAGCGTCCAGCATCGCCGGATCGCCGATCGGCTCGCCCATCGCCCCCGTGTGCTCCGCCTCGTGACGCAGGAACACCGGGTATCGGCGCTCGACCCGCTCCCAGACCCGGGTCGCCCGGAACTCGTTGATGCCTTCGTCCGCCAGCGCCCGCAGCAGCTCGGCGCGCGTCAGGCTGGCCGAGGGATGGTTGAGCATCCGCCAGCCCTTGCCCTGCGCCAGCAGCGCGCGCCGCACCGCCACCGCCACGCGCCGGGTCCGGTCGTCGAGACGCTCCAGGTCGGCGAACACATAGTGCCCCCCGGGCACCTGCCGTCCCAGCGACTCGTAGGGAAGGACCTCGTAGAGTCCGTGCGCGGGCGCGCCGCCGCGTTCGACGAGGGAGCGCGCCTCGTCGGCATGGGCGCGCGTGGTGAGGATGCGGATGGGTGCGTTCATGGGCCCGATGGTATCGGTTCCGTCATCCGCCGAGCCCCCGCAGGGTGTCCCAGCCGAACTTGCCGATCGTCACCGCCAGCACCGCGATGAACACGCGCCGCACGAAAGGACTGCCGCGCGCGATGGCGGTGCGGCTGCCGGTGAAGCCGCCGGCCATGTTCGCTGCGGCCATCGTCAGCGCCAGCGGCCAGATCACGTGGCCCGCCGGGATGAAGAAGGCGAGCGACGCGAAGTTCGACGCCCAGTTCAGCACCTTGGAGCAGGCCGACGCCGAGAGGAAGTCGTAGCCCAGCAGCCGAACGAACCAGAAGATGAAGAAGGTGCCCGTGCCCGGGCCGAGGAAGCCGTCGTAGAAGCCGATGAGCAGCCCGGCGAGCATCGCCAGCGCGCGGCGCGCGGCGCGCGAATGCAGCGGCGCATGCACCTCGCCCAGGCCCTTGCGCCGCAGCGTGTAGACCGCCACGAGCACCAGCGCCACCAGCACCACCGGCCGCACCGCATCCCTGGGCAGCCAGGCCACCGTGCGGGCCCCCAGCCAGGCGCCGACCAGCGTACAGGCGAAGGCCGGCCCGAGCACCTGCCATTCCACCTTCACCCGCCGCAGGTAGTTGCGCGCCGCCATCGAGGTGCCGGCGATCGACGCGATCTTGTTGGTGCCGAACAGGGTCGCCGGCAGCTCCCGCGGCAGCGCCGTGAACAGCGCAGGCACCTGGATCAGCCCGCCGCCGCCGACCACGGCGTCGATGAAGCCCGCGCCGAACGCGCACAGCGCCAGCAGCACGACGAGCGAAAGTTCGAGGTCCAAGACGGTCGCCTCCCGGGCGGGCACCGGACGCCCGCCGCGGCCCGGCGCACGCGGCGGCCGATGGGCCGGCGCAGATGATACCGGCCCGCGGGAGTATCCTCGCGGCATGGACGCCGCACCTGCCGCCGGAGCCCCGCTCCCGATCGCGATCACCCTGGGCGACGCCTGCGGGATCGGCCCCGAGATCATCCTCAAGGCCTTCGCCGCCGGTCTCCCCGCGCCGTGCCTCGTCATCGGCGATGCTGGCCTGCTGGCCCGCGAGTCCGCCCGCCTCGGCCTCGGACTGCGGGTGACCGAAGCGTCCCCCGGCGCGCCCTTCGACGCCGAAAGCGTCCCGGTGGTCCACGCGGTCGACCTCCCCGCCGACCTGGCCTCCGGCGGGATCGACGCGCGGGCCGGCGAGGCGGCCTATCTCTGCATCGAGCGCGCCGCCGCGATGGCCATGCGCGGCGAAATCCGCGCGATCGTCACCGCCCCCATCTCGAAGGAGGCGCTGCACCGCGCCGGCCATCCGCACCCGGGCCACACCGAACTGCTGGCCGAGCTCGCCGGCGGCGTGCCGGTGCGCATGATGCTCGCCAACGACGAGTTGCGCACCGTGCTCGTAACGATCCACATGGCGCTGCGCGACGCGCTCGACGCGCTTTCGGTGGAGGGCATCCTCGAGACCGTCACCATCACCGACGCCGCGCTGCGCCGGGCCGGCATCGACGCACCCCGGATCGCCGTCGCCGGGGTGAACCCGCACGCCGGCGAGGGCGGCGCCTTCGGCCGCGAGGAGATCGACATGGTCGAACCCGCGGTGGCCCGTGCCCGTGCCCTCGGCATCGACGCGCGCGGCCCCTTCGCGCCGGACACGGTGTTCATGCGCGCCCGCGGCTTCGCCGAGTTCGACGTCGTGATCGCGATGTACCACGACCAGGGCCTCATCCCGGTCAAGTACCTGGGCCTGGACGCCGGCGTGAACATCACCATCGGCCTGCCCTTCGTGCGCACCAGCCCGGACCACGGCACGGCCTTCGACATTGCCGGCCGCCCCGGACCCGACGGCCGAGGCCTGGCGGATCCGCGCAGCCTGCAGGCCGCGATCCTGCAGGCCGACCGGCTGTCGCGCAGCGCCGCTCGCTGACCGGGGCACGCAGCCCGACCCCATGTTCGCCTACCCGCTCTCGAACACCGCCGCCATCGTGCTGGCCGCGCTGGCGCTGCTGCTGTGCGCCGAAGCCGCGCGCCGCGCCCGCTGGGAGGCGGCGATCGGCGAGCACGTGCACTGGGCGGTGGTGACCGCACTGGTGCTGCTCGGCCACCGGATGACGGTAGACCTGCCCTCCGGGCTCACGCTGCACTACCTGGGTTCCGCGTTCGCGACGCTGCTGCTCGGCTATCCGCGCGCGCTGCTGTCGATGGCGCTGGTGCTCGCCGCCGAGGCCGCCCGCACCGACGCATGGAGCCACTGGGGACTGAAGCTGCTGCTGTCGGGCGCGCTGCCCATCGTCACGATGTGGGCCATCGTCGGCGCCTGCAGGCGCTGGCTGCCGCGCAACCCCTTCGTGTTCCTGCTGGGGTGCGGCCTCTTCGGCCAGTTCGCCGCCTACAGCGTCCAGCTGTGGGCGGGCGCGCTCGCCTACCTCGCGCTGGCGCCCGCGGTGCCGCCGGACTTCCTGGAGGGGATCCTCCCCTACGCGCTGCTGCTGGCCACCGGGGAGTCCTGGCTGGAGGGAATGCTGGTCACGCTGCTGGTGGTCTACATGCCCGGCAGCGTGCGGCTGTTCGACGAGGGCTTCTACCTCAGCAGGCGCGGAGCCTGACGGCGCGGCGCCCGGAGGCGCCGCAGCCCTCGGCTCCGGGTCAGCCGGCCAGGCGCTCCTCGAGCTGCCCCTTGACGCGCAGCAGCGACTTCGGAAGCCCGTGCGCGAGCTGCTCGAACAGCGCCGCGTGCAGCTTCAGTTCCTCGCGCCAGGCCCCGCGGTCGATCGAGGTGATCGTCGCGTACGCGCTGCGGGGGAAGTCCAGCCCCTCCCAGTGCAGGTCCTCGTAGCGCGGCGTGGTGCCGAACACATGCTCCTCGCCGCCGGCGCGGCCCTCGAGCCGGCCGAGCATCCAGGCCAGCACGCGCATGTTGTCGCCGAAGCCCGGCCAGACGAACTTCCCGTTCTCGTCGGTGCGGAACCAGTTCACGCAGAAGATGCGCGGCAGCTTGGCACCGGCCACCTGCAGCCGGTGGCCGAGGTCCAGCCAGTGCGCGAAGTACTCGGCCATGTTGTAGCCGCAGAAGGGCAGCATCGCGAACGGATCGCGCCGGACCACGCCGGTGGCGCCGGCCTGCGCGGCGGTCGTCTCGGAGCCCATCGTCGCGGCCATGTAGACGCCCTCCTCCCAGGAGCGCGCCTCGGTGACCAGCGGCACCGTGGTGCTGCGGCGGCCGCCGAAGATGAAGGCGTCGATCGGCACGCCGGCCGGATCGTCCCAGCGCGGGTCGATCGACGGGCACTGCGCGGCCGACACGGTGAAACGGGCGTTGGGGTGCGCAGCCGGACGCGGCTTGCCGTTGACAGGGTTGGCCGCTGCGATCGCGGGCGTCCAGTCGCGGCCCTGCCAGTCGGTGAGGTGCGCCGGCGCCTCCGAGAGCCCCTCCCACCAGACGTCGCCGTCGTCGGTCAGCGCGACGTTGGTGAAGATGACGTCCCGGGTCAGCGTGTCGATGCAGTTCGGATTGGTCTTGCGGCTGGTGCCGGGCGCCACGCCGAAGAAGCCCGCTTCCGGGTTGATCGCGTAGAGGCGGCCGTCGGCATGCGGCTTGATCCAGGCGATGTCGTCGCCGATGGTGCGCACCGTCCACCCCTCGAAGCCCTTGGGCGGGATCAGCATCGCGAAGTTGGTCTTCCCGCAGGCCGACGGGAAGGCGGCGGCGACGTGGTACTTCTTGCCTTCGGGCGAGGTGACGCCGAGGATCAGCATGTGCTCGGCCAGCCAGCCGATGCCGCCGGCGAGCACGTCCTGCCGGCCCATGTTGGAGGCGATGCGCAGCGCGAAGCACTTCTTGCCCAGCAGCGCATTGCCGCCGTAGCCCGAACCGTAGGACCAGATCTCGCGGGTTTCGGGGTAGTGGACGATGTACTTCGTCGGATTGCAGGGCCAGGCGACGTCCTTCTCGCCTGCCGCCAGAGGCTTGCCCACCGAGTGCACGCAGGGCACGAAGTGGCCGTCCTCGCCCAGAACGTCGAAGACCGCGCGGCCCATGCGGGTCATCATCCGCATGTTGGCGACGACGTAGGGGCTGTCCGAGATCTCGACGCCGATGTGGGCGATGTGGCTGCCCAGCGGTCCCATCGAGAACGGGATCACGTACATCGTGCGCCCGCGCATGCAGCCGTCGAACAGGCCGTCGAGCGTGGCGCGCATCTCGGCCGGCGCCACCCAGTTGTTGGTCGGACCGGCGTCCTCCCTGCGCTCGCTGCAGATGAAGGTGCGGTCCTCGACCCGGGCGACGTCGGTGGGGTCGGACCAGGCGAGGTAGGAGTTGGGACGCTTCTCCGGGTTCAGCCGGCGCATGGTGCCGGTCTCCACCATCGCCGCGCACAGCCGGTCGTACTCCTCCTGCGAACCATCCGCCCAATGAATCCTGTCGGGCTTCGTGAGCGCCGCGATCGACGCAACCCAGTCGATCAGACCCTGGTGCTGCACGTAGGCGGGCGCGCCCGCGTCCGGCGCTGCGCCCCTGCCTGCGGCGCCCGCGGCACCCATCAAGTACGGATGATTCATGCGAGAGTCCCCGGTTAAACGTTCCATTTTACAGCCGCGCCCGGTTTCCCGCCGCGCGCGGGCCGTCACGGTACGACCCGCGCGCCCGGCGCGCAAGCCCCCGGCCGATACTCCCCCGGGCTCCCCTGACGTTCTGTGGCCTTTGCCGCATAATCCGCAGGGCGTCGCCATGACGATTGTCAATCCAGGGTGCCCATGCAGTTCAAGATCCATCCCGTCGATGCGCAGGAATGCGAAAGCTGCGGCGTGCGCTCGAACTCCCTGTTCGCGGACCTCAACAGAGACGATTTCCGGCTGATCGAGCAGGCGATCCACGAAACCGGCATCCCCGCCCACGCCACGCTCTTCGATGAAGGCGCTCCGGGTCAGTTCCTCTACACGCTGCGCCGCGGCCTGGTGAAGCTGGTGCGCTACCAGTCCGACGGCAGCCAGCGGATCATCCGAATGCTCACCCCGGGCGACATCGCCGGGCTCGAGATCACGGCGCACCCGCTCTACGACTCCACCGCCATCGCCCTCACCGAGGTCACCGCCTGCCGCATTCCGCTGTCGGTGATCCAGCGGCTGGAGGACGCCTCGCCGCGCCTGCACGCGCAGCTGCTGCGCAAGTGGCATGAAGCGCTGAAGCAGGCCGACGATTTCATCGCGGATCTCGCCTCCGGAAACGCCCGCCAGCGCCTCGCCCGGCTGCTGCTGCGGCTCTCCCACGGCGACTCCGGCCAGCAGATCCTGCTGCCCTCGCGCGAGGACGTCGGCGCCATGCTGGGCATCACCACCGAGACCGCCAGCCGGGCGGTGGCCTCCTTCCGCCGCGAAGGCCTGCTGCTGGCCGCGGACCGCCAGGGCCGGCACTTCCGCGTCGACGCGGCCCGGCTCGGCGCGGTGTCCGCCCGCAACGACTGACCCCGGCCCGCCTCCGGTCCGCGTCCGCCGCACAACCCGCCGGTCCCTCCCCATGAGCACCTCCCCGCGCCTGCTGGCCGTCTGCACCGGACGAGTGGCCCCCCTGGTCGTGACCGAGCGCGGCGCGCCCGAAACGGTGATCAGCGGGATCGCCAAGTCCCCCGCCGGCAGCCCCGAAGCGCCGCTCGCCGTCCGGGTCGGCCCCGTGGGGCTCGAAGGCGACGAGCAGGCAGACCTCACGGTGCACGGCGGCCTGGACAAGGCGGTGTACGTCTACCCGGTCGCCCACTACGCGTTCTGGCAGACGGTGCGCGCCCAGGCCGGCGTCCCCGAGCAGCCCCGGCCGTCCCCGCTCACCGGCACCACCCTGCCCCCAGGCTCGATGGGCGAGAACCTGCTGGTCGAGGGACTCCTGGAAACCGAGGTCTGGATCGGCGACCGGCTGCGCATCGGCGAGGTTGAGCTGCGCGTCGAGAGCCCGCGCCAGCCCTGCTACAAGTTCAACGCCCGGATGGGCTTCAAGTGGGCGGTGAAGATGATGGTGGAGAGCGGCTTCACCGGCTTCTACTGCTCGGTGCTGCGCCCGGGCAGCCTGTGCGCCGGCGATTCCCTGCAGCTGCTGCCGGGCGAGCGCGTCCTGTCCGTCGAGCAGACCCACCGCCTTCGCAACCGACCCAAACGCCGTTGAGCGGCGCGCGCGCGGGCCGGCAAGCCCCGGACATCTGAGGTACAGTCCCTTCATGGCCGAACTCAGTCCCGCGCAGCGTACCGCCGGTACGGCACGCATCCTGATGACCGCCGGCGCGCTGTTCGCCGCCGAGGCGGTGTTCCGTGGCTCCGTCGCGCGCACGCTGCTCTCCACGGCCCTGCTGGCTCTCGGCGCCGGCCTGCTGTTCTTCGCCAAGCGGGCCGACTGACCGGCGCGGCGCCCAGCCCGCCCCTCCCCCGTCCATCCGCCCGCGCGCGCGGCGCGAGGTCCTTTCGACGATGGAATTCGAGACCCTGCGCATCGACGACGACGCCGTCGACGAAGACCTCCAGGACGCCGGCACCGTCGGCCCCGAACTGGCGCACCTGTCGGGCGTCTACCGCCGCAGCCCGCGTGCGCTCGCCTGGCACCGGCCTTCGCCCGACTGGCGCCTGTTCCTGCTGCTCCCGCCGCTGGCCTCGCGGCTTTCGCTGATCGCCAACCCGATCTTCGCGCAGCTGACCAGCGCCTGGGGCCTGAACGTGCGCTTCGTCGGCGTGGACCGCGACGGCCTGGCCTACGATTTCCGCAACCTGCTCTCCGACCGCACGCTGCGCATGCTCGTCGAGCTGCTGGACGCGGAGCTGGCCGACGATCCCGCGGTGCTCGACACCCTGTTCGCCTCGCTGGCCGGCGAGATGCTCAACCTGCTCGAGCGCCGCCAATGCGGGTGGGGCCGCCACCTCGACGTGGAGCACCGGCTGGAGCCGGGGCTGCCGGCCACGCTCTTCGCGCGCGAAACGCGCCATCCCGATTTCCTGTCGATGCTGCGCGCCGCGTTGCGCGACGAGCTGATCGACGCGCACTTCTACGGCCGCGCGCTGCGCCGCATCGACGCCCGCGAACTGGGCGTGGAGCGGCGGATTGCCGATCTGCTGCAGCGCCGCCTCGACCCCGGCACGACGGACCGGCTGCTCGGCACCGGCGCCGGACTGCACCTGGGCTGCTACAACTGGCTGCTGCTCGGCGGGCGTCATGCGCCGGCGCGCGCCCACGTGCTGCGCCGCCTGCCCTGGCTTGCCACCTTCCTTGCCGAGTCGCTGGTGCCGGCGGATGCAGCGCTGCTGTCGCCGGGCGCCGAGGACTGGGACGACGGCTCGGCGGCAGCCAGCGACGCCACGGCCGATGTCGACGCGCCGCCCCGGCCGCCGCAGGCCCGAACGCTCGACCTGCGCGCCATCGCCGCGCGCAGCGCCAGCGCGCACAGCCTGCACTGGACCGGCGTGCTCAGGCGCGCGATCGACGCCGGCCAGGACCGCAGCGTGATCGAGGCGCTGGCCCAGCGCTTCGCGGTCGGCGACAACCTGATCCGGCGGCTGTGGCGCGAGGCGCCGGCCGCGCTCGGCCAGCCGCCGACCTGGCACCTGCGGCAGGTGCTGCGCCAGCTCGAGATGCTGGCCGAACGCGACTGGCCCCAGTCGGACGCGCAATGGCGCGCGCTGCTGGCGCGCGCCGTGCCGGCCGAGGCG
>JBKHVS010000107.1:0-11441 GCA_046569945.1 Gammaproteobacteria bacterium | reverse complement strand
CTTTCGGACGTGTTCACGATTACCTGAGGATTTCCCTTACGGACCATTGCAATTTCCGCTGCACCTACTGCATGCCGAAGTCGGTGTTCGGCAAGGACTACGCCTTCCTTCCGCAGTCCTCGCTGCTTAGCTTCGAGGAAATCCTGCGTCTCGTCCGGATCTTCGTGGCGCACGGCGTCGAGAAGGTCCGCCTGACCGGCGGCGAGCCGCTGCTGCGCAAGGACGTCGAGCGCCTGGTGGGCATGCTGTCTTCGCTGCGCACCCTGCGCGGCGCGCCGCTCGACCTCACGCTGACCACCAACGGTTCGCTGCTCGCGCGCAAGGCCCGCGCGCTGCGCGACGCCGGGCTCAGCAGGGTGACCGTCAGCCTCGACGCGCTCGACGAGGCGGTCTTCCGTGCGATGAACGACGTCGATTTTCCCGTCGGCGACGTCCTCGATGGCATCGAGGCCGCCGGGCAGGCGGGCTTCGGTCCCGTCAAGGTGAACATGGTCGTTCGCCGCGGCGTCAACGACGCGCAGATCCTGCCGATGGCGCATCACTTCCGCGGCTCCGGGCACATCCTGCGCTTCATCGAATTCATGGACGTCGGCGCCTCCAACGGCTGGCGGATGGACGAAGTGCTGCCCAGCGCCGAGGTGGTCCGGCGGATCGCCGCGCAGTTCCCGCTGGAACCCGCCGACCCGAACTACGCGGGCGAGGTCGCAGAGCGCTGGCGCTACCTGGACGGCGCCGGCGAGATCGGCGTGATCTCATCGGTCACGCAGCCCTTCTGCAGCGGCTGCACGCGGGCCCGGCTGTCGACCGAAGGCCGGCTCTACACCTGCCTGTTCGCCGAGCGCGGCCATGACCTGCGCGCGCTGCTGCGCGGCGGGCGCAGCGACGAGGAGATCTCCGGTGCGCTCGCCCAGCTCTGGAGCCGGCGCGCCGACCGCTACTCGGAGATCCGCTCGGCCGAGACCGCAACCCTGCGGCGGATCGAGATGTCCTACATCGGCGGCTGAGCCGCTCCCTCGCCGACGGACCGAACCATGCCCCTCCTGGAGCTCACCGACAACGCGCGTCCGCTGACCTTCACTGTCGACGCCGTCGACGAGAACGGGCGCACGGTGCCGACCGCGATCGCCGGCGAGCATCCGCTCACCCTCTACCTGGACCGCCGCGAGCTGGTCACGCTGATGACCCTCGGGGCCGCTCCGGAGCACCTCGCGCTGGGCTACCTGCGCAACCAGCGCATCGTCGACGCCGTCTCCGACCTCGCCTCCGTCCAGGTCGACTGGGAGACGGGCTCGGTCGCGGTGACCTCTCGGCTGCTGAAGGAGACAGGCACGCCGCTGTGGCAGCAGCCGGGCATCGGCGAGCGGCTCGAACAGCGCACCGGCCGGCGGACCGTCACCACTGGCTGCGGCCAGGGCACCGTGTTCGGCGACCTGATGAGCGAGCTCGACGGCATCCGCCTGTCTTCCCAGGCCAGGCTGACGCAGGAGGTGCTCTACACGGTGATGGACCGCGTGCGCCGGCACGAATCCATCTACAAGCTCGCGGGCGCGGTCCACGGCTGCGCCCTGTGCTCGAACGCCGGCGACTCGCGCGGCGAGATCCTCGCCTTCGTCGAGGACGTCGGGCGGCACAACGCGGTCGACGCGATCGCCGGACGCATGTGGCTCGAAGGCACTGGCGGGCAGGACAAGATCTTCTACACCACCGGCCGGCTCACCTCCGAGATGGTCATCAAGTGCGCGCAGATGGGCATCCCCTTCCTGCTGTCGCGCTCCGGGCTCACGCAGATGGGCTACGAGATCGCGCAGCGGGTTGGCATCACCATGGTCGGCCGCTGCCAGGGAAAGCACTACCTGCTGTTCACCGGCGCCTCGCGCTTCCTCGGCGCCCCGGCCACCGCCTTCGCCTGAATGGACAAGGCCTCCACCGAGCAGCGCCAGGGCGGCGCCGTCACCGGCCTGCTGCTGGCCGGCGGCCTCGGGCGCCGGATGAGCGCCGACGGCCAGGGCATCGACAAGGGACTGCAGCCCTTCCGCGGCCGGCCCATGGCCGCGCACGTGCTCGAGCGGCTCTGCCCGCAGGTGGACGCGGTGCTGGTGAGCGCGAACGCCAACCTCGATCGCTGGCGGGCTTTCGGCCACCCCGTGCTCACCGACCTGGTCCCGGGCCATGCGGGCCCGCTCGCCGGGCTCCATGCAGGCCTGCGCGCCGCAGAGACCCCGCGCCTGGTCACCGTTCCCTGCGACTCGCCCTTCCTGCCGGCCGACCTCGTCGTGCGCCTCGGCGCCGCGATGGACGGCAGCGCTTCGGCGGTGGCGGTCGCCCGCACCCCCGCCCGCGCGCACCCGGTGTTCCTGATGGCCGATCGCAGCGTGCTCGCCCACCTCGAGGCCTTCCTCGAGACTGGCCGGCGCCGGATCGACGCCTGGTACGGCACGCTTGCGCACGTCGAGGTGGAGTTCCCGGACGAGGATGCCTTCCGCAACATCAACACGCCCGACGATCTGCGGGCCTTCGAACCGCAATGACCCAGGACTCGGCGCTGGCCGCAGCGATCGGCTGCCTCTCGGACTACGACCCGGACGCCCTGCCGGTCGCCTCGGCGCGCAGCGTGATCGAACGCTTCGTCGCTCCCGTCGAGGCGATCGAGCGGGTGCCGCTGCGCTGCGCACTGGACCGTGTGCTCGCCAGCGACCTGCTCTCCCCGATCGACGTCCCCGCAAACGACAACTCTGCGATGGACGGGTTCGCCTTCCGGTCCGCCGACCTGTCGGACAAGACCGGGACCGTACTGAAGATCGTCGGCAGCGCCTTCGCCGGCCACGCCTTCGCCGGCACGGTCGGCAGCGGCGAGGCGGTGCGGATCATGACCGGCGCAGTGATGCCGGAGGGCTGCGACACGGTGATCCCGCAGGAGCATGCGCTGGCGCAGGACGGCCGCCTGACCGTGCCCGCCGGCCAGCGGCCCGGCCAGCACAGGCGGCTGCGCGGCGAAGACCTCGCCGCCGGCCGCCCCGCGCTGCTGCAGGGCCGGCGCCTGTCGCCGGCGGACCTGGGCCTGCTGGCGTCGCTCGGCGTGGCCGAGGTGCCGGTCAGGCGCCGCCTGCGGGTCGCCTTCTTCTCCACCGGTGACGAGCTGCGCTCGATCGGCGAGGCATTGCCGCCCGGCCACGTCTACGACAGCAACCGCTACACGATCCACGGCATGCTCACCCGGCTCGGCGTCGATCCGATCGACCTGGGCGTGGTCCGGGACGATCCGCAGGCGCTGGAGGAAGCGATGCGCGTGGCGGGCGCGAGCGCCGACGCCATCGTTTCCTCGGGCGGCGTCTCGGTCGGCGAGGCCGACTTCACCCGCGAGGTGATGGGCCGCCTCGGCGACGTCGCCTTCTGGAAGATCGCGATGCGCCCGGGCCGCCCGCTGGCCTTCGGCAAGATCGGGAACGCCGCCTACTTCGGCCTGCCGGGCAACCCGGTGGCGGTGATGATCAGCTTCTACTTCTTCGCGCGCGACGCGCTGCTGCGGATGATGGGCGCGACGCCGGTACGGCTGCCGACGGTGCGCGCCGCCGCGCCCGAAGGCATCCGCAAACGCCCCGGCCGCACCGAGTACCAGCGCGGCATCCTCTGCGCGGCCCCCGGGGGCGGCATGGAGGTGCGCCTCACCGGAAGCCAGGGCTCGGGCGTGCTCCGCTCGATGTCGGAGGCGAACTGCATCGTGGTGCTGGACCACGACCGCGGCGACGTGGCTCCGGGTGAAGCGGTGGACTGCCTGGCCTTCGACGGGCTCTGCTGAGGCCTCCCGGCTGCCTCATCCGCAGGCGGGCATCGGCCCGGCACGCGGCGCCGCCAGGCCGGCGCCCGGTTCAGGCCTGCGCCAGCGGCCGATCCGAGACCAGGACCCCGTCGCGATCCGCATAGCACCAGTGGCCGGGCTCGATCCGGCTGCCGGCGAACTCCACCGCAACGTCGCGCTGGCCGATGCCGCGCTTGTCGCTCTTGCGCGGATGAGCGGCCAGCGCGCGCACGCCGATCGCGCAGGCGTCGATCTCGTCGGCATCGCGCACGCAGCCGTTGACGATCACCCCCGCCCAGCCGTTGCGGTCGGCGAGCTGCGCCAGGTTGCCGCCCAGCAGCGCGCAGCGCAGGCTGCCGCCGCCGTCGACCACCAGCACACGGCCCTCGCCCGGCTCCTCGAGCGCGGTGCGAACCAGGCTGTTGTCCTCGAAGCAGCGAAGCGTGCTCACCGGCCCGGCGAACGCAGTGCGCGCGCCCCAGGACTGGAACAGCGGCGCCAGCACGCGCAGGCTTCCGTCGGCGAGCAGGTTCTCGTTGGCATCGCAGAGGTCGGTGGTGGCTTGCATGGGGGGCGCTCCAGGTTGATCGAAGCGGCGATGATAGCGAAAGCGGAACGCCTGGCTGCAGGCGCGCCAAATGAAACGGCCGGTCGCGAGGACCGGCCGTGACGCAGCGAGGCAGCCCGCGCGCGGCGGGCCGGGCTCACTTCGGCTTGTACTTCAGCTGGCCCGGAAGGCTCGCGTAGAACGCAGCGAGATCGGCCATCTCGGCGCGGGTCAGCGGCTTGGCCTGCCCCACCATGATGGCGTTCTTGCGCGACTCGTTCTTGTAGTCGACCAGCGCCTGGAAGAGGTAGTCCGCCGACTGGCCGGCGAGCTTGGGATAGGTGGGGTCGATCGGGGTGTTGCCGTCCTTGCCATGGCAGGCGGCGCAGACCTGGTCGGCCTTCTCGCGGCCCTTGGCGATGTCGGCGGCCAGCGCCTGCGCGGGCAGCAGCGCAGCGGCCAGCGCCGCCGCGCCCAGGAGGCGGATGCTCGGGGAGATGGCCATGTTCACTGGGCTCCGTAGTAGGCGGCGAGATCGGCGATGTCCTGGTCGGACAGGCCGGCGGCGATGCCACGCATGGTGGGATGGCTGCGGTCGCCCTTGCGGTAGGCCTGGAGCGCGCTCTCGATGTACTTGGCCGACTGGCCGGCGATGCGCGGCACCGAGTAGACGCCGGGGAAGGACGCCTTGTAGCCGGGAATCTCGTGGCAGCCCACGCACATCGCGACCTTCGTCTTCGCGGCCTCCGCGTTGCCCTGGGCCGCGGCCATCAGGGGCGAGGCCGCGACGAGCGCGGCCAGAAGCGTTCTCTTGAACATATCCACCTGGTATCGATGCACCGCTGCGTCTTCCGGGCCGCCGGACGCCCGGCATCCGCGAAGACTGGCGCGAAGTGCTTGTTTTTGATGAGAAACGCCGATTCTACTTGAGCCAGGAAATGGACGTCCACTCGCGCACGGGCCGCGTTCCGTTCCCTTATACTGCTCCGACACAAGACGCGGCGCCCAGGCCCGCGCTCCCCGGCAATCCAACCCTGGTCCATCCGACATGCGCTTCGAAGGCACCTCCGATTACGTCGCCACCGACGATCTCAAGCTCGCGGTCAATGCCGCCATGACCCTGCAGCGCCCGCTGCTGATCAAGGGCGAACCCGGCACCGGCAAGACCATGCTCGCCGAGGAGGTCGCCAAGGGCCTGGGCATGCCGCTGCTGCAGTGGCACATCAAGTCCACCACCAAGGCGCAGCAGGGCCTGTACGAATACGACGCGGTGTCGCGCCTGCGCGACTCGCAGCTCGGCGACGCGCGCGTCAAGGACATCCACAACTACATCGTCAAGGGCGTGCTCTGGCAGGCCTTCGATGCCGAGCAGCCCACCGTGCTGCTGATCGACGAGATCGACAAGGCCGACATCGAGTTCCCGAACGACCTGCTTCGCGAGCTCGACCGGATGGAGTTCTACGTCTACGAGACGCACCAGATGGTCCGCGCCCGGCACCGTCCGGTGGTGATCATCACCTCGAACAACGAGAAGGAGCTGCCCGACGCCTTCCTGCGCCGCTGCTTCTTCCACTACATCAAGTTCCCGGACCGGGACACGATGCAGCAGATCGTCGACGTCCACTACCCCAAGCTCAAGCAGCAGCTGCTCAAGGAAGCGATGGACGCCTTCTACCAGATCCGCGAGATGCCGGGCCTGAAGAAGAAGCCCTCCACGTCGGAGCTGCTCGACTGGCTCAAGCTGCTGATGGCCGAGGACATCCCGCCCGAGGCGCTGCGCTCCCAGGATGCCAAGCAGGTCATCCCGCCGCTGCACGGCGCGCTGCTCAAGAACGAGCAGGACGTGCACCTGTTCGAGCGGCTCATCTTCATGGCGCGGCACAACCGCTGATCCCGGGCACGGTGGCGACATGAACTGGCTCGAGCCCGTCACGCTCCGCGGAGCGCATGCGACGCTCGAGCCGCTCTCGCCTGCGCACGAGGCGGAGCTCTCCGCGGCAGTCGCCGACGGCGAGCTCTGGAATCTCTGGTTCACCTCGGTGCCCTCGCCCGAGCAGATGGGCGCAGAGATCCGGCGCCGCCTCGGACTCCAGCAGGCGGGCAGCATGCTGCCCTTCTCGGTGCGGGACAACGCCAGCGGCCGCCTCGTCGGCATGAGCACCTACATGAACGTGGATTCGACCCATCGCCGCGTCGAGATCGGCTCCACCTGGTATGCCGCCAGCGTGCAGCGCACCCCGCTCAACACGGACTGCAAGCTGATGCTGCTGCAGCACGCGTTCGAGCGGCTCGACTGCATCGCGGTGGAGTTCCGGACCCATTTCATGAACCGGCGCAGCCGCCAGGCCATCGAGCGGCTCGGCGCCAAGCTCGACGGCATCCTGCGCAGCCACTCGCGCATGGCCGACGGCTCGCTGCGCGACACCGCCGTCTACAGCGTCATCGCGGCCGAGTGGCCCGCGGTGCGAACCAACCTCGAATGGCAACTGCGCCGGCCGCGAAGCGCCCAGGGCGCCGCGGCCTGAGGAGACCCAACATGCTGATCGATTTCTTCCTCCACCTGCGCAACTCGAAGCTTCCGGTGTCCATCAAGGAATACCTGATGCTGCTCGAGGCGATGAAGCAGCACGTGATCGGCCCGTCCATCGACGAGTTCTATTTCCTGTCGCGCTCGGCGCTGGTCAAGGACGAACGCAACTTCGACAAGTTCGACAAGGCCTTCGGCCTGTACTTCAAGGGCGTCATCGAGCTGCCCACCGATGCCTTCGACCTGCCGCTGGACTGGCTCAAGCGGCTGACGCAGCGCGAGTTCACGGCCGAGGAAAAGGCCGCCATCGAGGCCATGGGCGGGCTCGAGAAGCTGATGGAGCGCCTCAAGGAGCTGCTCGAGGAGCAGAAGAAGCGCCACGAGGGCGGCAACAAGTGGATCGGCACCAACGGCACCTCGCCCTTCGGCAATGGCGGCTTCAATCCGGAGGGGGTGCGCATCGGCGGGCCTTCGTCGGGCAACCGCACGGCGGTCAAGGTCTGGGAGCAGCGCGCCTACCGCGACTACGACGACCAGGTCGAGCTCGGCACCCGCAACATCAAGGTGGCGCTGCGCCGGCTGCGCAAGTTCGCGCGCGAAGGCGCGGAGGACGAACTGGACCTCGACACCACGATCGAGAACACCGCGCGCAACGCGGGCTACCTCGACATCAAGATGCGCCCCGAGCGGCACAACACCATCAAGGTGCTGATGCTGCTCGACGTCGGCGGCACGATGGACGACCACATCAAGATGGTCGAGGAGTTCTTCTCGGCGGCCAAGACCGAGTTCAAGCACCTGGAGTTCTACTACTTCCACAACTGCGTCTACGACCACCTGTGGAAGAACAATCGCCGCCGCCACGCCGAGCGCTTCGCCACCTGGGACATCATCCGCAAGTACAACGCCGACTACCGGCTGATCTTCGTCGGCGACGCCACCATGAGTCCCTACGAGATCCTGCAGCCCGGCGGCTCGGTGGAGTACAACAACGAGGAGGCGGGCGCGATCTGGCTGCGCCGGCTGGTCGAGCGCTTCCCCAAGTTCGCCTGGCTGAACCCGGAGCCCGAGGGCGTCTGGGAGTACCGGCAGTCGATCTCGGTGATCAAGCAGGTGCTGCAGAACCGCATGTACCCGGTCACCCTGCAGGGGCTGGAGCGGGCGATGCGCGAGCTCGCGAAGTAGCGCCCCGGGGCGGGCGCGCCGTTCCGGCCGCGCGCCCTGCCCTCGTCAGACCTGCAACGTCAGACCTGCAGCATCGGACCGGCGCGGTCACGGCGCAGCGACTCCACCCAGTGCGGCGCCGGCAGCCGCATGCGGCTGCGCAGCCGCGCCGCGCGCCGCTCCACGGTCTTCCATTCCACCGCCAGCGGCGGCCCCTTGAAGCCGAGCACCACCAGGTTGCCCGCTTCGCTGACCGGCATCGAGAGCACCCTGTCCCCGAAGGCGCGGCGGATCCTGCGCAGGTTGCGCTCGGTCGACGCATGCTCGCCGAAAAGGTTGAATACCGCGATCCCCGGCTCCGACAAGGCTTCGGCGCACAGCCGGTAGAACGCCGCCGCCTCGATCGCCGGGGCGCGCGCATGCATGTCGTAGACGTCGACCTGGACGACTCCGTAGCGGCCCCGCCGGGCCGCAGGCTCGAGGAAGTCCTGCGCGTCGCGGCGCACCACCTTCAGCCGCGGATGCTCGCGCGGCAGCGCGAACCACTGGTGCGCGGTCTCGATCACCTCGGCGCTGTTGTCGACCACGGTGATCTCAGACTCCGGACAGTGCCGCAGGCAGAAGCGCGTGAGCGACCCTGCGCCGAGGCCAAGCTGCAGGATGCGCGCGGGCGGCTCCAGGAACACCAGCCAGGCCATCATCTGTTCGACATAGGCGAGCAGCAGCCGGTCCGGCCGGCGCAGGTCCATTGCACCCTGGATCCACTCGGTGCCGAAATGCAGGTAGCGCGCGCCGTCGGCCTCGGACAGCGTGATGGGAACGGCCTCGGCAATCGCGCGGCGACGGGCACTCATTCAGGACTCCGGGAATGTGGAACAGCGCGCATCCTCGCACGGATGCTGCGCGCGGCCCCCGAGCGCCGCGCGCCAGGCGCGCAGCTTGTCCTCGAAGCGCATCCCGGCGAAGGCCGGGCTGGTGGACGGGAGCACGGCGGTCTCGTAGCCCTGGCGCCGGAACGCCGGCTCGAAGCGGCCCGCGGTGCGGCCATTGAACAGCACCCGCACGAGCCCGGGCGCAAGACGCGCGAGCAGCTCGAAGTCGTTGGCGGCCGCATCGCGGATGTCGGCATCCAGGCTGCCCTGCCGCCGGCAGGCGCCCAGCACGTCCCAGATGCCGATCCGGTGCACGAGCACCCTCCGATAGCGCTCCTCGAAGGGCAGCGTGGCGAGGGGCTCGCCGAGCACCTCGCCGAGGATCGGCCAGAACTGGTTGCGCGGATGCGCGTAGTAGTGGCCGGCCGCCAGCGAGGCCTCGCTCGGAAAGCTGCCCAGCACCAGCAGCTCGCAGCCCGCGTCGAGCACGGGCCCGAAGCCGCGCAGCGCAGCGCCGACCGCCTCCTGGCCCCGCACCCGCGAAGCAGCCGGTCGCACCCGCGGCAGGCCCTCAGCTCCCGGAGGACATCGCGAGCAGCATCGCGTTGAGCCGGCGCACGAAGCCCGGCGCGTCCTGCAGCTGCCCGCCTTCGGCCAGC
This sequence comes from Gammaproteobacteria bacterium, assembly GCA_046569945.1. Classification (GTDB taxonomy): domain Bacteria; phylum Pseudomonadota; class Gammaproteobacteria; order Burkholderiales; family Burkholderiaceae_E; genus Quisquiliibacterium. The sequence continues at coordinate 1,876 of JBKHVS010000107.1, read as the reverse complement.
AGGGCCTGGTCGAACAGCAGCTGCGACCAGTCGTCGAAACGCTCTTCCTCGGTCTGCAGCCGGGCCACCAGCGGATGCTTCGGGTTCACCTCCAGGATGGGGCGGCGGTCCGGCCCCTTCTGGCCGGCCTGGCGCAGCAGCCGCTCGAGGTGGCCGCTGATGTCGCCCTCGTCGGAGACGAGGCAGGCCGGCGAATCGGTGAGGCGGCTCGTGATCCGCACCTCCTTCACCCGGTCGCCGAGGGCGCCCTTGACCCGCTCCACCAGGTCCTTGAACTCGTCGGCCACCCGGGCGGCCTCCTCCTTCTCGGCCTCGTCCTCGAGCGCACCGAGGTCCAGCCCGCCGCGGGCCACCGAGACCAGCGGCTTGCCGTCGAACTCGTGCAGGAAGGACAGCATCCACTCGTCGACGCGGTCGGTCAGAAGCAGCACCTCGACGCCCTTCTTGCGGAAGATCTCCAGGTGCGGGCTGTTGCGCGCCGCGGCCGGGCTGTCGGCGGTCACATAGTAGATCGCGGACTGGCCTTCCTTCATCCGCGCCGCGTAACCGGCCAGCGACACCGACTGCGCATCGTCGTCGGAGGCCCTGGAGGCGAACCGCAGCAGCTTCGAGATGCGCTCGGCGTTGCCCATGTCCTCGCCGAGGCCCTCCTTGAGCACCTGGCCGAACTCCTTCCAGAAGGTCTCGTACTTGTCGGCCTGGTTCTCGGCGAGGTCCTCGAGCATGCCCAGCACGCGGCGGGTGCAGCCTTCGCGGATCGCCCTGACGTCGCGGCTCTCCTGGAGGATCTCGCGCGACACGTTCAGCGGCAGGTCGGCGGAGTCGACCACGCCGCGCACGAAGCGCAGGTAGGACGGCAGCAGCTGCTCGGCGTCGTCCATGATGAACACGCGGCGCACGTACAGCTTGATGCCGTGGCGATGCTGGCGGTCGTGGATGTCGAAGGGCGCCTTCGAGGGGACGAACAGCAGCTGCGTGTACTCGCTGCGGCCCTCGACGCGGTTGTGCGTCCAGGCGAGCGGCTTGCCGCCGTCGTGGGCGATGTGCTGGTAGAAGGCCGCGTACTGCTCCTCGGCGATCTCGGCCTTCGGCCGCGCCCACAGCGCGCTCGCCTGGTTCACCGTCTCCCACTCGTCGAGCGTCTCCTGCTCGCCCTTCTCCTGGTTCCACTGCTCCTTGCGCATCCGGATCGGCAGCGAGATGTGGTCGGAGTAGCGGCGGACGATGGATTGCAGCCGCCAGGACGACAGCAGGTCGTCGGCCGACGCTGCGTCCTCGCCCTCGGCCGCCGGACGCAGGTGCAGGATGACCTCGGTGCCGCGGGCCGCACGCTCGACCTGCTCCACGGTGAACTCGCCCGTGCCCTCGGACTCCCAGCGCACCCCTTCGGAGGACGGCGCGCCCGCGCGGCGGGTGAGCACGGTGACCCGGTCGGCCACGATGAAGGACGAGTAGAAGCCCACGCCGAACTGGCCGATCAGCTGCGCGTCCTTGGCCTGGTCGCCGGAGAGCCTGCCGAAGAACTCGCGGGTGCCGGAACGGGCGATGGTGCCCAGGTTGGCGATCACCTCGTCGCGCGACATGCCGATGCCGTTGTCGGAGATCGTGATCGTGCGCGCGGCCTTGTCCGCCTCGATGCGGATGCCGAGCTCGGCATCGCCCTCGAAGAGCCCGGGCTGGTCGATGGCCTCGAAGCGCAGCTTGTCGCAGGCGTCCGAGGCGTTGGAGACCAGCTCGCGCAGGAAGATCTCGCGGTTGCTGTAGAGCGAATGGATCATCAGCTGCAGCAGCTGGCTGACTTCAGTCTGGAATCCCAGCGTTTCCTTCATTGCACCCATCTTTCTCGTCGTCCTTGGTCGGTTCGTGGCGCGGGCGG
>JBKHVS010000106.1:0-11447 GCA_046569945.1 Gammaproteobacteria bacterium | reverse complement strand
ACCCGCGAGATCGAGGAGTCGATCTCCAGCCACGAGTCGATCGCGGAGTGCGCCGTGGTGGGCGTCGCCGACCAGCTCAAGGGCCAGGTGGCGGTGGCCTTCGCAGTGCTGAAGGATCCGGCGCGGGCCGGCACGCCCGAGGCGCGCCAGGGGCTCGAAGGCGAGCTGATGGCCATCGTCGACCGGCAGCTCGGCGCGGTGGCGCGGCCGGCTCGGGTGCACTTCGTCGGCATGCTGCCGAAGACGCGCTCGGGCAAGGTGCTGCGGCGTTCGATCCAGGCGATCTGCGAGCGCCGCGACCCCGGCGACCTGACCACGATCGAGGACGCTTCGGCGCTCGAGCAGGTGCGCGAAGCGCTGTCGGCGTAGGGCCCGGGTCCGGGCACGCCCCGGCGCTCGGCGGGTTGCGCGGGGCCGGGGCCGGGGCCGTTCAGGGCGTGAGCGGCGGTTCCGACATCGCCGCCACCTGCTCGCGCAGTTCCAGGATGCGGTCCTGCCAGTAGCGGGCGGTGCCGAACCACGGGAAGGCCGCGGGAAAGGCGGGGTCGTGCCAGCGCCGCGCGATCCACGCCGAGTAGTGGATCAGCCGCAGCGTGCGCAGCGGCTCGATCAGACCCAGCTCGCTGCGGTCGAAATCGGCGAAGCGCTCGTATCCCGCCAGCACGTCGCGAAGCTGGCGGGACATCGACTCGGCGTCGCCGGACAGCAGCATCCAGAGATCCTGGATCGCGGGGCCGCTGCGCGCATCGTCGAAGTCGACGAAGTGCGGTCCGTCGTCGGTCCACAGGATGTTGCCGGGGTGGCAGTCGCCGTGCAGCCGCAGCCCGCGCAGGGCCGGGCGCTGCGCGAACGCGGCGCGGACCGCGGCGAGCGCCTGGTCGACGATGCCCGACCAGGCGGGCAGGAGGTCTTCGGGGATGGCTGCGTGCGCAAGCAGCCAGTCGCGCGGCTCCTCGCCGAAGCTGGCCAGGTCCAGGGCCGGGCGCTCGACGAAGGGCCGGGTGGCGCCGACCGCGTGGATGCGGCCGATGAAGCGGCCCAGCCACTCGAGCACGGAGGGGTCCTCGAGCTCGGGCGCGCGCCCGCCCCGGCGCGGGTAGAGCGCGAAGCGGTAGCCGGCGTGCTCGTGAAGCGTGGCGCCGCCGACCGCGATCGGCGCCACGACGGGGATCTCCCGCGCGGCCAGTTCCGCGGTGTAGGCGTGCTCCTCGAGGATCTGCGCGTCGCTCCAGCGGCCGGGCCGGTAGAACTTCGCGATCACCGTGCCGCCGTCCTCGAGCCAGGCCTGGTAGACGCGGTTCTCGAAGCTGTTGAGGGCCAGCAGCCGGCCGTCGGTGCGCAGCCCGACCCCGTCGATGGCGTCGAGCGTGCGATCCGGGGTCAGCCCGGCATAGGGTTCGTCCATCGGCGGATTCTATTCGACGCGCTCGACTAGAATTCCGGCGATGGACCTGGTCAGCCTCCGGTGGCTCTTCTCGAACATGCTGCTGCCGCCGGCGGCACCGCTGCTTCTCGCGGCGCTGGGGCTGGCCCTTCTGCTCGCCGCCGGCGGGCGCGGCGCGGCGCGTGCGAGGGCAGGCCGCGTGCTGCTGGTCCTCGGGCTGGCGTCCGCCTGGCTGACATCGATGCCGCTGGGCGCGCAGCTGATCGCCCGCTGGGTCGAGGGAGACCTGACGGCGCTCGCCGACGCGCGGCTGCGCGAGGAGCTGGCGGGCCCGAGGCCGCCCGGCGCGATCGTGATCCTCGCCGGCGGCGTCACCCATGACGAGCGCGAGCGCCCGCACCGGGATTCGGTGAACGCGATGACGCTGCAGCGCGTGGCGCAGGGCGCGCGGCTCGCCAGGCTCACCGGGCTGCCGGTGCTGCTGAGCGGCGGGCGCGCTCCGGACCGCGAGTTCTCCGAGGCGGCACTGATGGCGCGGGTGCTCGAGGCGAGCATGGGGATTTCGGCGCGCTGGATCGAGGACGCCTCCCGGGACACAGCCGGCAACGCCCGGCTCACGGCGGAGCGGCTGCGCGAGGCCGGCGTGAGCCGGATCGTGCTGGTCACGCAGGCCTACCACATGCGGCGCTCGCAGGCCGCGTTCGAGGCGGCCGGGCTCGAGGTGCTGGCGGCCCCTCACGGATTCATGGGCGGAGTGAAGGTAGACGGCCTCGCCAGCTTCCTGCCGAGCGCCGGCGCGGTGCGCATCAGCTGGCTGGCGCTGCACGAGGCGCTGGGGCTGGTCTGGTACCGGCTGCGCGGCCATGTGTAGGCGTTCTCGGTCATGCCCGGCACCGGCAGCCGGCGCGCCCGATAGAATCGCCCGATGCCCGTCTTCGACCGCTCCGCGCTGAACCCGGGAGTCGCGCCCCGCGAGGTGTTCGCCTGGGCGATGTACGACTTCGCGAACTCCGGTTACACAACGGTGGTGCTCACCGCGGTCTTCAACGCCTACTTCGTGGGCGCGGTGGCGGGCAACGCCAGCTGGGCGACGCTGGCCTGGACGCTGGCGCTGGCGGTCTCGAGCCTGCTGGTGATGCTCACCGCCCCGGCGATCGGCGCCTGGGCCGACGCGCACGGGGCGAAGAAGCGCCTGCTGCTGCTGGCCACCGTCGGCTGCGTCGCAGGCACCGGCGCGCTCGCCTTCGCGCAGCCGGGCACCATCGCGATCGCGGTGTTCGCGGTCATCGTGTCCAACTATTTCTTCAGCCTGGGCGAGGGGCTGGCCGCGGCCTTCCTGCCCGAGCTGTCGCGCCACGAGGCGCTCGGCCGGGTCTCGGGCTGGGGATGGAGCTTCGGCTACTTCGGCGGGATGCTCACGCTGGGGCTGTGCCTGGCGGTGGTGCTTTCCGCCCAGGCTGCCGGCAGCCCGGCCACCGAGTTCGTGCCCAAGACGATGTGGATCACCGCCGCAGTGTTCGCGGTGGCTGCCGCGCCGGTCTTCCTGCTGCTCGAGGAGCGCCCCCGCACCGGACCGGCCGCCGTGGCGCACGGGCGTACCGCCCTGCAGCGGCTGGCCCACACCTGGCGCGAATCGGCGCGCTTCCGGGATTTCCGCAGGCTGCTCGTGTGCGGCTGCAGCTACCAGGCAGGAATCTCGGTCGTGATCGCGCTGGCCGCGGTCTACGCGGAGCAGGCGATGGGCTTCACCCAGGCCCAGACGATGTCGCTGGTCTTCCTGGTCAACATCGCGTCGGCCGCCGGCGCCTTCCTGTTCGGCTACGCGCAGGACCGGATCGGGCACAAGCGGGCGCTGGCCTGGACGCTGTGGGGCTGGGTGGCGATGGTGGCCGTGGCCTCGCTGGGCCGCTCGGTCGAGCTGTTCTGGCTGGCGGCGACGCTTGCCGGGCTGTGCATGGGATCGAGCCAGTCCTGCGGGCGGGCGATGGTGGGGGCGATGTCGCCGCCGGAACGGCTGGGGGAGTTCTACGGCCTGTGGACCTTCGCGGTGCGGCTGGCCGCCATCGTCGGGCCGGTCACCTACGGGCTCGTCACCTGGATCACCGTGGGCAACCACCGGCTGGCGATCGGCGTCACCGGGATCTTCTTCCTCGCCGCGCTTGCGGTGCTGCGCGGCATCGACGTCGAGCGGGGGATCGCGGCGGCGCGCTGAACGGGGCTGTGCGCGGAGCGCGGCGCACTCGAGTCCCGCGTGCTCTGTTCCCGCCCGGCCGGGCGGCTTGGCTCAAGCCCGGCGCAGCCGCGCCGGCGACAGCATCTCTTCGTCGATCCCGGCATCGGCGATGTGTGCCGGCAGCGCCCGACGCCGCAGCAGCGCCGCGCAGGCCTCGCCCATCGCAGCGCTGGTCTGGATGCCGTAGCCGCCCTGGGCCGCCACCCAGAAGAAGTCCGGGACCATCGGATCCCAGCCGCCGACCAGGTCGCCGTCGTCGACGAAGGAGCGCAGGCCGGCCCAGGTGCGGATCGGCCGCCGGATCGACAGCGTGCAGGCCGACTGGATCCGGTCGATCGCCAGCGCGATGTCGATCTCCTCGGGCTGCACGTCCTGCGGGAAGGTCGGGTCGGCGTTCGCGGGCGAGCCCAGCAGCACGCCGGCGTCGGGCCTGACGTAGAAGGTCTCGTCGACGTCGAGGAACATCGGCCAGCCGGCGGTGGCAAGTCCTTCGGGCGCGGCGAAGGTGAATGCGGAGCGGCGCTTCGGCACCAGGCCGATCGGCGACACCCCGGCGCGCAGCGCGAGCTCGTCGCACCAGGCGCCCGCGGCGTTCACCAGCACGGAGGCCTGCCAGCTGCCTTGCGGCGTCCGTACCCGCCAGCCGCCGGCATCGCGCGTGAGCGACAGCGCCTCGGCGCCGGCGATCACGTGGGCGCCCGCGCGCCGCATCGAGCGCAGGAAGCCCTGGTGCAGCGCGTGGACGTCGATGTCGAAGGCCTCGGGCTCCAGCAGCGCTGCTGCGGCGGCCTCGGGCCGCAGCACCGGCACCCGCTGCCTTGCCGCGGCGCCGTCGATCCGGCGCAGCGCCGGCGCTGTGCCGCGGATCTCGTCGTGCAGCGCCTGCAGCGCGTCGAGCCGCTGCGCTGAGGCGACGATCATCACCTCCCGCGGCGCGACCAGGGGCGTGTCGGCGAAGCCCGCCGGCGGATGCTCCAGGAAGGGACGGGTGGCCGCGGTCAGCGCGCGCACCTGCGGCGTGCCGTAGCCTGCCCACCAGAGCGCCGCCGAGCGGCCGGTGGAGTGGTACCCGGGGTGCGCCTCGCGCTCGAGCAGCGCGACTCGGCCGTGTGGTGACAGGAAATGGCCGACCGAGGCGCCGGCAATCCCGCCGCCCACGATCAGCCAGTCCACCCGGTTCATGCGCAGCCGCTGCCGGAGAGGGTGCCGCCGTCGTGTCCGCCACCGCCGAGGCCGCGACCGCCGAGGCCGACGCCGCCACCGGGGAGGGCGCCGGGGGCGGCGAGCATCACGCGGTGGTGACCGGGATCTTGCCGATCCGCGCCTGCCACTCCTGCGGGCCGGTCTGGTGCACCGAGGTGCCGTTGGCGTCCACCGCCACGGTCACCGGCATGTCCTGGACCTCGAACTCGTAGATCGCCTCCATGCCGAGGTCCTCGAAACCGAGCACCTTCGCGCCCTTGATCGCCTTGGACACCAGGTAGGCGGCGCCGCCCACCGCCATCAGGTAGGCCGCCTTGTGTTTGCGGATCGCCTCGATGCCGGCCGGGCCGCGCTCCGCCTTGCCTACCATCGCGATCAGACCGGTCTGCGCGAGCATCATCTCGGTGAACTTGTCCATCCGGGTGGCCGTGGTGGGGCCGGCCGGACCGACCACTTCGTCGCGCACCGGGTCCACCGGGCCCACGTAGTAGATGACGCGGTTGGTGAAGTCCACCGGCAGCTTCTCGCCGCGCGCCAGCATGTCCTGGATGCGCTTGTGCGCCGCATCGCGGCCCGTGAGCATCCTGCCGTTGAGCAGCAGCGTCTGCCCCGGCGTCCAGGAGGCGACCTCCTCGGGCGTCAGCGTGTCCAGGTTCACGCGGGTGGAGGTCTTGGTGTCCGGCGTCCAGTTCACCTTTGGCCACTCGTCCAGGCTCGGCGGCTCGCAGAAAGCCGGGCCCGAACCGTCCAGGGTGAAGTGCGCATGCCGGGTGGCCGCGCAGTTGGGGATCATCGCCACCGGCTTGGAGGCCGCGTGCGTGGGGTACATCTCGATCTTCACGTCGAGCACGGTGGTCAGGCCGCCCAGGCCCTGCGCGCCGATGCCCAGCGCATTGACCTTCTCGTAGAGCTCGATGCGCAGCTCCTCGACCTTGTCCTTCGGGCCGCGGGCCAGCAGCTCGTGCATGTCGAGCGGCTCCATCAGCGATTCCTTGGCCATCAGCATCGCCTTCTCGGCGGTGCCGCCGATGCCGATTCCCAGCATGCCGGGCGGGCACCAGCCCGCGCCCATCGTCGGCACGGTCTTCATCACCCAGTCGACCAGCGAGTCCGACGGGTTGAGCATCACGAACTTGGACTTGTTCTCCGAGCCGCCGCCCTTTGCAGCCACGGTGACGTCGACCGTGTCGCCCGGCACCAGCTCCATGTGGATCACGGCCGGCGTGTTGTCCTTGGTGTTCTTGCGCTCGAAGAGCGGGTCGGCCACCACGGAGGCGCGCAGCACGTTTTCCGGGGCCAGGTAGCCGCGGCGCACGCCCTCGTTGACCGCATCCGCGATGGAGCGCTCGCCGAAGCCCTCGAAGCGCACGCCCATGCCGATCTTCAGGAACACGTTGACGATGCCGGTGTCCTGGCAGATCGGGCGGTGGCCTTCGGCGCACATCCTCGAGTTGGTGAGGATCTGCGCGATCGCGTCCTTCGCCGCCGGGCTCTGCTCGGTCTCGTAGGCTCGGGCCAGGTGCCGGATGTAGTCGGCCGGGTGGTAGTAGCTGATGAACTGCAGCGCTGCGGCGACCGACTCGACGAGGTCGTCCTGCTTGATCACGGTCATGGCTGGGGTCCGGTTGGGAGTGGGCGGGCGGCGGGCGGGGCGCCGGGTTCAGTGGCCGCGGCCGTCGTCGTCGGGCTGCGTCGACGAACGGCCTTGCGGGACGCGCCGCGGGGCCGCGGGCTTGTGCGGTGCTGCCACCATGATGCGGTCGATCAGCGCGATCGCGATCGCCGACAGCAGGAAGACGCTGTGGATGATCGTCTGCCACATCAGCATCTGCGCCGGCAGCGTGCCGGCGGAGATGAAGCTCTTGAGAAGGTGGATCGACGAGATCCCGATGATCGCGGTGGCCAGCTTCACCTTCAGCACGTTGGCGTTGACGTGCGACAGCCACTCCGGCTGGTCCGGGTGATTTTCCAGCCGCAGCCGGGACACGAAGGTCTCGTAGCCGCCCACGATCACCATGATCAGCAGGTTGGAGATCATCACCACGTCGATCAGCGAGAGCACGATGATCATGATCACCGTCTCCTTGCTGCGCTCGGCGATGCCCAGCCGGTCGACGGTGGCGTCCAGCGCGCCGGGGTTCCAGAGCAGTTCCACCAGGTGGAGCAGTTCCTCGGCGAAGAGGAAGACGTAGACGACCTGCGCGACGATCAGGCCCAGGTACAGCGGCAACTGCAGCCAGCGGGTGGCGAAGATCAGCTTCGGGATGAAGCTCAGGGGCTTGTTCTCGTCGATCATGGGGGCTTGGCCGTAAGATTGGGGCGGATTTTATCGGAAGTAAGGGCGCTGTAAGGCGCGCCGCCTAGCGTGCCGGCCATGCGCGGGCGCCGTCCGGGGCCCACATCCCAGGCAAGCATAAGGAGACGATCGAATGGCTTCGCAGATCACCTCGGTACTCCAGGAGAACCGGTCCTTCCCGCCGCCGGAAGAACTGGTCAGGCAGGCGACCATCTCGGGGCTGGCCCAGTACGAAGCGCTGTGCGCGGAGGCCGAGCGCGACTACACCGGCTTCTGGTCCCGCCTTGCCCGCGAGCACCTGCTCTGGCACAAGCCCTTCACCCGCGACCTGGACGAGTCGAACGCGCCGTTCTTCAAGTGGTTCGAGGACGGCGAGCTCAACGTCTCCTACAACTGCCTGGACCGCCACCTCGGCACGCCGGTCGAGAACAAGACCGCGATCATCTTCGAGGCGGACGACGGCGCGGTCACGCGAGTCACCTACCGCGAGCTATACCACCGGGTCTGCACCTTCGCCAATGGCCTCAGGTCGATGGGCTTCGGCAAGGGCGAGCGCGCGATCATCTACATGCCGATGTCGATCGAGGGCATCGTCGCGATGCAGGCCTGCGCGCGGCTGGGGATCATCCACTCCGTCGTCTTCGGCGGCTTCTCGGCCAAGAGCCTGCAGGAGCGCATCCAGGACGCCGGCGCCACGCTTGTGATCACCGCGGACGAGCAGGTCCGCGGCGGAAAGAACATTCCGCTCAAGCCCGCGGTCGACGATGCCTTCGACCTCGGCGGCTGCGAGTGCGTGCGCAAGGTGGTGGTCTACCGGCGCACCGGCGGCAAGGTGGCGATGCATGCGGAGCGCGACGTCGCCTGGGACGACGTGATCCGGGGCCAGGCCGACACCTGCGAGCCGGAGTGGGTGGGGGCGGAGCATCCGCTGTTCATCCTCTACACCTCGGGCTCCACCGGCAAGCCCAAGGGCGTGCAGCACGCGAGCGGCGGCTACCTGCTGCAGGCGGTGGTCTCGATGAAGTGGACCTTCGACCTCAAGCCCGACGACGTGTTCTGGTGCACCGCCGACATCGGCTGGGTGACCGGCCACACCTACATCACCTACGGGCCGCTGGCCTGCGGCGCCACCGAGGTGGTGTTCGAGGGCGTGCCCACCTACCCGAACGCGGGCCGCTTCTGGGAGATGATCCAGCGCCATCGCGCCACCGTCTTCTACACCGCGCCGACCGCGATCCGTTCGCTGATCAAGGCGGCTGACGTCTCGCCGGATCACCACCCGGGGAAGTACGACCTCTCCTCGCTGCGCATCATCGGTTCGGTGGGCGAGCCGATCAACCCGGAGGCCTGGGTCTGGTACCACACCAACGTGGGCGGCGGGCGCTGTCCTGTGGTCGACACCTGGTGGCAGACCGAGACCGGCGGACACATGATCACTCCGCTGCCGGGCGTGCATGCGCTCAAGCCGGGCTCGTGCACGATGCCGCTGCCCGGCATCGCGGCGGCGATCGTCGACGAGGCCGGCCATGACGTCGAGAAGGGCAAGGGCGGTTTCCTGGTCATCAAGAAGCCCTGGCCGTCGATGATCCGGACCATCTGGGGCGATCCCGACCGCTTCCGCAAGTCCTATTTCCCGGAAGACTTCCAGGGCCGCTACTACCTGGCCGGCGACGGCGCCTCGCGCGACCTGGACGGCTACTTCTGGATCATGGGCCGCATCGACGACGTGCTCAACGTGTCGGGCCATCGGCTGGGCACGATGGAGATCGAGTCGGCGCTGGTCTCGAATCCGCTGGTGGCGGAGGCCGCGGTGGTGGGCAGGCCCGACGACCTCACCGGCGAGGCGGTGGTCGCCTTCGTCGTCCTGAAGCAGGCGCGCCCCACCGGCGCGGACGGCGCGAAGATCGCCGACGACCTGCGCGCCTGGGTGGCCAAGGAGATCGGCCCGATCGCCAAGCCGCGCGACATCCGCTTCGGGGACAACCTGCCCAAGACCCGTTCCGGCAAGATCATGCGCCGGCTGCTGCGCTCGGTGGCAAAGAACGAGGAGATCACGCAGGACGTCTCCACGCTGGAGAATCCGGCGATCCTCGACCAGCTGAAGCAGACCAACTGACGCCGCATCCCCGCCCGCGGCTGCGGCGCGGGCGGGGGCGGAGCAGGAAGGGAAGGGATGCAGCTGCTGCTTGCCTACGTGCACGAACTCGTCAAGTTCGCCGGCCTGGTGCTGATCGGGCAGGGGCTGGTGTACCTGCTCAGCTTCGGCCGGCACGAGGCCAATCCGGTCTACCGCTTCTTCCGCTTCCTTTCCTCGCCGCTGACGCGGCTGGTGCGCCCGATCACTCCGGACAAGGTGGCGGACCGGCACCTGCCGGTCGTCGCCTTCCTTCTGCTGTTCTGGCTCTGGCTGGGGCTGATCTTCGTGCGCCGTTCGCTGATGCTCGGGGCGGGGGGCTGAGGATGGGCACCGCGCATGCGCTGAGCGGGTGGTACTGGCGGCAGATGGCCGCCTGGTCGGCGCTGCTGGGGCGCCGCGGCCGGGCGCGGGAGTGCTGGGAGCGGCTTGCCGCACTGCGCCCGGCGGATCCCGGGGTGATCGAGGCCATCGGGCACCTGCGCGCCGCCGACGGCGCGCGCGAGGAGGCCATCGAACGCTTCGAGCAGGCGCTCGCCATCGATCCTTCGCGCCGCGACACCTGGTTCAACCTCGGCTACCTGCGCCAGGAGGCCGGCGAGAACGAGCGCGCGGTGCAGGCCTTCCAGAAGGCGCTGGCCCTCGACGAACGGCATGACCGCGCCTGGTACGGCCTGGGCCTCTCTCTGGTCAGGCTCGGGCGCATCGAGGAGGCGGTTCCCGCCTTCGAGCGCAACGCGCAGCTGCAGCCGATGAGCCCCTATGGCTGGTATCAGCTCGCCCACGCCCTGCACCGTCTCGGGCGCAGCGCGCAGGCCGGCGACGCGATCCGCAGGCTGGCCTCGTTCGAACCGCGGGTCGCCCGGCAGCTCGAGCGCGAGACGGGCATCGAGATCGGCGTCCGGGTTCCGTTCTGAAACGGGAGGAGAGCATGAAACTGTCCGAGCGGCACGAGGAGTACTGGCGCAGGAACCTCAGGGTGACCGGGGTCCTGATGCTGATCTGGTTCGTCGTCACCTTCGTGCTGGCCTACTTCGCGCGCGACCTGAGCTTCCGGTTCCTCGGCTGGCCCTTCTCGTTCTACATGGCGGCGCAGGGCTCGCTGGTGGTCTACGTGCTGATCATCTGGTTCTACGCGCGCCACATGAACCGGCTCGATCGCGAGTACGGCGTGCATGAGGGAGACGGGGAATGAGCGGCGCCTCGCAAGCACAGAAGGCCTTCTTCTCGCAGCTGCGGCGCGTCTACACCTTCTACACCGGCGGCTTCGTCGTCTTCGTCGTGGCGCTCGCAGTGCTCGAGCAGATGGGCCTTCCCCGGCGAACGATGGGCTACATCTTCCTGCTGGCCACCATCCTGCTGTACGCCGGCATCGGCATCATGAGCCGCACCAGCGACCCCGCCGAGTACTACGTCGCGGGGCGCCGGGTTCCGGCGGTGTTCAACGGCATGGCCACCGGCGCCGACTGGATGTCGGCTGCGTCCTTCATCGGCCTGGCAGGCACGCTCTACCTCACCGGCTACAACGGGCTGGCCTTCGTGATGGGCTGGACCGGCGGCTATGTGCTGGTGGCGCTCTTCCTCGCGCCCTACATGCGCAAGTTCGGCCAGTTCACCATTCCGGACTTCCTCGGCGCGAGATACGGCGGGCACCTGCCGCGCTTCGTCGGCATCATGATCGCCATCCTCTGCTCGTTCACCTACGTGGTCGCGCAGATCTACGGCGTGGGCATCATCACCACGCGGCTGACCGGCGTCGACTTCACCGTGGGCGTCTTCCTCGGCCTGGCGGGCATCCTGGTGTGCTCTTTCCTGGGCGGGATGAAGGCGGTCACCTGGACGCAAGTGGCGCAGTACATCATCCTGATCGTCGCCTACATGATCCCGGTGGTCTGGCTGGCGGTGAAGCAGACCGGCGTTCCGATCCCGCAGCTGGTCTACGGGCAGCAGCTCGAGAAGGTCACCCAGCTCGAGGAGAAGCTCATCCACGACCCCCGCGAGAAGGAGGTCAGGGAGATGTTCCGGCAGCGCGCGGCGGACGCGGACGCGAAGCTCGCCGACCCCGGCGCCTATGCGGCCGGCAAGGCGGCGCTCTCGCTGGCGGTGGCCGAGGCGAGGGCGGCGAACGACGCCGACGCGCTGAAGGAGGCCGAAGACGCGCTGTCCAGATACCCGAGGACCGAGGAGCGCGCCAGGG
>JBKHVS010000105.1:0-11522 GCA_046569945.1 Gammaproteobacteria bacterium | reverse complement strand
CCGGGATGCGCCTGCATCTTGCCGGCAGCTGGGAGCCGCTGGGCGTGCGCCCCGACCTTGCCGCCTGGAGCAAGGCCATCGCCAACGGCCACGCGCTTGCGGCAGTGACCGGCACCGAGCGCCTGCGGGAGGCTGCGGCGTCGATCTACGTGACCGGCTCCTTCTGGTGCGGCGCGGCCTCGATGGCCGCTGCCGTGGCCACGCTGCGCAAGCTGGAGGAAGTCGACGGGGTCGCCCGGATGCGCGCGATGGGCGAGCGCCTGCGCGAGGGGCTGGCCGGCCAGGCGCGGACGCACGGAATCGGCATCCGCCAGACCGGGCCGGCGCAGATGCCGATGCTGCTGTTCGACGACGACCCGCAGGCCGAGCTCGGCGCGGCCTTCTGCGCCGAGGCCCTGCGGCACGGCGTCTACCTGCACCACAAGCACAACATGTTCCTCAGCGTGGCGCACCGGCCCGAGGACATCGACCGCGCACTGGAGGCCACCGACAAGGCCTTCGCAGTGCTGGCTGCGCAGCGCGGCTGACCCCTGCCCTCCCGGTCCGCGACGGCCGGCGAACGGCACGGCGGATGCGCCGCTCCGGCAGCCAGCGTCCGGAATCCGGCAGCCTGCACGGCGCCTGCGCCAGACGGCGGCTACACTTTTCCGATGCCCAAGCCCCTGATCGCCCTCGACGCCGACGGCGTGCTCCTCGACTTCCACCTCGGCTATGCCGGCGCGTGGGAGCGCGCGTTCGGCGAGCGGCCGCGCGAGCGCGACCCCCTCGCCTACTGGCCGATGGACCGCTGGGAGGTCGATCGCCTGGACGAGGCGGGGCGGGCCCGGATGCGCGCCGTCCTGGACGAGCACTTCTGGTCGACGATGCCGCCGCTGCCCGGCGCCGTCGACGCCTGCCACCGCCTGCACGACGCGGGCTTCGAGCTCGTCTGCGTGTCTGCTCTCGAGTCGGAGTACGAAGCCGCCCGGCTGCGCAACCTGCGCGACCGCGGCTTCCCGATCGAACGCGTCATCGCCACCGGCAACGCGAGCGAGATCCGCAGTCCGAAGGCCGACGCGATCGAGGCGCTGCGCCCCGTGGCCTTCGTCGATGACTACCTGCCCTACCTGCGGGGCGTTCCCGCTCAGGTGCACACCGCCCTGGTGCTGCGCGCGCCCAACGGCAGCCCGAACACCGGCGAGGAGGTGGGGACGCTTGCGCGCTCGGTCCACCTGGACCTCGCCGAATTCGCCGACCACTGGCTCGCACAGGAGACGCCATGAACCAGGCCGAGTTTGCCGCACTTCTCGAACGATTCACCCGCGCCGCCGAGGCCGGCAATGGCGAGGCCTTCGCCGCCTGCTTCACCGAAGATGCCACCTACCACGACTACATCTACGGCCCGCACACCGGCCGCCCGGCGATCGCGCACATGATGCAGGACGTGTTCCACCGCGACGCCGGTCCCGACTACCGCTGGGAGATGTTCGATCCGGTGTGCAACGGCGACATGGCCTACGCCTGGTCGCTGTCGAGCTTCACCTCGACCATCCCCGACTACGCCGGCCGCAAGGTGCTGATCGACGGCATGAGCCGCTTCCGGCTGCGCGACGGGCTGATCGCCGAATACTGGGAGTCGGTCAACGGCTGCGTGGCGATGATCCAGCTCGGCGTCGCCCCCGAGAAGATCGCCAAGGTCGCGAAGCGCTGGGCCGGCTGGCTGCACGAGACGCCCGGCGCAGTCGAATACCTGGGCCGCGCCAAGGGCACGCGCCGCGGCTGAACCCGACACACATGGAGCAGCGCATGACCGACCCTGTCCACATCCTCGTCGACGCCCCGGCGCCCGGCGTTCGCCGCATCACGCTCAACCGCCCCGAGAAGCGCAACGCGATGAACAACGCGCTGCGCACCGAGGTCTTTTCGGCGCTGGAGGCGCATGACCGCGATCCCGAGGTCAGGGTCACCATCATCCGCGGCGCAGGCCCGGCCTTCTGCTCCGGCTACGACCTGTCGGCCAACAATCGCGAGGGCCAGCCGTACCACACCGCCGGCGGCCTGGGCCAGTGGTCGCGGCACGTGGTCGACGGCTGGTTCCGCGTCTGGGACCTGGCCAAGCCGGTGATCGCGCAGGTGCATGGCTACTGCCTGGCCGGCGGCACCGAGCTGGCCACCGCCTGCGACCTGGTCTACGTGGCCGAGGACGCGCAGATCGGCTATCCGCCGGTGCGGCTGATGAGCCCGCCGGACATGCAGTTCCACCCCTGGCTGATGGGCATGCGCCAGGCGATGGAGTCGATGCTAACCGGCGACTCCATCAGCGGCAGCGAGGCCGCGCAGCGCGGCTGGGCCAACCGCGCCCATCCCGCCGACCGGCTCGAGGCCGAGGTGCTGGCCGTGGCCGGGCGCGTCGCCAAGCTGCCCAGCGAGCTGGCCGCGATCAACAAGCGCAGCGTGCACCGGGCGATGGAGATCATGGGCATGCGCGCCGCGATCCGGGCGGGAACCGAGATCCAGGCGCTGGCCTTCCAGACCGAGGCCAGCAGCGCCTACATGAGCCGCTTCCGCCGCGACGGCGAATCGGTGGGCAAGCTGCTCAGCGAGCGCGATTCCGCCTTCGGGGACTACCGGGAGAGCGGCAAGCCGCAGGGCGATTGAGGTCCGGCGGCCTTCCCGGTCAGCCAGCGCTGCATCTCCGCCGCATCGATTGCCTCCCCCGTGCGGTCGAAATCAGCCATGGCCGCGAGCCCTTCGTCGAGGAAGGCGCGCCGCAATCGCTCGGACGCGACCTTCTCCTCGATGGCATCGAGCATGAAGGCATGCGCGCTCTTGCCTTCGAGGCGGGCGAGGGCCTCGATTTCCTCCTTGAGCTCGCTGGCGATACGCAGTGACGTGACGCTCATGACACCCTCTTGCCGGGAAGACCTGGACATCCTCCCGGAGCGCGCGTGGACCACCGCGCGCACCGCAAGAATGTAGTACTCAAGTAATACGATAACGTGCTGTCCGTTCCACTTCAATCGACCGGACAGCCGACCCGGTCTCGCGGTGCTCCCCGGCAGCCGATGCGCGCCAGCGGGTGACGCCCCGCGCCGGCCTTACAATCCTCGCCACCAGACCAGATCGTGCCGGAGCGGGCCCTGCCCGCCCCGGCAAACCATCCCCGGAGGAGACCCCGTGAACCCCCAGATCCGACGCCAGACGCTCGGCGACCTGCTGCGCCGCACCGCCGCCCGCAATCCGGACAAGACCGCGATCATCTGCGGCGACGTGTCCTGGAGCTACGCCGAGTTCGATGCGATCTGCAACCGGCTGGCCAACGGCATGCTGGCCAGCGGCGTGAAGCCGGGCGACCGGGTGGCGATCCTGTCGCGCAACTCGCACGGCTTCGCCGCGGTGCGCTTCGCGCTGGCCAAGATGGGCGCGGTGCTGGTGCCGATCAACTTCATGCTCAACGCCGAGGAGGTCGCCTACATCCTGCGTCACTCCGGCGCCGAGCTTCTGTGGACCGGCCCGGACCTGGTCGAACTCGGCCGCGCCGCCGCCGCGCTGGACACCTCGGTGAAGCGCCTGGCCTGGCTGCCCGGCGAGGACCCGGCCGCGCCGCCGGCAGGCATGGAGCACTTCGAGCAGCTGCTGTCGGCCGACGCAAGCGAACCGCAGGTGGAGATCGACCCGGCCTCGCTGCTGCAGATCATCTACACCAGCGGCACCGAATCGCTTCCGAAGGGCGCGATGCTGACCCACGAGGCGGTGCTCTGGGAGTACGTGAGCTGCATCGTCGAGGGAGAGGTCGCAGGCGGCGACCTGATCCTCCACGCGCTGCCGCTCTACCACTGCGCGCAGCTCGACGTCTTCCTCGGACCGGGCGCCTACACCGGCGCCACCAGCGTGATCACCGGCAAGCCGGTGCCGGACAACCTGCTGGCGCTGATCCAGAAGCACCGGATCACGTCCTTCTTCGCGCCGCCCTCGATCTGGATCGCGCTGCTGCGCTCGCCGAAGTTCGACACGACCGATCTCTCGTCGCTGGCCAAGGGCTACTACGGCGCGGCGATCATGCCGGTCGAGGTGCTCAAGGAAGTGGCCGCGCGCATCCCCCAGATCCGCCTGTGGAACTTCTACGGCCAGACCGAGATCGCCCCGGTGGCCACGGTGCTGTACCCGCACGAACAGATGCGCAAGGCGGGCTCCGCGGGCCGGGCGGTGATCAACGTCGAGACCCGGGTGGTGGACGACCGGATGCAGGACGTGAAGCCCGGCGAGGTCGGCGAGATCGTGCACCGCTCGCCGCAGCTGCTGCTGGGCTACTACAAGGACGAGGAGCGCACTGCGCAGGCCTTCGAGGGCGGCTGGTTCCACAGCGGCGACCTGGGCATCATCGACGAAGAGGGCTACATCACCGTCGTCGACCGCAAGAAGGACATGATCAAGACCGGCGGCGAGAACGTGGCCAGCCGCGAAGTGGAGGAGACCATCTACCGGATGCCCGGCGTCTCCGAGGTGGCGGTGATCGGTCTCACCCACCCCTACTGGATCGAGGCGGTCACCGCGGTGATCGTTCCGAAGGACGGCCAGACGCTCACCGAGAACGACGTGATCGCCTTCTGCAAGGAGCACATGGCCCACTTCAAGGTGCCCAAGGCGGTGGTGATCACCGATGCGCTGCCGAAGAACCCCAGCGGCAAGCTGCTCAAGCGGGAGCTGCGCACCCGCTACGAGAACATGCTGAAGGACGCGCCGAAGACCTGAGGCGCGCCCCGGCGCGGGCCGGCCGCGCAAGGCGCCTCGGGGCCTGCGCGGTCACGCGCGCGCCGGGTTCAACCTGAGCGCGCCCGCCCCGACCGGGAGGCCTTCAGCCGCCCGCCCGCCTGCCCAGCAGCGCCCAGAGCAGGATCGCGCCGAAGGTCGCGGTGCCGATCCCGCCCACGGTGAATCCGCCCAGGCTCAGCGTGAAGTCGCCCGCGCCCAGCACCAGGGTGATCGCGGCCACTATCAGGTTGCGGTTGTCGGAGAAGTCGACCTTGTTGTCGACCCAGATCCGCGCGCCGGCCACGGCGATCAGGCCGAAGACCACGATCGACACGCCGCCCAGCACCGGGCCCGGGATGGTCTGGATCAGCGCGCCGAACTTCGGCGAGAAGCCCAGCAGGATGGCGATGAGGGCCGCGATCGCGAAGACCAGCGTCGAGTAGATGCGGGTCACCGCCATCACGCCGATGTTCTCCGCGTAGGTGGTGACGCCGGTGCCTCCGGCGCTGCCGGCCATCATCGTGGCCAGCCCGTCGCCGACGAAGGCCCGGCCGATGTAGGGATCGAGGTTGCGGCCGGTCATCGCGCTCACCGCCTTGATGTGGCCGAGGTTCTCGGCGACCAGGATGATCGCCACCGGCGCGATCAGCGCCATCGCCCGGGGGTCGAACACCGGCGCGGCGAACGCGGGAAGCCCGAACCAGGCGGCCGCCGCCAGGCCGGAGAAGTCCACCGGCTTGCCCAGGCCGGCGCCGTTGGCCAGCGCCAGGTAGAGCAGATAGGCCAGCACCAGGCCCACCAGGATCAGCAGGCGCTGGACCATGCCCCGCGTGAACACCGCGACGCCGCCCACGCACAGGAAGGTGGCCACCGCCATCCAGGCGTCGAAGCCCGAGGCGCCCATCGCGCCCTTGACCGCGATCGGCGCCAGGTTCAGGCCGATCACCGCCACCACGGCGCCCGTGACCACCGGCGGCATCAGCCGCTCGATCCAGCGGGTTCCGGTCGCCATCACCGCCAGCCCGATCAGTGTGTAGAGCGCGCCGCAGGCGATGATGCCGCCCAGCGCCACCGCCAGGTTGGCGTTCGGGCCCGGGCCCGCGTAGCCGGTGGCCGCGATCACCACGCCGATGAAGGCGAAGCTGGAGCCGAGGTAGCTGGGCACCCTGCCGCCGACCACGAGGAAGAACAGCAGCGTTCCCAGTCCCGACATCAGGATGGCGACGTTGGGGTCGAAGCCCATCAGCAGCGGCGCGAGCACCGTGGCGCCGAACATCGCCACCACGTGCTGGACGCCCATCGCGAACATCTGCGGCCAGGGCAGGCGCTCGTCGGGCGCGATCACGGTGCCCGGGCCGAGCTCGGCCTTCAGCCTCCAGCGCGGCGTTGCGGACTCGGACATGGCTTCCTCCCTGCCTTCGTTTCTGCTTGTTCGTTTTCGAGCGCATCGCAGCGCCGCCGGATTCTATAGGCGCGCGCGCGGCGGTGATAGGCTCGCGCAGTCATGGAAACCATCATCGAGCTCGACGACGTGGGCCTGCGCTACCCGAGCGGAACGGTGGCGCTGGCTGGCGCCTCGCTGCGGCTGCGCGCCGGCGAGTTCGTCACGCTGCTGGGTCCCTCCGGCTGCGGCAAGAGCACGGTGCTCAGGCTGGCCGCAGGACTGGAGCGGGCCAGCTCAGGCACGGTGCGCGCGCCCGCCGGCGGGCTTTCCTTCGTGTTCCAGGAGCCCACGCTGATGCCCTGGGCCAGCGTGTTCGACAACGTCTGGCTGCCGCTGCGGCTGGCCGGGAGTTCGCGCGCACAGGCGCGTCCGCAGGTGCTGGAGATGCTCGGCACGGTGGGCCTGTCGGCCTTCGCCGACGCCTATCCGGCAGAGCTTTCGGGCGGGATGCGGATGCGCGCCTCGATCGCCCGCGCACTGCTCGCCCGGCCGCGGGTGCTGCTGATGGACGAGCCCTTCGCAGCGCTGGACGAGATCACGCGCGAGCGGCTCAACGACGACCTGCTCGGCTGGGCGCGCGAGCTGGGGCTGAGCACGCTCTTCGTCACCCACAGCGTGTTCGAGGCCGCCTACCTGAGCCGGCGCGTGCTGGTGATGTCGGGGCGCCCGGGGCGGGTCTGCGCCGAGGTGGAGATCGACGAGCCTTGGCCGCGCGAGGCCGTCTTCCGCGGCAGCGCACGCTATGCCCGGCTCTGCGCGCGGCTGTCGGGCGCCCTGCGCGAGGCCGCGGAGGCCGGCGCGTGAGGCCGCCTGCCCCGGGCCCCTCCCGCACCGGACGCGCCTTTCACGCCCCGCCGCTGCGCGTGCTGCTGCCGACAGCGGTGCTCCTCGCGGCGGTGCTCGGCTGGGAGGCCGCGGTCCGGCTCGCCGGCATCCCGCACTACATCCTGCCGGCGCCCAGCCTGGTGCTGGCCACGCTGGCCGAGAACTTCGACTCGCTCGCCCAGGCCTGGCTCTACACGCTGAAGATCACCTTCGGCGCGCTGCTTCTGTCTGCCGTGCTGGGCGCCGCGCTGGCGACGCTGTTCGCTATGTCGCGCCTGATGGAGCTGTCGCTGTTCCCGTTCGCGATCGTGCTGCAGGTGACCCCGATCGTCGCGATCGCGCCGCTGATCCTGATCTACGTCGACAGCACCACCGCGGCGCTGCTGCTGTGCGCCTGGATCGTCGCCTTCTTCCCGGTGCTTTCGAACACGGTGATCGGCCTGCGTTCGGCCGACCCCAACCTGCGCGACCTGTTCACGCTGTACGGCGCCAGCCGCTGGCAGCGGCTGCGGCTGCTGCTGGTGCCCTCGGCGCTGCCGCACTTCCTGGCCGGGCTGAAGATCGCCGGCGGACTGAGCCTGATCGGCGCGGTGGTCGCGGAATTCACCGCAGGGGCAGCGGGCCGCGAGACCGGGCTGGCCTCGCGGATCCTCGAGGCCAGCTTCCGCACCGAGATCCCCAAGATGTTCGCGGCGCTGCTGCTGGTCTCGCTGACCGGCGTGGCGATCTTCGCCTGCTTCAACCTGCTGTCGCGCCGGCTGCTCGGGCGCTGGCATGCGTCCGAGCGTGAACCCCGCGGCTGAGCCGGCGCGCGTCTTCTGTGAAACAATCGCCCGCCTCGACGCGGGCGCACCGCCCGGGCCCGGCGCCGGGCCCGGGCAGCCCGCCAGCCTGACAGACGCAATCGGAGCCTCCAACCATGAGCATCGAGACCCCTTTCGCCGCGGGCACCGCCGTCGTGCGGCCCGAGTGGATCGACTACAACGGCCACATGAACGTGGGCTACTACCACGTGGCCTTCGACCAGGCCTCCGAGCCCTTCTTCGAGTGGCTGGGCCTCACGCCCGAATTCCGCAAGCGCACCAACTGTTCCACCTTCGCGCTGGAGTCGCACCTGACCTTCGTGCGGGAGGTCAAGGAGGGCGCGCCGCTGCGCTTCGAGGCCAGGCTGCTGGAGTTCGACCACAAGCGCATCCACTTCTACTCCGAGATGTTCCATGGCACCGAGGGCTGGCTGGCCGCCACCTTCGAGTCGCTCGGCGTCTACGTCGACATGAGCAAGCGGCGCACGACCACCATGCCCCCCGAACTGCTGCAGCGGCTCGAGGATGTCTATCACGCCCATCTCTCGCTGCCCAAGCCCTGGCAGGTCGGCCACGTGATCTCCGCGCGCTCGGTGCCGCGCACCCCGGCCGCCGCGCCCGCCGCATCGAACTGAGCACACCATCCGAACGAGGAATCTCCCGATGAGCAACGCCTATCCCCGCGACGTCGAAGCCTTCAAGGCCGTGGTCGCCGAATTCCAGTCCTCCAGCCGCTACAAGTCGCCGGTGCTGTTCGCCGTGGGCCGCCGCGTCTACACGCGCAACGGCACGCTGGCCTCGGTGCGCTACCCGGTGGTCAACGGCCCCGGCCAGAACACCGGCAGCGCCGCCATCCTGATGAAGGCGCTGGGCGTGGAGCCGGCCGGCGTGCAGAACGTGGCGATGAGCCGCGCGCAGGTCGAGGAGGTGCTCGAGCACTTCGCGCCCTTCGAGGGCGACGGCAAGGTGCATGCGAACGTCGACGTGCTGAAGGCCGCGCTGGCCGCAGGCCCCGCGCACGGCGCGCCTGACGGCTCCACCGGCGTGGTTGCCAGCTTCACCTTCGAGGACATCGAGCCGCAGGGCGTCGAGGACAGCACGCTGAAGCTCTACGCACTGAGCAACCGCATCTTCCGGCCCGGCGAGCAGAACCTCGCGAAGATCTTCACGAAGCTGCCCAACGTCGCCTGGGCCGGCGACACGCCTATGGACGCCGAGGAGATCGACTCCGCGCTGATGGACGCGGCCTTCGGCGGCGGCAGCTTCGCGCCGATCATGGTCGACAAGTTCCCGCTCTACATCCACCGCGTGAACGCGGTGAAGCTGGGCGTGCGCATCACCGACCAGCACAAGGTGCGCCTGGGCGCCTACCTGGGCGAGGGCACGACGCTGATGCCGGGCGCGAGCTACATCAACTTCAACGCCGGCACCGACGGCGCGATGATCGAGGGCCGGGTGAGTTCGTCGGCCTTCGTCGGCAAGGGCTCGGACGTCGGCGGCGGCGCCTCCATCCTGGGCACCCTGTCCGGGGGCAACAACGTGCCGATCTCGATCGGCCGCAACTGCCTGCTCGAGGCCAACAGCGTGCTGGGCCTGCCGGTGGGCGACGCGGTGGTGATCGCCGCCGAGACCGCGGTGCTGGGCTCGTCGCGCGTGCGCGTGCTGGTCGACGGCCACCCGCTCAACGGCAAGACCGTGAAGGCCAGCGAACTCGCCGGCATCAACGCGGTGACCTTCCGCCGCAACGACACCGACGGCGTGCTCGAGGTGGTGCGCACCCGCCGCAACGAGGACTACGCGCGCAAGCTCGAGGGCGGCGAGTCGATCCTCAACGCGGACCTGCACAAGCACTGACGCGCGCCGTGCGGGCCGGGCCGCGGGGCCGGCCCGCCGCGCGGCCGCGGGCGACCACGCCAGGAGCGCAACCGATGACGAAGACCGCCTCACGCCTTGCCGTCCTCGCCCTGGGTATCGGGCTGGCCAGCCAGGCGGCCGCCCAGGACAAGGTGGTCTTCGCTACCAACTGGAAGGCCCAGGCCGCCCACGGCGGCTTCTACCAGGCGCTGGCCGACGGCGGCTACCGCAGGGCGGGGCTGGAAGTGAGCATCCGCCAGGGCGGGCCGCAGGTGAACAACCGCCCGCTGCTGCCGGCCGGGAAGATCGACTTCCTGATGACCGGCAACCTGCTGCATTCCTTCGACAACGTGAAGAACCGCCTGCCCACGGTGGTGGTGGCCGCCATCTTCCAGAAGGACCCGCAGGCGCTGATCGCCCATCCCAGCCAGGGCTACGAGTCCTTCGCGCAGATGAAGGCCGCGCCGGTGGTGCTGGTGGCCAAGGACGCACAGTTCACCTGGTGGCAGTGGCTCAAGGTCACGCACGGATTCAGGGACGCACAACTGCGCCCCTACAACTACACCCTGGGCCCCTTCCTCGCGAACCCGAAGGCAGTGCAGCAGGGCTATGCGGTGGCCGAGCCGATCTACGTCGAGAACCAGGGCAGGTTCAGGCCGGTGGTGCACCTGCTGGCCGACCACGGCTTCTCCACCTACTCGACGCTGATCGAGACCCGCACCGAGCTGGCCGAGAAACGGCCGGAGCTGGTCCAGCGCTTCGTCGACGCGTCCATCGTCGGCTGGGTCAACTACCTGTACGGCGACCGCAAGGCCGCCAATGCGCTGATGCTGCGCGACAACCCCGAACTGACCGAGGACGAGATCGAGCGCTCGGTGGCGCTGATGAAGTCGCTGGGAATCGTCGACTCCGGGGAGTCGCTTGCGAAGGGCATCGGCGCGATGAGCCCGGAACGCATCCGCGACTTCCACGCGCAGATGATCAAGGCGGGACTCTACAAGGCCGGCGAGGTGGACCTGGCGAAGGTGGCGGAGTTCGGGTTCGTGAACCGCGGCGTGGGGCTCGAGCGCAAGCGCGCGCTGCGGGGCGCACCGGAGACGAATCGCCGGTAGTGGCGGCACGCCCGGGAACTTGGCACGAACCTCCGCGGCGAGGCTGCCCCGATGCCGTGCCCTGCCGCGGTGCAGGCACCCCGATTCGACACGGCCCGGATGGACCCCGGGCGCGCTCCATGGTTACCCTTTCCGTAACCGGCCCCTGGGCCGACCGGGAGACCCGCCCATGAGCGACGCAGCGCAGCCCCGCACCGGCGCATCGCCCGCACCCGACTTCGACGTCGTGATCATCGGCGCCGGCATGTCGGGCCTCTATCAGCTCCACCGTGTCCTCGAGCTCGGCCTGTCGGTGCAGGTGATCGAGGACGGCGAGGACGTCGGTGGCACCTGGTACTGGAACCGCTATCCGGGCGCGCGCTTCGACTCCGAGAGCTACACCTACGGCTATTCGTTCTCGCCGGAGCTGCTGCAGGACTGGAGCTGGTCGGAGCACTTCGCGCCGCAGCCCGAGACCCTGCGCTACGTGAACCACGTGGCCGACCGCTTCGACCTGCGCCGCCACATCCGTTTCGGCCGGCGCGTCACCACCGCCGCCTGGGACGAGGCCTCGAGCAGCTGGCAGCTGATACTCGACGACGGCAGCCGCAGCAGCGCGCGTTTCCTGGTCACGGCGATCGGCGCGCTGTCGGTGCCCACGCTGCCGCGCATCGAGGGCATCGACAGCTTCAAGGGCCAGTCCTGCCACACGGCGCGCTGGCCGAAGGAGCCGGTGAGCTTCGAAGGCAAGCGAGTGGCCGTCATCGGCACCGG
>JBKHVS010000104.1:0-11603 GCA_046569945.1 Gammaproteobacteria bacterium | reverse complement strand
GGGCGCGACCCTTCGTCACCCATCCGCCGATCCCCGAGCGCATCCGGCGCATCGCCGGGCGCAGCCTGCTGGCCAACGCGCCGGTGCATTCCGGTCCGGTCAGCGATCGCTGGCCCCTGCGCTGGCACGTGGCGGCGGCAGCGGTGCGGCGGCCGGCCGAGGCGCGCGCGGTGGCGCTCGCGCTGCTCGCCCCCGGCCGTGCGGCGGAGCTGAAGCTGCCCGGCGCGCGCGACGTCTTCGCGATCTCGCCCGACACCCTGCCTTCGGCCGCGCGCCAGGCGCTGCTGGAGCTTGCCGCCGCCACCCTGCGCAACGAGCCTCCCGAGGCCCGGATGGAGTTGCTGCGCGAGGCGCGCCGGCTGGTCGAGGCCGATGCGCGCGTGACCCTGCTCGAATTCGTCTTCTACCTGACCCTGGTCGACCGGATCGGCGAGGGCAGCGGCATCGCGCGGGCGCGCACCGGCCCGGCCGCCCGGCTCGGGGCGCGCCGCCTGCGCGACTGGGCGGGGCAGGGCCTGGCCCGCTGGCGCCGCACCCGGGGCGGCGCGGGCGAGCCGGTGGATGCGTCCGCGGCCCTGGCGCTGCTGATCCGGGCTGCGCTCGACTGGCATCGCTCGCGGCTGCCGCGGTCGCTGCGTTCGCTGACGCGGGCCTTCGAGCGGGCCAGTGCCTACTGGGGCTGGTCGCTGTGGTCGCCGCCGGGCGCGCTGGACGCGCGCGAACTGATTGCGGCGATCCGCGTGATCGCGCTGCTGCAGACGCTCGACCAGGCGCGCGCGGTGAAGGCCCTGGCGGCCGCGCTGCTCGGCGACCGCAACACCCATCCGGACGCGCGCGCAGCGCAGGCGGCGGTGCTGCGCGCGCTGTGCTTCGCCTGGGGCGTGCCGCTGCCGCCTTCACGCGGCCGGGTCTCGAAACGCGAGCAGGGGGACGCGTTTGCGGGCACCCCCACCCTTGTGTATCTTGATGCCTGACATTCCAGGCCTCGACACTCGGTGGACGCTGACTCCCCACACCCGTTCCGCCGGCTCCCGTCCTTCTCCTCGCACCCGGCAACCGATGCCAGGCACCTGCGCGCGTGCCTGGGCAGCTTCGCCACGGGCGTGACCGTCGTCACCGCCCTGTCGGGCGACGGCCGGCCCGTGGGCCTGACGGTCAACAGCTTCAATTCGCTTTCGCTCGAGCCGGCGCTGGTGCTCTGGAGCCTGGGATCGCGCTCGCGCAGCCTGGACACCTTCCTGGCCGCCAGGCGCTTCGCGGTGAACGTGCTGTCGGCCGGCCAGCTCGGGCTGGCGCGGCGCTTCTCGCGTTCAGGCATCGACCGCTTCGCCGGCGTCGCCACGCATGCCGGTGTCGACGGCGTGCCGCTCATCGAGGGCGCCCTGGCCTGGTTCGAGTGCGAGACCCGCACCCATCACCGGCACGGCGACCACGTCCTCTTCATCGGCGAGGTGCTGCGCTGCGCGCGGGTGCCCGGCCAGGGGCTGGTGTTCCAGCAGGGCGAGTTCCGGTCCACCTGCGCGCCGCACGACCCTCCCGAGTAGGGGCCGGCCGCGGGCGCCGAAGCGGGCCGCGGCGCCTCAGCGATGCGGCAGCCGGTCCGCCCGGATCGACAGCCACAGGCCGGCGGCGAGCACCGCGGCGCCGAGCCAGCCGAGCAGCGTGTAGCCGGCAGCGGCGATCGCCAGCCCGCCGACCCCGGCTCCGATCGTCTGCCCTGCGTACATGCCCGCCGAGTTCAGCGCGATCGAGGCGGAGGCCAGCCCCGGTGCCGAGCCCGCCAGGCGGGCCTGCTGCGCGGAGTTCGACGCGAAGGCGCCGAAGCCCCAGAAGGCCATCGACAGCACGATCACCGGCCATGGCAGCGCGAAGCTCGCCGCCAGCGACCACAGCAGCATCCCGACAAGCATCGAGACCATTGCCTCGTTGGCAGCGCGATCCGGGCCGGTGCGGCCGATGCGCCGCACCAGGCGCGTGTTGCCGATCACCCCGAACACGCCATTGACCGCCATGAATGCCGCCAGCACCGTCGGCGAGGCCCCGGTGCTCTCGCGCAAGCTCGGCGCGATGTAGGCCATCAGGATGAACTGGCCGCTGGCCATCACCAGCGTGGCGCCCAGCAGCATCGTCAGCCGGCGGCTTCGGACCACCTGCAGCCACGAAGCGGAGCTCAGCTTGGGAACGGTGAGCCCGCGCGGCACCACGCGGGCGACCCACACGGCTGCGATCGCCGACAGCACCGCCACCAGCACGAAGCCGCCGCGCCAGTGCAGGTGGCCCGCGATCAGGCTGCCCAGCGGCATCGCCGCGACCGACGCCAGCGACCAGCCGAGGAAGATGATCGTGAGCGCATGGCCGCGCCGCTCCGGCGGCACCATCAGTCCGATGGTAGCGGCCGCCTGCGGCGTGAAGATCGCCGCGCCCAGCACGCTCATCGGGCGAAGAACGGCCAGCGTCGCATAGTCGGGAGCGAAGGCGCAGGCGGCATGCCCGACGCAGTAGATGCCCATCGAGAAGAGCAGCAGCCGGCGGCGGTCGATGTGCGAGGTGAAGGCCGCCGTCAGCGGTGCACCGATGCACATCACCAGCGCAGCCAGGCCGAGCAGCTGCCCGGCGGTCGGCACCGACACCTCCAGGCTCTCTGCGAGCTGGTTCAGCATCCCCGGCACGATCATCACGCCGACGCCGATGACGAAGTTGCCGAACAGGAAGGCGGCCGAGGCGGCGCGCTCGGAGACGTGACCTTCGGATGCCTGGGCCTGGTGCGGCGCTGCGCTCATTTCGACGGGCCGGCAGCGACCGAGATGGTCGCCACCGGCTCGGGGGCCAGCAGGGTCCCCGCGCGCAGCCCCTTGACCGTGGCCAGCGTCAGTCCCACGAGCACGACCGAGGTGACCGCCAGCAGGATCGACGCGATGCTGCCCAGCGCCGGTGCGGCGTCCTCGGAGGCCCGCAGCGTCAGCACGGTCAGCGCCGCCAGGGGGAAGGAGACCGCCCAGGCGGGCATCGCGAACTGCTGGCGCGCGATGGTCGGCACCCGCGTCGCCGAGGCGAAAGCGAACACGGCGGCCACGCCCAGCGGGGCCAGCGCAGCGATCTCGGGCGCGCCCAGAGCAAGCGCCGCGCTGCCCGCCACCGCAGGCGGCGCGATGGTGATGAACCAGGAGGCCTGGAGCCTGTCGGGCAGCGGCTGCTGCACCTTGCGCACCAGCACCATCGCGGTCACCACCGGCCAGAAGAAGGCGCCGATGCCGAAGAAGAACCAGGACATCGCGGGCCATCCCAGCGGCGCGCCCGCCAGCGGCACCAGGATGTTGCCGACGATGGGGATGTAGAGCACCGGCGTGATCGCCGGCCAGACCAGCTTGCCGGAGAACCAGCGCGAGACCACCCAGGCGGTGATGCAGGCCTGCAGCGCAACGCCGGCCAGCCAGAGCGTGACGGTGGCGGCGCCGGCCCCGTAGAACGCCACGCCGAGCGTCGCCAGCAGCAGGACCGACACCGGCAGCGCGGCGACGAAGGCATGGCGCACCGGGTGGGCCAGGTCTTCAGCGAGCGCGCGGGGATGGCGCACCGCGCGCAGCGCGCTGGCCGCGAGCACCACCAGGAACGCGGTGAGCGCCACCAGCCCGCAGCCGAGCGCCACGGCCTCGGCGGCGGGCCCGAAGCGGTCGCCGGCGCGGTGCCAGGCCAGCGCGAGGCCGGACCAGCCCATCACCGGCGCGAACCACTGCGGCCCGAGATGTGCCAGGGGCGGGGCGTCATGGGACTGTGCGGAAGGTCGGCTGGCGGTCATCGGGAACTCCGTGAGCTTCGTCGGGTCGGAAACGGCGGCGTGGCGGCGTGCGGGATCAGGAGAGCAGGGCGTCCGCGCCCCCCAGCAGCGTGGCCGCGCCAAGGACGGCGAACACCACCGCAGCCACCCCGTGGACCAGCCGCACCGGCATCCGGTGGGCGATGCGCTCGCCCAGCAGGACCGCGGGCACGTTGGCCAGCATCATGCCGAGCGTGGTGCCCAGCACCACCAGCGCGAACTCGCCGTAGCGCGCCGCCAGCGCCACCGTGGCCACCTGGGTCTTGTCGCCCATCTCGGCCAGGAAGAAGGCGACCAGCGTGGCGCCGAACACGCCCAGCCTGGGCAGCCGGCCGTCGTCGGCGTCGAGTCTGTCGGGAACCAGGATCCAGGCGGCCATGAGGATGAAGGAGACGCCCAGCACCCAGCGCAGCGCCTGCGGCCCCAGCCAGGCGGTGACCAGGGTGCCGAGCGCGCCGGCCAGCGCATGGTTGAGCAGCGTGGCGAACAGGATCCCCAGGACGATCGGCATCGGCTTGCGGAAGCGCGCGGCGAGCAGGAAGGAAAGCAGCTGGGTCTTGTCGCCGATCTCCGCGAGCGCGACGACGCCGGTCGATACCAGGAAGGATTCCAAGGGGAACTCCGAGGGACCGGGACGAAGGGCCCGGGGCCGGCAAAGCCCGCTATTCTAGCGGCCTCCGCGGGTTTGATGCTCCGGCCGCTTCGGGACGACAATCGCAGTTCCAGGCCGCTTCCCGGCCGGGGCCCAGGGCAGCGACCCTCGAAGGGAGGACGTTCCGATGAGCAGGCCCATCCCCACCACGCCCGCCGGCTTCGACGCCACGCGGATCATCGAACGCCCGGACGGCTTCTGGTGGCAGCCGATCGAGGGCGGGCGCGACCACGGCCCCTTCGAGACCCTTCTCGAGGCAGTGGCCGACATGGAGCGCAGCGAGGACGGCTGGGAGGCAGGCGGGGACGAGTCCGATGCTGTGCGCGAGGCCGAGGACGTGCTCGGCGTGCCCGGCTGGGTGGATCCGGACACCGGGCAGCTCGCCGACGACGAGCGCACCCGGACCGAGGACCACTGAGGGGCGGCTCGCGCCGTCCGTGGCACCGGCGCCGGCGCAGTCCGGCCATGCAGTCGGGCCGCTCAGCCTGACCGCGCAGCCCGGCCGCCGGCCTCACTCGCGCAGTTCGCGCCGCAGTACCTTGCCTACCGGAGACTTCGGCAGTTCGTCGCGGAACTCGATGTGCCGCGGCTGCTTGTAGCCGGTGAGCTGGGCTCGGCACAGCGCGCGCAGGTCCTGCTCGGTGAGTGCCGGATCCCTCCGGACCACGAACAGCTTCACCGCTTCGCCGGTGCCTTCGTCCGGGACGCCGATCGCCGCGCACTCCAGCACGCCCGGATGCGAGGACACCACGGCCTCGATTTCGCTCGGAAAGACGTTGAAGCCGGAGACCAGGATCATGTCCTTCTTGCGGTCGACGATCCGGAACCAGCCGCGCGCGTCCATCGTGCCGATGTCGCCGGTGCGGAAGAAACCGTCCGCGGTCATCGCGCGCGCCGTCTCGTCGGGACGCTCGTAGTAGCCGGGCATCACGTTGGGTCCGCGGATGCAGAGCTCGCCCGGCTCGCCAGGCGGCAGCTCCCGGCCCTCGTCGTCCAGCACCCGCACCTCGATCGAGGGCAGGGGGATGCCGATGCCGCCGGAGTGCGCGCTCACGTCGGCAGGGTTGTTGGTGCCGATGGCCGCCGTTTCCGACAGGCCCCAGCCTTCCTGCACCACGCAGCCGGTGAGCTGCTGCCAGCGGTCGGCCACCGACTGCTGGGTGGCCATGCCGCCGGCCTGCGTGAAGATCAGCTTCGAGAAGTCGAGCCGGCGGAAATCCTCGTTCGCCATCAGGCCGTTGAACAGGGTGTTCAGGCCCGGGAAGGCATGGAAGGGGCGCTTGCGCAGTTCGGCGACGAAGCCCGGGATGTCGCGCGGATTGGGGATCAGCAGCAGGCAGTTGCCCATCCGGATCGAGGGCAGGCACAGGGCCCCCAGGCCGTAGATGTGATAGAGCGGCATCGCGGTGACCAGGTTGAGCCCGCTGCCGGGCACCTTCTTCAGGGCCGCGGCGACCTCGATCGAGGCGCAGATCTGCATCATCGCCGCCACCAGGTTGCGATGGGTGAGCATCGCTCCCTTGGACACCCCGGTGGTGCCGCCGGTGTACTGCAGCAGCGCGAGGTCGGCGCCGGTGCGCGCCACCGGCTCGAAGCGGTGGCGCCGCCCCTGCGAAATCGCCTCGTTGAAGCGCACCGCGCCCGGCAGCGAGAACGGCGGCACCAGCTTGCGCACTCGCCGCACCACGTGGTTGACGATCGCGCCCTTGACCATGCCGTGCAGGTCGCCCATCGCCGCCACCACCACGTGGCGCACCCGGGTGCCGGCGAGCGCCTGCTGCGCGGTGTGGCCGAAATTCTCGAGCACCACCAGCACCTCGGCGCCGGAGTCGGTCAGCTGGTGGGCCAGCTCGCGCGGGGTGTACAGCGGGCTGACCGGCACCGCCACGCAGCCGGCGCGCAGCGTGCCCACGATCG
Organism: Gammaproteobacteria bacterium; assembly: GCA_046569945.1. Classification (GTDB taxonomy): domain Bacteria; phylum Pseudomonadota; class Gammaproteobacteria; order Burkholderiales; family Burkholderiaceae_E; genus Quisquiliibacterium. Next base: position 5,220 of record JBKHVS010000104.1, on the reverse strand, counting down.
CCACCGGGAACTGCAGGACGTTGGGCAGCATGACCGCCACCCGCGCGCCGGGAGCGACGCCCTGCTGGCGCAGCCAGGCCCCGAAGGCGTCCGACAGCGTCTCGAGCTCGTGGAAGCGCATGGTCCGGTCCATGCAGACCGCGAAGTCGCGCTGCGCGTGGGCGCGGAAGCCCTCCTCGAAGAGCTCGCCCAGCGACGGGTAGGCGTCGGCGTCGATCTCCGCCGGCAGGCCCTCCGGGTAGGACGCCAGCCAAGGGCGCGCGGCGGCGCCAGGCCCGGGCGGAACCGCGGCCAGGGTGGGTTCGGTCATCTCGTCTCCATTGGCATTCTCGCTGGCGCTCTCTGACGCCTGGGCGCCTCCCGGATCGGCCGCCGGGGGGTCGCCGCCAGCATAGCGCGGGCATGGCGGCTTGAGTTCCGAGGGCTTGCCCCGATATCGAAGGAAATCCCGATGGAGCTTCCCATGGAACTGGTCTGCCCCCACTGCGATGCCGTCAACCGCGTGCCCCAGGAGCGCGTCGACGACCTGCCGGTCTGCGGGCGCTGCGGCGGCCCGCTCCTCGACGGCCGGCCGGTGGCGCTGGACGAGGCGCACTTCGAGCGCTTCGTATCCCGCAACGAGCTGCCGGTGCTGGTGGATTTCTGGGCCGAGTGGTGCGGCCCCTGCCGGGCGATGGCGCCCCAGTTCGAGGAGGCTGCCCGGGCGATGAAGGGCAGGGTGCTGTTCGCCAAGGTGGACACCGAGGCGGCGCAGGGCGTGTCCGCGCGGCTGCGCATCCGCAGCATCCCGACGCTGGCGCTCTTTTCCGGCGGCCGCGAGCTGGCGCGGGTGAGCGGCGCGATGCCGGCCCGCGACCTGGTGCGCTGGGTGGACCAGCAGCTGGCGGCGCAGCCGGGCGGCTGAGGCTGGCGAGGCGCCAGGGCACGCCGTCGGAGCGCCGGGCGGGCGCCCCCGGCCGTTGTCATCGGCTGCGGGCCGGCAGGCTGCAGCCGGCGCGCGCAGGCGCGGCCGGCAGCGTGCCGGAAATGCCGGCCATGGTCGCCGGCCGCGGGTGCGCGCGGCGCGCCGCCGGCGCTCGCGCAGTACCATCGGCGCTCCGCCTGGAAGCCCCCGCGCCGCGCAGGCGCCGAGCAGGCCGCTCGTGCCGCGCATCGCGCTCCGCGCGCCGAAGCAAGGCGCCGGACACTGCCGGACGCAGGGGGCCGTCGGCATCCTCCCCCGTTTCGACATGCATTCTTCCGACACCCTTGCCGTACCCGCCGGCCCCTCCCAGGCCGGCGCGGCGCATCCCTTCGACCAGGCCATCCGCCTGGAGCCCGACGGCGAGGGCCACATGCGCGGCGCCACCCATCCCGAGTACTGGAACCAGGTCGGCCCCTTCGGCGGCATCACCGCGGCGGTCATGCTCGAGTCGGTGCTGCGCCAGCCGCAGCGCCTGGGCGATCCGCTGTCGCTGACCGTCAATTACGCGGGGCCGGTGCGCGAGGGCGGGTTCGTCATCGAGACGAAGCTGGTGCGCTCGAACCGCACCACGCAGCACTGGTCGATGGAGCTGGTGCAGGGCCCGGAGCGCGAGGTGGCGATCAGCGCGATCGCGGTCTTCGCGCTGCGCCGCGACACCTTCTCGCTCACCGAGGCCAGCCCGCCGCCGGCGCCTCCGGCCGCGCAGTGCCACCGGGTGCGCGGGCGCACCGACCTGCCCTGGCTCGCGCATTACGACATGCGCTACGTGCGCGGCAAGCCGATGCACGAGAACGAGGACAGCGTCACCCACCTGTGGGTGGGCGACCTGCCGCCGCGCCCGCTGGACTTCCCGTCGCTGGCGGCGATCTGCGACGTCTTCTTCCCCAGGCTCTTCCTGCGGCGGCCGAAGTTCGTTCCGATCGGCACGGTGTCGCTCAACGTCTACTTCCATCTCGGCGGCGAGGCGATCGCGCGGCACGGCGCGCACCACGTGCTGGCCAGCGCACACGGCCAGGTCGTGTCGGCCGGCTTCTTCGACCAGCAGGGGCAGGTCTGGTCGCATGACGGCCAGCTGCTCGCCACCACCCACCAGATCGTCTGGTTCAAGGAATAAGGAGAGCGCATGGCCGCCGACAAGGTGATCCGCATCGGCTCGGGCGCCGCCTGGTGGGGCGACCGCGTCGAGCCCGCCGGGCTGAACGCGGAGCAGGGCGACCTCGACTACCTCTGCTTCGAGACGATGGCCGAGGCCACCGTTTCCGCGGCCCAGGTCCGGGCGCGCCGCGATCCCGGCTTCCCAGGCTACGACAGCTACCTGGACGACCGGATGCGCGCGGTGCTGCCGGCCTGCATGCGCCGCGGCACGCGCATCGTCTCCAACCAGGGATGGATCAACCCGGACGGCGCGGCGCAGCGCATCGTCCACTGGCTGCGCGAGTTCGGCATCCGCGGCGTGCGCGTGGCGGCGGTCAACGGCAGCCTGATCACCGACCGCGTGCTGGAGCTCACCGACCGCATCCTCGAGAACGGCGCGCCCACCGCCTCGCTCGCGCCGACGCTGATCTCGGCCGAGGCCTACCTCGGCGCGGAGCCGATCGTGCAGGCTTTGCGGGAGGGCGCGCAGATCGTCGTCACCGGCCGGGTCGCCGACCCGTCGATCTTCCTCGCGCCGATGATGCACGAGTTCGGCTGGGATCCCCTGGACCATGCGCGCCTGGGGGCGGGCAGCGGCATCGGGCACCTGCTCGAGTGCGGCGCCCAGGTCACCGGCGGCTACTTCTCGGACCCCGGTTTCAAGGACGTCCCCGAGCCCTGGAACTTCGGCTTCCCCATCGCGGAGGTCGCGGCCGACGGCAGCGCGGTGATCGGCAAGGTGGCCGGCACCGGCGGCGCGATCACCCTGCAGACCGTGAAGGAGCAGATGCTCTACGAGGTCCACGACCCGGCCAGCTACATCACTCCCGACGTGGTGGTCGACTTCACCACCGCGCGCCTGGAGCAGGTCGGTCCGGACCGGGTCCGCGTGTCGGGCATCGGCGGCAAGCCGCGCACGCCGACGCTCAAGGTGTCGATCGGCTGCACCGAGGGCTTCATCGGGGAGGACATGTTCTTCTACGCCGGCCCGGGCGCGCTGCGCCGCGCGCGGCTCGCGAAGCGCATCCTCGAGGAGCGATTCCGGATCGTGAAGCTCGACGCCGAGGAGGTGCGCATCGACTTCCTTGGCCTGAACGCGATCCACGGCGAGGCCACGCCGCCGGACGCGCCCGAGCCCTACGAGGTGGCGGTGCGGGTGGCTGCGCGCACCCGCACGCGGGAGGAGGCCGCGAAGGTGGGCCGCGAGGTCGACGGCATGGCGGTCTCGGGCGTGGCGCACACCGGCAAGCGGGTGCCGCACCAGGACCGCACCCGCGAGATCATCGGCGTCTGGTCCTCGCTGGTGCCGCGCGAAAACGTCCCGGCCACCGTCACGTACTTCGAGAGCTGAACATGCGCGTTCCGCTGCAGCACCTGGCCCATGCGCGCTCCGGCGACAAGGGCGACATCTCCAACATCGCGGTCTTCGCCTACACCCCCGCGCTCTACGGCCTGCTGCGCGAGCAGCTCACCGCCGAGCGCTTCAACGCGCACTACCGCGGCGCCATACGGGGCGAAGTGCTGCGCTACCCCTGCGACAACATCGAGGCGCTGAATTTCGTCTGCCACGGCGCGCTGGGCGGCGGCGTCTCGCGCAGCCTGTGCCTGGACAACTACGGCAAGGCGCTGTCGGCGGCCATCCTCGGCTTCGAGGTGGAGGTGCCGGACGCGCTGGCGGGGGATCTGCGCAACTGGCCGGAGGGTCAGGCGGGCTGAACCTTGGCCGGAGGCGGCGGCATCAGGCGGCTTCCGACGGGAGGGCGCGAGCCGGCCCACGCCGTCCGCCCCGGTGCGCGCTCGTCCACGTCCGTGGCGTTCAGCCTTGCGCGCCTGGCTCGCGACGCGCACGACGCCGGTGCGCGGCCCCGGCAAGCGCCGCTGCGCCCAGCGCGAGCAGCGCCAGCGATCCCGGCTCCGGCACGCTCCTGGGCAGCAGGAAGCCGCGGATCTCGCCGCCGGGGAACGAACTGCTGTGGATGTTGAAGTAGGCCTCGCCGTCGTCCATTCCGGCGAACAGCGCGGCCGTGGCCGATGCGAGGGAGCCGCCGTTCAAGGTCACGAAGTTGGGGTTGAAGCTCGACGCCTGCAGCAGGTCGAATGTCATGTCGTAGCTGCCCGAGGTCACCCCGCTCGGGAACCCGGGAAAGGTCGGCGTCGTCGTCGCGACGCCCGCATTGCCCAGCAGCGGGTCCGCGGTGCAGCAGTGGATGTGGGCGTTGGTCACCAGGCCCGTCAGGCCGGTGAACTCCGCCTCGACGCGCATCGTCATCGCCGCGTCGTCATAGGTGACTGTGGCCCAGCCGGTGCCCGGAGAAGCGTTGGGCGGATCCTCGCTGGGCCCCGACAACGTCGCTTCGTAGACGAAGACCGCCGCCTGCGCGGCGGGGGCGGCGAGCAGCAAGGGCACCGACGCCGCGAGCGCGGCGACCAGGGATCTCGATTTCATGGTCATCCTCCCAGGAGCGCCGCTGCCCGGTCGAACGTGCGCGCCGGGGTTCTCTGGTGCGGCTTGGAAGGGCAAGCATGAAGCGCGCCGCTTCAGCACTAATACCGTGATTTCAAGGGCTTGCGGGATGGTTTCGCAGGTATCGACGGCACGGATGTAAAGGGATTCGACACCGCGCTGCCGTGACTCAGCCCTTCCGCCGCCCGCGCCGCGCAATCGCCGACATGCCGCCGAACACCAGCACCGCCGCCACCAGCCCCAGCACGTCGGCCAGCAGGTCGGCCCACTCGGGCTGGCGCCAGCCGGTCATGCCCTGCAGCAGTTCGACCGCGCCGCCGTAGGCGACCAGGCCGGCGAGCACCGCGGCCTTGCGCCGCGGCCACGCGACCATGCCCAGCAGGCCCAGCGCCAGCCAGGCGAGAGCGTGGTCCGCCTTGTCCCAGCCGGTGTGCACCGGCGGCAGCGAGGAAGGCGGAAGCAGCGAGAGGACCAGCACCGCGGCCAGCGCGACGATGAAGCCGATGCGCAGGGCGAGCGTGCCCCGGTCGATGGAAGCGGACGGATGGGGCATGGCGGAAGTCGATCGTGGGCGTAGGCGGATCGTTGGCGTGGCGTGGCGTGGGCGGATCGTTCGCGTGGCGTGGCGCGGCGTGGCGTGGCGTGGCGTGGCGTGGCG
>JBKHVS010000103.1:0-11630 GCA_046569945.1 Gammaproteobacteria bacterium | reverse complement strand
CTGATACCGCCCAAGAGTTCATATCGACGGCGGTGTTTGGCACCTCGATGTCGGCTCATCTCATCCTGGGGCTGTAGCCGGTCCCAAGGGTATGGCTGTTCGCCATTTAAAGAGGTACGTGAGCTGGGTTCAAAACGTCGTGAGACAGTTTGGTCCCTATCTGCTGTGGGCGTTGGAGATTTGACGGGACCTGCTCCTAGTACGAGAGGACCGGAGTGGACGCACCTCTGGTGTACCTGTTGTCACGCCAGTGGCATCGCAGGGTAGCTAAGTGCGGAAGAGATAACCGCTGAAAGCATCTAAGCGGGAAACTCGCCTGAAGATGAGATCTCCCTGGGGACTTGATCCCCCTGAAGGGTCGTTCGAGACCAGGACGTTGATAGGCTGGGTGTGGAAGCGCAGTAATGCGTTAAGCTAACCAGTACTAATTGCCCGTGAGGCTTGACCCTATAACTTTGCATGGCAAATATGCCCGGCAGCCTCGGCTGCCGATCGGCAAGCGCTGCCGCAAGGTTGTGCATGCAACACTCACAACCCGCGCGTCACACACGACGCGACACCAAATTCCAGTCGACCAGACTGATACGATCTTCTTCCAAATTGGCTTGGCTGCCCAAAAAGGCAGCCAGGCAACAAGTCATGCCTGACGACCATAGCGAGGTGGAACCACCCCTTCCCATCCCGAACAGGACCGTGAAACGCCTCTGCGCCGATGATAGTGAGCAGCTCGCTCGTGAAAGTAGGTCATCGTCAGGCAAATTTTTGAAGACAAAAGGCCAGCGCAAGCTGGCCTTTTGTTTTTTGTGCGCAAGGAATGCACACGCTACGGTGCGAAGTGCGCGAGGTGCGCGCTGGATTGGTCGTGCCGGCTTCGACGGCGGGAGGGCGGCCAGCTGAAACTGACCTGCGCAGCTCGAGCGGCGATATCGCCCGCACCTTCCCGGTGCCGTGCTGTACGTCAGCTCGAAAGCCTCGCGCCTGCGTCGGGTGGCCAGCTTTCAGGCCCAGTCGATCCGTTTCTCCTGCACGGCGTGGCACGCGACGGCGCCGGACGGATCTGCGGCAAGTGGCGGGCGCTCCGTGCGGCACCGCGCGTCGGCGTAGGGGCAGCGCGGGTGGAAGGTGCATCCGGTCGGCGGCGTCAGCGGGTTCGGCACTTCTCCCGCGACCGGTGTGCGGGCTCTCCCGCTCATCGCGAGATCGGGGATGGCGTCCAGAAGCATCCGGGTGTAGGGATGGCGCGGCTGGCCGAAGATGTGATCGCGGGTCGAGAGCTCGACAATGCGTCCCAGGTACATCACTCCCACCCTGTCGCTTACGTGGTGGACCACCGCCAGGTTGTGCGAGATGAAGAGGTAGGTGAGCCCGTGCCGGGCCTGCAGATCGCGCATGAGGTTCAGGACCTGTGCCTGGACCGAGACGTCCAGCGCAGAGGTGGGCTCGTCGCAGACCAGGAACTCGGGCTCGGAGGCCAGCGCTCGGGCAATCGAAATGCGTTGGCGCTGCCCGCCGGAGAACTGATGCGGGTACTTCGAAGCGTCGGCGGGCGACAGTCCGACCAGTTGGAGGAGCTCTACGACACGCTCGGATCGTTCCTGCCTGGTGCGCAGAAGCCGTCGGACGCGGAGCGGTTCGGCGACTATGTCCGAGATTTTCCAGCGCGGGTTGAGGCTCGCGTAGGGATCCTGGAAGATCATCTGCACGCGCGCCGATTCGCTTGAGCCGACCCGTGCGGCCTGCACCTCGGCAAGTTCCTTCCCGCGATACAGCACCCGGCCGCCCGTGGGCCGATACAGACCCACCAGCAGCCGCGCGACGGTGGATTTCCCGCATCCCGATTCGCCGACGAGTGCGAGCGTTTCGCCCTGGCGGATGTCGAAGGAGACCTCGTCCACCGCGTGGAGCTGCTGGCGAGGACGGCCTTCGAGGACCCGATTCAGCCAGGGGGCAGAAACGTCGAAGGTCTTGGTGAGTCCTTCGGCGCTGACGAGCGGGGCTTCGGCTGGCGTTTGGCGGGCAGGTCGATGCCGGTTCATTGGCATGCTCCGGCGGCGAACGGTCCGGGAGGATGCGGCTGCGTGCTCGCCTGGAAGCGGAAGGGGATTTCACGAGCGACGCGGATCGAGCGTGAAAAATCGCGCATCTTCGTCCAACCGGGTCTCATCCTCGTCAGGGTGACGAGTACCAGGGAGTCTGCGCACCTCATCGCGGGGTCTCCGCGCCGGCTTGGAGCGCAGATTCGGTGCCGGCGTGAGCCGGATCGTGTAGCCAGCACGCCGCCTGCGAGGATCCTGCGCTCATCAAGGGCGGACGCGAGCTTCGGCAGATCTCCATCGCCTTCGGGCAGCGGGGGTTGAAGGCGCAGCCCGGCGGGATCGCGTCGAGCCTGGGCATCGAGCCGTCGATCTGTTCGAGCCGGTCGCGTGCCTCGCCCAGGCTGGGGATGGACCCCATCAGGCCGGCGGTGTACGGGTGGCGGGGGCGGTGTATCACTTCTGCGACGGGGCCGATCTCTGCGATCCGGCCTGCGTACATCACGGCGACCCGGTCGGCCGTTTCGGCGATGACGCCCATGTCGTGCGTCACCAGCATCACGGCCGTGCCATGGCGGCGGCAGAGCTCGCGCAGGAGGTCGATGATCTGGGCCTGGATCGATACGTCGAGGGCGGTGGTGGGTTCGTCGGCAATGACGAGCTTCGGCTCGGCCGCGAGCGCGAGCGCGATCACGACGCGCTGGCGCATCCCGCCGGAGAACTGGTGGGGGTAGTGGTCGATCCGCTCCTCGGGCGCGGGGATTCCGGTGGAACGAAGCAGTTCGATGGCGCGCTCTCGGGCGGCGCTCCTGCCGAGGTTCAGGTGCGCCTGGATCGTCTCGATCAGCTGGCGTCCGACCGTGTAGAGCGGGTTCAGCGAGGTGAGCGGATCCTGGAAGATGGCGCCGATCTCGCGGCCCCGCACCTTGCGCAGCTCGCTCGCGGGCAGATTGTCGATGCGCAAACCCTGCAGCCTGATCTCGCCGCCGGCGATGCGTCCGGGCGGCTCTAGCAGTCCGATGATCGCGGCCCCCGTGAGCGACTTTCCGGCGCCGGATTCGCCGACCACGCCCAGCACTTCGCCGGGGGCGATCGTGAACGAGATGCCATCCAGGGCCGTGAGGGTGCCGCGGCGGTTGGGGAACTCGACCCGAAGATCGATGACTTCGAGCAAGGGGCGGTCACGGGGCATGCGCATCGAGGTGCGCTCGTCCTGCTTCTCGTGGTTGGTCCCGTTGCCGTGCGCCGGGGCTGAGGCGCTGCTGTCGTCCTTCCCGTGCGCGGGGAGTGACGCGCCGCCGTCGTCCTTGTCGTGCGTGGCCTGCACCGGCTTGATCCTGCCGTCGTCGCTCGTGTTCATCGCAGTTTCGGGTTCAGCGCGTCGCGCAGCCAGTCGCCGAGCAGGTTCACCGACATGCAAAGGAGCACGAGGGCCAGGCCGGGGAACACCACCAGCCACCACTCACCGGAGTAGAGGAAGTTGTTGCCGCTGTTGATCATCGTTCCGAGCGAGGGCGAGGTCGGCGGCACGCCCACGCCGAGGAAGGACAGCGTCGCTTCGGTGATGATCGCGGTGGCCACGTTGATCGTGCCGATCACCAGCACCGGGCCGAGCGCGTTCGGCAGCACGTGCGTGGCCATGATCCGCAGGGGGGACACGCCGATGACCCGGGCGGCCTGCACGTACTCCCGGTTCTTCTCGACCAGCGTCGAGCCGCGGACCGTTCGCGCGTACTGCACCCAGTTGGCGAGGCCGATCGAGCCGACGAGCACCATCAGGCTGAGGGTGTCGCTGTGTGCGTCGGGCGGCAGCATGGCGCGCGCGGCGCCGTCGATCAGCAGGGCGATCAGGATCGCGGGGAAGGAGAGCTGGACGTCGGCCACCCGCATGATGAAGGCATCGAGCCGGCCGCCGACGTAACCGGAGAGCAGGCCGAGCCCGACGCCGAGCACAAGGGCCAGGAGCACCGAGGCTACGCCCACCGCCAGCGAGATCCTCGATCCGTACAGGATGGTCGAGAGCACGTCGCGGCCCTGGTCGTCGGTGCCCAGCGGATACGCGAGGCGCCCGTCGGCGCTCCAGGCGGGCGGCAGCAGCGAGTCGTTGAGGTCGAGCGAGGCGAGGTCGAAAGGCTGGTGCGGCGCGACCCAGGGCGCGAAGACCGCGCCGAGCACCATGATCGCTGCGACCAGCCCCGCGGCGATCGCCACGGGGCTGGTGCGGAAGCTGAACCAGAGGTCGCTGTCGCGCAGGCGGGCGAGGGCGCTCATCGGCGTGATGACGTTCCGTCGGGCGCAGCTCGACGCGCGCGCCTGAGGGCCGCCATGGGCGGGTGTCGTCGCTCTGCTCCGATGGCGGCTGCCGGCGCTGCGCGCTGCGCGCACCGGCTTGCGGCGCCGCGCGCAGCCGGCAATCCGGGCCGCGGCAACGATCGCACGCCGCTCACATGCCCCCCCACTTGTAGTGATGGTGTTGTCGGACATCTGCACCACCCTGATCTTCTTCATGCCCCAGGCCAGCGCCTGCTGGTGCAGCGGGATGTGGCCGATGTCGTCCTGATGGATCCTGAAGGCCTCGGCGATCATCGCGCTGCGCTTCTTCTGGTCGGTCTCGGAAGCGATCCTGTCGGTGAGTTCGTCGAGCTTCGGGTTGCTGTAGCTGCCGAGGTTGAACTGGCCGCGGCCGCTCGCGCCCGGCGTGGCCATCAGGGCGTTGAGCGGGTTGTGCGAGTCGTAGGTGCCTGGCGTCCAGCCGAGCATGTAGAAGGAGGTGTTGCGCGCGAGGATCTTCGGGAAGTAGGTGGCCTTGGATTCCGCCTCGAGGTTGATCTTCACGCCGACCCGCGCGAGCATCCCCGCGACCGCCTGGCAGATCTCGCCGTCGTTGACGTAGCGGTCGTTCGGGCAGTTCAGCTTCACTTCGAAGCCGTTCGGGTAGCCCGCCTCGGCGAGCAGCTTCTTCGAGGCTTCCGGATCGTAGGGCAGGCGCTTGTCCATCTCGGCCGCGTAGCCGCGGATGCCGGGCGCCACCATCAGCGCGGTGGGCGTGGCGGCGCCGCGCATGATCCGCGTGCGGATCGCCTCCATGTCGATCGCCTGGTAGAAGGCCTGGCGCACCCGCTTGTCCTTGAAGGGGTTCTTCCCCTTGACGTTCGAGTAGAGGAGCTCGTCGCGCGACTGGTCCATGCCGAGGAAGATGGTGCGCAGCTCGGGCCCTTGCAGCACTTCGATCGACGGGTTGCGCTTGAGCCGCGCCACGTCCTGCACCGGCACCGGCTGCATCATGTCGACCTCGCCCGACGCGAGCGCGGCGACGCGGGTGGCGTCGTTGCCGATCGGCGTGTAGACCACCTCTTCGAAGTTGCCCTCGATCTTTCCCCAGTAGTTGAAGTTGCGCACGAGCACGGTGCGCACGCCGGGGTCGCGCGACTTCAGCCGGAAGGGGCCGGTGCCGTTGGCGCGGAACGATGCGGCGTTCTCGACGCCCTTGCGCTTGTCCACCGGGCGCTCGGCGCTGTTCTCGGTGCACCACTTGCGGCTCATCACGTACACCGACGACAGCACGTCCGGCAGGATGGGGAAGGGCGACTGGGTGATCACGTCGACGGTGTTCTCGTCGACCTGCTTCACTTCCCTGATCGTGTTCGTGTACGAGCGCATGTCCGAGCCTTCGCTCGCGGCGCGCTGCAGCGTGAACACGACGTCGTCGGCGGTGAAGGGCGTGCCGTCGTGGAACCTGACGTTGCGCCGCAGCTCGAAGCGCCAGGTGGTCGGATTCACCTGGCGCCACGAGGTGGCCAGGGCGGGCGTCAGCCCGAGCTTCTTGTCGCGCCCGACCAGCGGCTCGTAGACGTTGCCGGTGAACGAGAGCTGCACCGATTCGTTCAGGGAGTGCGGATCCATCGACAGGGCATCGCCCTGGTCCGCGACGCGGAAGGTCTTCGCGTGCGCGGCGCCTCCGGCAAGGGCGGCGGCGGTGGCCAGCGCAATCGTGAGTCGTCGCAGTCTGCCGTTCATCTCGGGCTCCTTGATGGTTTGCGCCCCGCGGGGCTCAGGCGGGCAGGGGCATGCCGCGCTCGACGAGGCGCACGAAGAGCGCAGCGCCGAGCGGCAGGATGCCGTCGTTGAAGTCATAGCATGCGTTGTGCAGGAAGCAGCCGGCGGCGCCGGTGCCCTGGCCGATCCGGAAATAGGCGCCTGGCCGTTTCTGCAGCATGAAGGCGAAGTCCTCCGAGCCCATGCTCGGCTCGAGGTCGCGGATCAGCTTGTGCGCGCCGACCAGTTCCTCCGCGACCCGCTGGGCGAACAGCGCCTCGTCGCGCGAGTTGATCGTGGCGGGGTAGATGCGCTCGTACTGGACGGTGGCGCGCGCGCCGAAGCCCTCGGCGATCGAGGTGCACAGGCGGCTCAGGTTCTCCTCGACCATGTCCTGCGTGTCGCGGCGGAAGGTGCGGACCGTGCCGACGATGCGCGCCTCGCGGGGGATCACGCTCATGGCACCCGGGTTGCCCGCCTCGATCGAGCACAGGCTGACGACCGCGGAATCGATCGGGCTCACGTTGCGGGACACGATGCTCTGCGCCGCGGTGATGATGTGCGCGGCGACCACCACGGGGTCGATCGCGAGGTAGGCATGCGCGCCGTGGCCGCCCTTGCCCTCGACCGTGATCGTCACGCGGTCTGCGGCCGCCATCATCGGGCCGGGCCGAACTGCCAGCGTGCCGGGCGGCAGGCCCGGCCAGTTGTGCATCGCGTAGACCGCATCGCAGGGGAATCGCTCGAACAGCCCGTCGTCGATCATCGCCTGGGCGCCGCCGAAGCCTTCCTCGCCGGGCTGGAAGATCAGGTGGGCCACGCCGTCGAAGTTGCGGGTGATCGCGAGCTGCCGCGCTGCGCCCAGCAGCATCGTGGTGTGGCCGTCGTGGCCGCAGCCGTGCATCAGCCCGGGCCGCTGCGAGCGGTGCTCGAAGTCGTTCTCCTCGTGCATCGGCAGCGCGTCCATGTCGGCGCGCAGGCCGATGCGGCGCCCGGAGTCGTCCCGCCTGCCGCGGATCACCGCCACCAGGCCGGTGCGGCCGATGCCGCGATGGATCTCGTCGACCCCGTAGCGCTGCAGCTCCGCGGCGACCAGGTCGCCGGTGAAGTGCTCCTCGAAGCCGAGCTCGGGGTTGCGGTGCAGCCGCCGGCGGATCGCGGTCAGCTCGTCGTGCCAGGCACGGATCGAGGCGATTGCGGGATGCTGTCCAAGGTAGGACTCGGGGGCGTTCATCTGCGGCTGTCCTGCGGGGAGGGCCTAGTGTGAGCTGCTTGCGCGATCGACGCGCAGCCTGGGGTCGACCGCGAAGTACAGCAGGTCGACGACGAGGTTGATGACCACGAACACCAGCGCGATCAGGCACAGGTAGGCAGCCATGATCGGGATGTCCGCGCTCTGCACCGCCTGGATGAAGAGCAGGCCCATGCCCGGCCACTGGAACACCGTCTCGGTGATGATCGAGAAGGCGATGATCGAGCCGAGCTGCAGGCCGGCGATGGTGATCACCGGCACCAGCGTGTTGCGCAGCGCGTGGCCGAAGTGGATCGCCCGGTCCGGCAGGCCGCGCGCCCGCGCGAAGCGGATGTAGTCGGTGCGCAGCACCTCGAGCATCTCGGAGCGCACCAGCCGCATGATCAGCGTCAGCTGGAACAGGCACAGCGTGAACGCCGGCAGCAGCAGGTGCTTCCAGCCGTCGACGGTGAGCAGGCCCGTGGTCCACCAGCCGATCGCCACGGTGTCGCCTCGCCCGTAGGACGGCAGCCAGCCGAGCACCACCGCGAAGAGCAGGATCAGCAGGATGCCGATGAGGAAGGTGGGCAGCGAGACGCCGATCAGCGAGACGGCGAGGAACAGGTTGGCGAGCCAGCCGTCGCGCCTCAACGCGGTATAGACGCCCAGCGGGATGCCGGCCGCCAGCGCGAGCACCGCGGCAGCGAGCGAGAGCTCGAGCGTGGCGGGAAGGCGCTCCTCGAGCAGCGTCGAGACCTTGCGTCCCTGCCGGTAGGAGAGGCCGAACTCGCCCTGGACGGCGTTGCCGACGAAGCGGGCGAACTGGGCGTGGAAGGGCTGGTCCAGACCGAGGTTGCTGCGCAGCTCGGCGCGCTCCTCGGGCGTGGCGTCCTGGCCCACCATCGCGAGCACCGGGTCGCCGACGTACTGGAAGAGCGAGAACGCGATGAAGGCGACCACCAGCATCACGGCGACCGCCTGCAGGATGCGCCTCACCACGAACGCGATCATCGGCGTACGCCCCCTCGAGCCGGGGGGCAGGCAAGCGAGGCGCGCGCGCTTCCGGTCATGAGCCTCGCGCCAGGTATCGCTCGACCAGGCGCACCCAGAAGCTCGAGCCGATGGGCAGCAGGTCGTCGTTGAAGTCGTAGGAGGGGTTGTGCAGCATGCAGGGGCCGAGCCCGTGGCCGGGCGAGCGGTGGTCGCCGCTGCCGTTGCCAGCCATCAGGTAGCAGCCCGGGCGCACCTGGAGCATGAAGGCGAAGTCTTCCGAGCCCATCGTGGGCTCGAAGTCGAGCACGTCGGCTTCGCCGACGAGTTCCTCGAGCACCTGGCGCGCGAAGGCGGTCTCCCGGTCGTGGTTGATCGTGGGCGGATACTTGCGCTCGAATCGCATCGATCCGGCGGCGCCGAAGGCCGGCGGCAGCCCTTCGACGATGGTGCGCATCCGGTCCTCGATCAGGTCGAGCGCCTCGTTGGTGAAGGTGCGCACGGTGCCGCTGATCACCGCGGTGTCCGGGATGACGTTGTTCGCGTCGCCGGCGTGGATCTGGGTCACCGAGATCACCGCGGTGTCGATCGGCTTCTTGTTGCGCGTGATGATCGACTGCAGCGCCTGCACCAGGTGCGTCGCGACGAGGACCGGGTCGGTGCAGTTGTCGGGCATCGCTGCGTGGCCGCCCTTGCCGCTGACGGTGATGGTGAACTCGTTGCTGCTGGCCATCACCGGTCCGGGGCGCAGTGCGAACTGCCCGAGCTTCATGCCGGGCCAGTTGTGCACGCCGAACACCGCGTCGCAGGGTGCCTTCTCGAACAGGCCGTCGTCGATCATGCGCTGCGCGCCCGCGCCGCCTTCCTCCGCCGGCTGGAAGATCAGGTGGACGGTACCGTCGAAGTCCCGGTGCTGCGCGAGGTGGCGCGCGGCGCCCAGCAGCATCGCCGTGTGGCCGTCGTGGCCGCAGGCGTGCATCTCGCCGGGATGGCGGGAGCGGTGCTCGAACTCGTTGTGCTCGTGCAGAGGCAGCGCGTCCATGTCGGCGCGCAGTCCGATCGAGCGGGACGAGGATCCGGACCGGATCGTGCCCACGACGCCGGTTCCGCCCAGCCCGCGCAGCACCGGGATGCCCCACTGCGTCAGCCGGTCGGCGACCAGGTCGGAGGTTCGGTGCTCCTCGAAGCGCAGCTCGGGATGCGCGTGGATGTCCCTGCGGATGTCGCGGATCTCGTGCTGGAACTCGATGATGCTGTCCACCAGCTTCATGACGGTCTGCCAGGCGTTTGCGTAGGATGAGCTTAGCATCGGCCACCGGATCGCGCCCGGGAATGCGAACCGTTCCACGACGATCCGGCCGCTCGCCGCGCGCGCGGTTCGCACCCGGAGGCGGCTTGCGTTAGCCTTGCCGGGAACCGCGGCCGGCAGGGCGATCCGTGCCCTGCGTGCGCCGCGCTGCGGAGGATTCCGATGGACATCAAGGCTGGCGACACCGTCGTCAGGGGCGCCTGCCCCCACGACTGCCCCGACACTTGCGCGCTGCAGGTCACGGTGCGCGACGGCCGCGCGATCCGGGTTGCGGGCGACCCGGAGCATCCCACCACGCGGGGCGTGCTCTGCACGAAGGTGTCCCGCTACACCGAGCGCACCTACCACCCCGATCGGGTGCTGACCCCGCTGCGGCGCGTCGGCCCCAAGGGCAGCGGCCGCTTCGAGCCGGTGGGCTGGGACGAGGCGCTCGATGCCATCGCGGCGCGCCTGAAGGAGATCGCCGCGCGCGATCCGCAGCGCATCCTGCCCTACAGCTATTGCGGAACGATGGGCTGGGTGCAGGGCGAAGGCATGGCCTCCCGCTTCTTCCACCGGCTCGGCGCCTCCCGGCTGGACCGCACGATCTGCGCGAGCGCAGGCATGGCGGGGCTGGAGTACACGATGGGCGCGGCGGTGGGGATGGACGTCGAGCGCTTCGTGGATTCCGGGCTGATCCTGATCTGGGGCACCAACGCGATCACCTCGAACCTGCACTTCTGGAGCATCGCCCAGGAGGCGAAGCGGCGCGGCGCCACGCTGGTGGCGATCGACCCCTACCGCAGCGACACCGCGATGAAGTGCGACCGGCACGTCGCGCTGCTGCCGGGCACCGACGCGGCGCTTGCGCTGGGCATCGCGAACGTGCTGATCGGCGAAGACCTGCTGGACCACGGCTACATCGCCCGCCACACGCTCGGTTTCGACGCGCTGCGCGCGCGCGCAAAGGAGTACCCGCCGCAGCGCGTGGCGGACATCTGCGGCATCGCTGCCGAAGAAGTGACCTGGCTGGCGCGCGCGCTGGCCGGCACGCGCCCTGCGGCGATCCGCGTGGGCTACGGCCTGCAGCGCACCCGGGGCGGCGCCAACGCGGTGCGCGCGGTGATGAGCCTGCCGGCGCTGACCGGCGCCTGGCGCGATGCCGGCGGCGGCGCGCTGCTGTCGACCAGCGGCCACTTCCCGCAGGACCTGGCGGCGCTCACCCGGCCCGACCTGATTCCCGGCTGGCCGGGGGCGCTGCCGCGCGTCGTCAACATGGTGGCGATCGGCGATGCGTTGCTGGGCGCCGATCCGCCGATCGAGGCGGTCGTCGTCTACAACTCGAACCCGGTGGCGGTGGCGCCGGACTCGGAGAAGGTGATCCGCGGTTTCGCGCGCGAAGACCTGTTCACGGTGGTGCTGGAGCATTTCCTGACCGACACCGCCGACCATGCAGACTTCGTGCTGCCGGCCACCACGCAGCTCGAGCACTTCGACCTGCACAAGACCTACGGCCACCGCTACCTGGTGGCGAACAACCCTGCGATCGCCCCGCTCGGGCAGGCGCGCGCGAATTCGGACATCTTCCGGGCGCTCGCGCAGCGGATGGGCTTCGACGATCCCTGCTTCGCCGAGACCGACGAGGAGCTGGCCGCGGCCGCGCTGCGCTGGAACGACCCCAGGATCGCGGGCGTGACGCTGGGCCGGATCCGCGAGCGCGGCTGGGTCAAGCTGAAGGTGCCGGATGCGCCCTTCGCCGAAGGCGGGTTCCCGACGCCTTCCGGGAAGTGCGAACTGGCCAGCCCGCGGCTGGCCGCGCAGGGGCTGGACCCGGTGCCGGATTTCCTGCCTCCGCATGAATCGGCGGCGTCGGCGCCGGCGCTGGCCGCGCGCTACCCGCTCGCGCTGATCAGCCCGCCGGCGCGCAATTTCCTCAATTCCAGCTTCGCCAACCTGCCGCGCTTCCTCGCTGCAGAAGGCGGCCCGACGCTGCAGGTCCATCCGGACGACGCGGCGGCGCGCGGCATCGTCGAGGGCACGCGCCTGCGCATCC
>JBKHVS010000102.1:0-11671 GCA_046569945.1 Gammaproteobacteria bacterium | reverse complement strand
GGGATCGCCCAGCGGGCGCTCGACATGATCTGCGAGTACGCGCCGCAGCGCTCGACCTTCGGCGCGCCGCTGTCGGAACGCCAGGCGATCCAGTGGTGGGTGGCCGACGCGGCCACGCGAATCCATGCCTGCCGGCTGATGACCTACGAGGCCGCGGCGCGGATCGACCGCGGCGACCAGGCGCGGGTCCAGGTCTCGATGATCAAGCTCTACGCCACCGAGATGGCCTGGGAGATCGTCGACCAGGCGATGCAGACCTTCGGCGCGATGGGCATGACCAAGGAGCTGCCGCTGCAGCAGATGGCCAACGACGTGCGGCTGATGCGCATCTACGAAGGACCCAGCGAGGTGCACCGCTGGGTGATCGCTCGCGACCTGCTGGGGCTGCGGCGCTGAAAGGGATGTCGGCGCTGCGGCGCAGCGCCGGGCCCGGCCCGTCAGCGCGCGCCGGCCGGAACCGGCGCCTCCCTGGTGCCGTAGCGGCGCCTGAATTCCGCGGCGCGCTCGCGCATCCAGGCGGCGTGCTCGGTGTCGCCGTGGCGCTCGAGGTAGCGCGCCGCATCCATGCCGGCTTCGTTGACCAGCGAGGGATCCGCACCCTGCTCCACCAGGTAGCGCGCCACCGTCGGCTTCTGCTGGCGGGCCGCCATCATCGCCGGCGTGGTGCCGTTGGCCGAGGGCGCGTCGATGTAGGCGTGATGCTCGAGCAGCAGCTTCACCGCTTCCAGCTGGCCGGCGCCGGCTGCGTAATGCAGCGGAGTCCAGCCGGGGTGGTTCACCTGCGCCCCGCGCGACAGCAGCAGCTTCATCGTCGCGATCTCGCCGTACAGCGAGGCGTACATCAGCGCGGTTTCACCGGCCGCGTTGCGGGCGTCGACGTCGGTGGCCGGCGACAGCAGAAGCGCGGCCAGCGCATCGTGCGCGCGCTGGACCGCTGCATGGACGATGGCCGGACCGAGGCGCGGATCGGCGGAGTTGGTGCCGATGCCGCGCAGGATCGGGGTCTCGACCTGGCGGGCGTCGTTGCGGCCGATCGCGTCGAAGAAGTCGCGGTAGGCGTCGGCGCGGGCGGTGCGCGGCGCGGCCGGCAGCAGCGCGGCCACGGCAAGCGTCGCGCAGAAGCTGCGGCGTGACTTGAAGAAGCGCTTACAAGGGTTTGAATACACGATGGAAGTTCTCCGTCGTGAGGGAACCGATCCGGGCAGGATCGGTGCCCCTGACCTCGGCCAGGCACTCGGCAACGTGGCGCACGAAGGCGGGCTCGTTGGTCCTGCCGCGGAAGGGCACCGGCGCCAGGTAGGGGGAATCGGTCTCGATCAGCAGGCGGTCGTCGGGCACCTGGGCGGCCACCTCGCGCAGGTCCTTCGCGCTCTTGAAGGTGACGATTCCGGAGAAGGAGATCATGAAGCCCAGGTCCATCGCGCCGCGGGCGGTCTCCCAGTCCTCGGTGAAGCAGTGCATCACCCCGCCGACCGCGTCGGCGCCCTCCTCGCGCAGCAGCCGCAGGGTGTCCGCCGAAGCCGCGCGGGTGTGCACCACCAGCGGCTTGCCGCAGGCGCGGGCCGCGCGGATGTGGGTGCGGAAGCGCTCGCGCTGCCATTCCAGGTCGCCCTCGAGGCGGTAGTAGTCCAGACCGGTCTCGCCGATCGCAAGAATCCTGGGGTGCGCGGCCAGGCGCACCAGCCGGTCCACGTCCGGCTCGTCGATGTCCTGGTAGTCGGGGTGGACGCCGACGGTGGCCCAGAGGCGGTCGTGGGCCTCCGCGAGCGCGAGGACCCCTGGGAAGTCCTCCATCGTGACGGAGATGCACATCGCGGAATCGACCGCGTTCTCGGTCATCCGCAGCAGGATCTCGTCGATGCGTCCGGCGAGGTCGGGGAAATCGAGGTGGCAGTGGGAGTCGATGAACACGGGGCGGCTGGTCACGGGCGGCAAGGCGCCCGATTCTAGCCCCGTTGGCGGATTCAGATCGTGTGGGTGGCGCGCTCGGCCTTCAGGGTGCCGCCGAGCAGGGTCTCGATGCGGATCCGCGCCTGCTCGCCAGCCTCGTTGCGCGCGAAGCGCACGCCGATGCCCTGCGGCCTTCCGGGAACCCCGGCGGGCGTGATCCAGCACACCGACCCGGGCACCGGCAGGCGGCCCGGCTCGTCCATCAGCGAGAGCAGCGCGTAGATCTCGTCGCCCAGGCGCGCCGGGCGCGTCGTGGGGATGAAGAGCCCGCCCCCGTCGACGAAGGCCATGAAGGCCGCGTGCAGCGAAGCCTTGTCCCGGATCGACAGCGACATCACGCTGGGCCGCGGCGCAGCGGCGCCGTCCATCGGCTCGGTGACCGGGATCGAATCGTTCGAGAGGGTCGTCTGTGCCATCAGTTCTTCGCCTTTGATTCCGCCGGGAACAGCGCGCCGTAGCGCAGCAGGGTGTCCTCGCACAGCAGCCGGGGGTTCAGCGGATGCTCCGCCACCGCCTGCTGGTGCTGCAGCCAGGCCGCATAGTTCGCGACGCGCGCCAGGCTGGTGCCGCGTGCGAGCCGCGCGAGGCGGTCTGCGCGATCCGGGAAGCGCCTGGCCTGCGCGCCCGCGAGGACGCGTCCGAGGTCCGAGACCCAGGCCAGCAGCAGGGGCAGCCACATCCGCGGGGGATGGGCAGCCACGGTGTCCGCGGCCCGGATGACCGTAGTGTCCGGCAGCTCTGCCAGCGCCTGCAGCACCGCCCGATGAGCGGCAGCCTCCGCGGGCTCGGCGAGCGAAAGCGCGCGCAGCGGCGCCCCGCCGACCGCTGCGAGCAGCGCCGGCGCGCCGCCCGGCTCGACGCCTTCCTGGCCGGCGAGCCAGTCCAGCGCCACCTCCGGCGCCGGCAGCGGGACCCCGACCGCCACGCAGCGCGAGCGGATGGTGGCCGGCAGCGCGTCGGCGTGGCCGGTGACCAGCAGGAACACGGTGTTGCCGGGCGGCTCCTCCAGCGTCTTGAGCAGGGCATTGGCGGCGGGGACGTTCAGCGCGTCGGCGGGCGTGATCAGCACGATCTTGCGGCCGCCCCGGTGTCCGCCGACGGCGAGGAACTCCGACAGCGCGCGGATCTGCTGGATGCGGATGGCGCGGCTGGCTTTCTTGCCTTCGGCTCGGCCGGCGCGGCCCTCGCCACCCTCCTCGTCCGCTTCCGGAACCAGCAGCCGGAAGTCGGGATGGTTGGACTGCGCGAACCAGCCGCAGGCGACGCATTTCCCGCAGGCATCCCCGTCCGGAAGCGGCGACTCGCACAGCATCGCGCCCGCGAAGTGGCGCGCCAGCTGCGCCTTGCCGACCCCGTCCGGGCCATGAACGAGCAACGCGTGCGGCAGCGCCCGGCGCATTGCCAGCAGGCGGTCGAGATCCGGTCGAGTCCAGGGAAAAATCATTATTTACAGATGCTTGCGATATCTTGTTCGAGCAGTTTGCGAATTTCTTCAATGCCGCAGCGGGCGTCTATCGCGAGGATGCGCGCCGGGTTGCGCGCCTGCCGCGCGAGGTAGGCCTGGCGGACCCGGCCGAAGAAGGCGAGATCTTCCGCCTCGAAACGGTCCGCATCGCGGGCCGCCGCCCGTCGCTGCGCCGCGAGCTCGGCCGGCAGGTCGAACAGGTAGGTGCGCCGCGGCTGCAGCCCGCCGTGCACCCAGGTCTCCAGCCCCTCGATGCGCTCGAAGGGTACGCCCCGCCCGCCGCCCTGGTAGGCGTAGGTGGAGTCGGTGAAGCGGTCGCAGACCACCCAGGCGCCGCGGGCGAGCGCCGGCCGGATCAGGCCTTCGAGGTGCTCGTTGCGCGCCGCGAACATCAGCAGCGTCTCGGTGTCGACCGACATCGGCTCGCCGAGCAGGAGCTCGCGCAGCCGCTCGGCAAGGGCCGTTCCGCCCGGCTCGCGGGTCAGGACCACCTCGTGCCCGAGCTCGCGCAGGCGCTGCGCATACCAGGCGACGTGGGTGCTCTTGCCTGCGCCGTCGATGCCCTCGAAGGTGACCAGCTGCCCGCTCAAGGCCGTTCCCGCCGCAGCTGGAAGCGCGCCACGGCGCGGTTGTGGGCGGCAAGGTCCTCGGAGAACTCGCTGCTGCCGTCGCCCCGGGCGACGAAGTAGAGCGCCCGGGTGTCGGCCGGCTCGAGCGTCGCGGCGATCGCATCGCGGCCCGGCAGCGCGATCGGCGTCGGCGGCAGGCCTGCGCGGGTGTAGGTGTTGTAGGGCGTGGGCGCGCGCAGATCGCTGCGCCGCAGGTCGCCGTCGAAGCGCTCGCCCAGGCCGTAGATCGTGGTCGGGTCGCTCTGCAGCATCATGCCGATGCGCAGCCGGTTCGCGAACACTCCGGCCACCATCGCGCGATCCTCGGGCCGCCCGGTCTCCTTCTCGACGATGGACGCGAGGATCAGCGCCTCGTAGGGCGAAGCCACCGGCACGCCGGGCGCGCGGGACGCCCAGGCCTGCTCGAGCGTCTGCTTCATCAGCCGGTAGGCCTGCCCGTAGATCTCGTAGTCGCTGCTGCCGGGCGAGAACCGGTAGGTGCTCGGGAAGAACAGGCCCTCGGGATGCCTCTCCGCGGCGCCGATGCGCTCGAGGATCTGGGCGTCCGCCGCCTTTGCGCTGTCCTGCCTGAGCTCAGGGTGGCGCGCGAGGGCGGCGCGCATCTGCCGGAAGGTCCAGCCCTCGACAACGGTGAGGTCGAAGAGCAGGACGTCGCCGCGGACCAGCTTGTCGAGCAGGCCTGCCAGGCTGAGCGGCGGCGCAAGCTCGTAGACGCCCGCCTTGATCTCGTGCGCGTCGCCGCGCAGCCGTCCGGCGAGCGACAGCTGCCAGGCGGGAAGGTCGACGCCCTGCCCCCGCAGGCTCGCACCGACCGAGGCGAGGCTTGCCCCGCGCTCGACGCGAAGCCTCATCGGGGCATCCGGCAGCGCCAGGGGCTCGACCGCGTAGCGGTGCCAGGCAAGGCCCGCTCCGGCTGCCGCCAGCAGGCCGAGCGCAATGAGCACAACGAGGATGCGGTTCATGGGTTCCGTGCGGATCGGGCTCCATATAATAAGCCGTCCCCTCCCTGGTTCCCCGACCCGCCGATGAGCATGCCTGCACCTTCCGCCGCTGCGCCCGAAGCTACCGACCCCTGGCCCGCGCTCGCCCGGTCCCTGGGCCTGCGCCTGGAGGAGGATGCCTACGGTCTCCAGGCCTGCGCCGCCCCGGTCGATGCCGGGCGGATGGCGGCGGGCTTCGTCGCCCCGCTGCCGGACCTGGGCCTGCTTCACGTCTCGGGCGCGGACGCCCTGCGCTTCCTGCACGGCCAGCTCACCAACGACGTGGAGGGCCTTGCCCACGGACAGGCCCGCTGGTTCGGCTACTGCACCGCCAAAGGCCGGCTGCTGTCGGTGTTCCTCGGCTGGCGCGAGGACGACACGGTGGCGCTCACCGTGGCGCGCCCCCTGGCGCAGGCGCTCGCCAGGAGGCTCTCGATGTACGTGCTGCGCGCCAAGGCAAGGGTTGCGGACGTCTGCGGCGAGCGCGTGCTGTTCGGGCTCGGCGGCCAGGGCGCGCGCGCAGCGCTCGAGCGGCTGGGGCTTGCCGTCCCCGCGCCGATGGAGATCGCGCGCGCCGACGCCACGACGATCGTCGGACTGCCCGCAGTGCAGGTGGCGGGCACCGACTGCCCGCGCTGGCTGCTTTCGCTGCCCTCGGGCGAGGCCGTGGCCGCGTGGCAGCGGCTGGCGGCGGCCGACCCCGGGCTGGCGCCGGTGTCGTCGGAGGCCTGGCGCTGGTCCGAGGTCCTCGCGGGCGTGCCGCGCATCGTCGCCGCAACCTCCGAGCACTTCGTGCCCCAGATGCTGAACCTGGACCTTTCCGGAGGCGTGAGCTTCACCAAGGGCTGCTATCCGGGCCAGGAGATCGTCGCCCGCACCCATTACCTCGGCAAGCAGCGGCGCAGGATGCAGCTTGGCCGGGTACGAGGCGCCGCGCCGGCGCCGGGCTCGGACGTCGCGGACGCCGCCGGCC
Organism: Gammaproteobacteria bacterium; assembly: GCA_046569945.1. GTDB lineage: Bacteria > Pseudomonadota > Gammaproteobacteria > Burkholderiales > Burkholderiaceae_E > Quisquiliibacterium. The sequence goes on along the minus strand of JBKHVS010000102.1, from coordinate 5,674 downwards.
AGCCGGTGGGCCGGGTGGCCCTCGCTGCCGCCGCGCCGGACGGCGGGGCCGCGCTGCTCTACGAGGCGCAGCTCGCGGCGGTCGCCGGCGGCCCGCTGAGCGCCTCTGGCGCGCCGATCGAACCCGGCGATCTGCCCTACGCCCTGCCCTCGTGAGCGGCGCCGGCGGGGCCGCGGCCCTCGAGATCTACGTTTACTTCCGCGCCGACCCTGGCGGCGCGGACGCGGTGCGCGCGGCGCTGGCGAAGCAGCGCACGCTGGCCGGGCTGGCCTGCGGCGCCCGGGTGCGCGCCGGAATGCGCATGGAACCGCCGGATGCCGCGAAGGCCTGGGTCACCTGGCTCGAGGTCTATCGCTTCGAAGGCCGTGCGGCCGGGCAGGACTGGCCTGCCGTCACGCTCGAGGCCATCGAGCGCTGCGCGGCGCAGTCCGGACTGGCGGACTGAACCCGCGCAGCCAGCGCTCCAGGTCGGCCAGCACCCGGCAGCGATCCGCCTCCTGCTCGTTGTAGATCTCGTGGTACATCCCGTCGTACCAGCGCAGCGTCAGCAGGCCCTCGGGCGCTGCGCGCGAGAACTCCCGGCTGCCTTCGGGGTTCACCAGCCGGTCGGCCCCCGCCACCTGCAGCAGGGTTGGCACCGCCAGCGAGCCGGCGGCGGCGCGGGCGGCGGCGCCGGCCGAAACCAGCCAGCGCAGCAGCCGCGCACTGATCCGGTCGTGGACCAGCGGATCCTCGAGGTAGGCCCGGACCACGAGCGCATCGTGCGAAAGCGCCTGCGGGTCGAGGCCGTTGCCCACGGCGAGGTTCGGCGCCAGCCGGTACAGCAGCGCCGCGAACGCGCGCTGGGCGGCCCCGATGCCCGTGTCCAGCGCGGGCGACGAGAGCACCAGCCCGCGCACCGGGACACCCTCGCACGCCACCAGCTGCGCGGCCAGCGCGCCGCCCATGCTGTGACCGAGCAGCAGCGGGGGCTCGCCGAGAGTGTCGGCGAAGCCCTCGATCAGCGTGCGCGCATGCTCGACCAGCTGGCGTTCGCCGCGCAGTGCGCCGCGGCGCCCGCCGCTGCGGCCATGGCCTGCATGGTCGTGCCCGCGGACCCGCCAGCCGCGCGCGCACAACCAGCGCGCCAGCGCGTCGTAGCGCCCCACGTGCTCGCCCAGCCCGTGAAGCAGGTAGACGCCACGTCCGCTGCCCTCGCCCCAGTCGCACAGGTGGAGCCCGATGCCGTCGGCCATGGTCTCGATCCGGTCGCGCGGGGCGGACCGGCTGCCGGCGCGTGCCCTGATGCTGTCGGGATCGGCATCGTCGGCACTGTTCGGGTGATCCGCCTGGTGCACCTCGTACGTCTCGCGCGGGGCGCTCCCGCCGCTCCCGGTGCCGCTCGCCGCCGGACCGCTCGCCTGCCCTTCCGTGTCGGCGAAGAGCCGCCTGCGCATCCGCTGGTGCTCGATGCCGACCTCGAGGAAGCGTCCGCCCTCGGCGGCGAAGCCGTGGCGAGCGTAGAAGCCGACCGCGGGCGCCTGGGCGTCGAGCGCGACCTCGGCGTCGCCCCGGGACGCGGCCGCGTCGAGCAGGCCGCGCAGCACCAGGCTGCCGAAGCCCCGGCTGCGGTGCTCCGCAAGCACCGCCATCCGTCCGATGTGGCCGTCGGGGAGAAGACGTCCGGTGGCCACCGGCTCGTCGTCCACCCAGGCGACGCAGTGGACGCAGCCCGGGTCCTGCCCGTCGATCTCCAGCTCGGCCGGGATGCCCTGCTCGCGCACGAAGACCTCGGTCCGCACCCGGGTCGCCGGCGCGCCGAGGGCCGCCCAGTCGCCGGTGCGCACCCTCACGCCCATCATTGCTCCACGGGCGTGGACTCGAAGCCGCGGATCAGCTCGCGCAGCTCCGCCGGAATCGGCTGCGACTTCCCGTCCTCGGCGAACACGTAGACGTTCTCCCCGCTCACCAGCAGTTCGCCGCCGCGGTGGATCTCGAGCAGCACGCGCATGCTGGAGCCGCCCAGGCGCGCGGTGCGCACGCAGAGCTCGATCACCTCGTCGAAGCGCGCCGGGCTGCGGTACTCGAGCGTGCTCTTGACGACGTACATGCGCTCGAAGGCGTGCTGCAGCCGGGCGGTGTCGCCTTCGCAGAGCTCGCGCAGGTACTCGGTGACGCCGATGTCGAAGTAGGCCAGGTAGTGGCCGTTGAAGACCACGCCCTGCATGTCGGCCTCGGCCCAGCGCACGCGCAGGGAGTGTGCGAAGCGGAACTCGGATCGGGCCATTTCAGTCTCCTGGTGGGATGGCGGGGCCGGCGAAGGCTGCCCGCAGCGCGACGCAGGCGTCGGCATGGGCCTGCCGCGCCCGCACCACGAAACCTGCGTGCTGGAAGAAGGCGTGGATCATGCCTTCGTAGACGGTGCAGTCGACCGGGACGCCCGCGGTGCGCAGGCGCTCGGCGTAGTCGAGTCCCTCGTCGACCAGCGGATCGTACTCGGCGAGCGCGATCCAGGCCGGCGCCAGCCGGGCGAGGCTGGGCGCGTTCAGCGGCGCGAAGCGCCAGTCGTCGCGTTCGGCCGGGCTGCGCACGTAGTTGCCGAAGAACCAGCGGATGACGTCCGCATCCAGCAGGTAGCCCCGGGCCAGCCGCCGGTGCGACTCGGTGCCCTGCCCGCCCGCGGTGCCCGGGTAGATCAGCATCTGCAGCGCGAGCGGCAGGCCCCGGTCGCGGGCGTGGATCGCGGTGGCGGCCGCGAGCGTGCCGCCCGCGCTGTCGCCGCCGACCGCGATGCGCGCCGCGTCCACCCCGAGGGCGCCCGCCTCGGCCAGCAGCCAGTGCAGGCTGTCGAAGGCGTCGTCCACCGCAGCCGGGAACGGGTGCTCCGGCGCCAGCCGGTAGTCGACCGAGAACACCAGGCAGTCGGCGTCGGCAGCCAGCATCCGGCAGACGCGGTCATGGGTGTCGACCGAGCCGATGGTGAAGCCGCCGCCATGGAAGTAGAGCAGCGCCGGCATCGGCTGCGCCCAGCCGTGAGGCCGCGGCGCGTACTGGCGGATCCGGATCCGGCGGCCGTCGAGCGCGGCCTGGTGGTCATGGACCTCGTGCATCGGCCGCGGCGCGATGTCGAGGGTGAGCACCGTCCTCTCGTAGAGCGCGCGCGCTGCCTCGGCGCCGATCTCTGCGAACGACGGAGTCGCGGCACGCTGCGCCCAGTAGAGGATCTTCTCGACCTGCGGATCGAGCGGCATGGGCCTGGCTCAGATGCCGAGGAAGTCGCGCATCCACGCGACGATACGCCCGGGCTCCTCGTGCACCAGCCAGTGCGTCGCCTCGGGCAGCCGCTCGATGCGCAGGTCGGGCACCATCCGGTCGAGCCCCTCGAGCAGCACCGGCAGCAGCGCGGCGTCGCGCTCGCCCCAGATCACCAGCGTGGGCACCCGCACCATGAAGTCCTCCTCGCGCAGCTTCAGCTTCGCCGCGCCCGGCTGGTCGGCGGTGGGCGGATGCAGCGGCGAGGCGCGGTAGTAGTTGACCGCTGCGGTCAGCGCGCCGGGCTGGCTCCAGGCGGCGCGGTACTCGTCGCGCACCGCCGGGAACCACTTCGCTTCGCTCACCTCGTGGAAGAACTCCTCCATGCGGCGGAAGTCGTCGGCCATGAACTCCTGCTCGCAGCCCGGGGTGCGCAGCCAGTTGATGTACTGGCTCGCCTTGCGCTGGGCGGGATCCTCGACCAGCGCGCGGGCGAAGGGCACCGGATGGGTGGCGTTCAGGATGACCAGCCGGTCGACGAGCTCCGGGTGGGCGATCGCCAGCGCCCAGGCAAGCGCGCCGCCCCAGTCGTGCGCGACCACCACGGCCTTCTCGTGGCCGAGCCCGCGGATCAGGCCGGCGAGGTCGCCGACCAGCACCTGCGGCCTGTAGGCGGCGAGCTCGGCGGGCTTGCTCGACAGGTTGTAGCCGCGCAGGTCGGGCGCCACCGTCAGGTAGCGGTCCGCGAAGGCCGGCATCAGCCCCTTCCACGCGCCCCAGAACTCGGGGAAGCCGTGGATGAACAGCATCAGCGGCCGGCCCTGCTCGCCGCAGCTGGCGTAGTGGAGCTTCACGCCCGGCGAGACCTCGAGGTACTGGCCGTCGACGATCGGCGGCGCGGCGCCGTCCCTGGGGGATGCACTCATGACCGGTTCCCTGCGGCGGGTGAGCTCATGCGTCCCAGCCGGGGTTCCTGCGCTCGAGGCGGCGCAGCAGCGCCGGCCAGACCAGGGAGTCGCCCATGCCCCTGCGCACGATCTGCACGTTGCGCTGGACGCCGTCGAGCACCTCCTGCGGCACCCGGACCAGCTCGGCGCCGCCGGACTGGGCAGCGATCTGCGCCTGGCAGGCGCGCTCCAGCGTGTACATCGCCGCGAAGGCGCTCGCGACGCTGGGCCCCACGGTCAGCAGGCCGTGGTTGCGCAGGATCATGATGCGCTTGTCGCCCAGGTCTGCCACCAGTCGCTTCTGCTCGTCCGGGTCCAGCGCGGGGCCCTCGAAGTCGTGGTACGCAAGCGAGGTGAGCGCGATCGTCGCGGGCTGGGAGATCGGCAGCAGGCCGTCCTTCTGCGCCGAAACCGCCACGCCGGCGGTGGTGTGGGTGTGCAGCACGCAGACCACGTCCTCGCGGGCCGCATGGATGCAGCTGTGGATCACGAAGCCGGCCGGGTTCACCGGGTGCGGCGTGGGGATCACCGGCTTGCAGTCCATGTCGACCTTGACCAGCGACGACGCGGTGATCTCCTCGAACATCAGCCCGTAGGGATTGATGAGGAAGTGGTGCTCCGGACCGGGAATCCGCACCGACACGTGGGTGAAGACCAGGTCGTCCCAGCCGTGCAGGGCGATCAGCCGGTAGCAGGCCGCCAGGTCGCAGCGCAGCTTCCATTCCTCCGCGGACACCTGCTCGCGGACCGTTTGCGTGGGTGCGTTCATTCTTGTCTCCTCCTGTGTGCCCCGGTCGTGCCGACCCGGGACCGTGACGGCGCTCAGGCGACCCTGACCAGCTGCTTGCCGAAGTTGTGTCCCTTCAGCAGGCCGATGAAGGCCTCGGGCGCGGCTTCGATGCCCTCGGCGATCGTCTCGCGGTACTTCAGCCGGCCGCTGCCGACCAGGTCGGCCAGCTCGGCGAGCGCCGCCGGCCAGTGCTGCATGTGCTCGGAGACGATGAAGCCTTCCACCTTGAGCCGGTTGACCAGCACCGAGCGGAAGTTGCTGACCGGCATCGGCTCGCCGCTGTAGCCGGAGATCAGCCCGCAGACCGCGATCCGGCCGAAGGCATTCATCTGCGACAGGATGGTGTCGAGCACCACGCCGCCGACGTTCTCGAAGTTGCCGTCGATGCCGTCCGGCGCGGCCGCCTTCAGGTCGGCGCGCAGGTTGCCGGCCTTGTAGTCGACGCAGGCGTCGAAGCCGAACTCCTCGACCACCGCCCTGCACTTCTCGGGCCCGCCTGCCACGCCGACCACCCGGCAGCCCTTGAGCTTGGCCAGCTGCCCGACCACCGAGCCGACCGCGCCGCTGGCAAGCGAGGAGACGAGCACCGTGCTGCGCGCCATCGAGGCGCTGAAGGCGCAAGGCATCGCCATCCTCTACGTCTCCCACTATCTCAACGAGATCAACGAGGTGTGCGACCGCGCGACGGTGTTCCGCCTCGGCCGCA
>JBKHVS010000101.1:0-11673 GCA_046569945.1 Gammaproteobacteria bacterium | reverse complement strand
GTTACGAACTCTCGAGCGTGGCCGGCGTGCACCACCACCACTTCAGGTGCACCGTCTGCGGCAAGGTGTTCGACCTGCACGCCTGCCGGCTGGACCTGGGGTCGATGATCCCGCCCGGCTTCACGCTGGAGCGGCACGAGATCACGCTGTACGGACGCTGCGCCGAGCATCGTCCGGACGATGCATCGCAGGACCCGGAGGCCATCGCCCCCGGCCGCTCGAGCTAGCGGCGCGGACGCGCCGCCCGGCCGCTGCCGATCTCCCGCGCGCGCCCCTCGGACGCGTCGCCTCCGCCGGGGTCCACGTTGCGTTTGCGGCCCTGCTCGTCGATCGCGACGAAGGTCAGCGTGGCCTCGGTCACCTTGACGACCACCGGCGCCGCCGGGTCGCGCTCGGCGATCACCTCCACGTGCACGGTGATCGAAGTGCGGCCCACCCGTTCGATGCGCGTGTAGAAGCTGACCACGTCGCGGATCGAGATCGGCTGCTTGAACAGGAAGGAGTTGACCGCGACCGTGGCGACGCGGCCCCTCGCGCGGCGGGCGGCAACCACGCCACCGGCGATGTCCACCTGGGACATCACCCAGCCGCCGAAGATGTCGCCGTTGCCGTTGACGTCGGCCGGCATCGGCGTCACCCGCAGGGTCAGTTCGTGGTCGACGGGGTGGTGGATGGCTTCCATGGCGGTCCTCGGGGAATGATCCCGAATCCTAACGGTTGGGCTCCGTTCGCACTACGCCGACGCCTGGCCCGGGCCTGCGGGGCATCCGGGCCAGGCGCCTTCGGCGGACCCGCCGGGCGCGTTCCGCCGGACTGCTAGCATCGCCGGATGCGACACCGCGCTTCCTCGACCGTTCCGCTGCCCGCGCCCGCGGGCGCCGCCCGCAGCGACTGGCACACCATCCGCACGCTGCTGCCCTATCTGTGGGCCTACCGCTGGCGCGTCGGGCTGGCGCTGGCGCTGATGGTGGCAGCGAAGGTCTCGGTGGTCGGGGTCCCGGTGCTGCTCAAGGGCATCGTCGACTCGCTCTCGCCGGGGCAGCCGGCCGCGCTGGTGGTGCCGGTCGGGCTGGTGCTCGCCTACGGCGCGCTGCGCCTTGCGAACACACTGTTCACCGAGCTGCGCGAGCTGGTGTTCGCGCGGGTCACCGAGAACGCCGTGCGCACCGTGGCGCTGCAGGTCTTCGGCCACCTGCATTCGCTGTCGATGCGCTTCCACCTCGAGCGCCAGACCGGGGGGCTGACCCGCGACATGGAGCGCGGCACCCGCGCGATCTCCTCGCTGGTCTCGTTCACGATCTACAGCGTGCTGCCCACCCTGGTCGAGATCGGGCTGGTGGTCGGCTACCTGGCGCTCAACTACGACGCGTGGTTCGCCGGGATCGCGGTCGGGGCGCTGGCGCTGTACATCCTGTTCACGGTGGTGGTCACCGAGTGGCGCACCCACCTGCGGCGAGCGATGAACGAGCTCGACTCCAAGGCCAATTCGCGCGCCATCGATTCGCTGATCAACTACGAGACCGTCAAGTACTTCGGCAACGAGGAGTTCGAGGGGCGCCGCTACGAAGAGACCCTCAGGCGCTACGAGCGCGCCCGGCTGCGCAGCCAGGTCTCGCTGTCGGCGCTCAACGTGGGGCAGTCGGCGATCATCGCGGTGGCGGTGACGCTGATGGTCTGGCGCGCCACTGCGGGCGTGGCCGAGGGCAGGATGACGCTGGGCGACCTGGTCCTGGTCAACGGCTTCATGATCCAGCTCTACGCCCCGCTCAATTTCCTGGGCGTTCTGTACCGGGAGATCAAGCAGGGGCTCACCGACCTGGAGCGGATGTTCGGGCTGCTGCGCGCCAACCGGGAGGTCGAGGACGCTCCCGGCGCGCCGGCGCTGAGGGTGTCGCACGGGCCGGAGGTGCGCTTCGAGCGCGTGAGCTTCGGCTACGACGCCAGCCGGCCGATCCTGAGCGAGGTCGACTTCACGATGCGCCCCGGCAGCATCACCGCGGTGGTCGGCCCGAGCGGCGCCGGGAAGTCGACGCTGGCCAGGCTGCTCTACCGCTTCTACGACGTCACCGGCGGGCGCATCCTGGTCGACGGCCAGGACATCCGCGCGGTGACCCAGAACAGCCTTCGGGCGGCGATCGGCATCGTCCCCCAGGACACCGTGCTGTTCAACGACACGCTGGGCTACAACGTGGCCTATGGACGCCCCGGCGCCAGCGCGGCCGAGATCGAAGGCGTCTGCAGGTCGGCGCAGCTGCACGGCTTCATCGCCAGGCTGCCCGAGGGCTACGAGACGCCGGTCGGCGAGCGCGGGCTCAAGCTCTCCGGCGGCGAGAAGCAGCGGGTGGCGATCGCGCGGATGCTGCTAAAGGATCCCGCCATCCTGGTGCTGGACGAGGCCACGTCGGCGCTTGACACGCGCAACGAGCAGGCCATCCAGGGGGCGCTGCGCACCGCCGCCGCCAGGCGCACCACGCTGGTCATCGCGCACCGCCTTTCGACGGTGGTCGACGCGGACCGCATCCTGGTGCTGGACCACGGACGCGTCGTGGAGTCGGGCACCCATGCGGAACTGCTCGATCGGGATGGCGTCTATGCACGGATGTGGGCGGCGCAGGCCCAGCAGCCCGAGGATCCCCCGGCGCAGCCCGACCCCGAGGGGGCGGCGGCGCCGGCCTGAGCCGGGAACGCATCCGCGCCTGTCCACGGTTGCGCGCCGGCGGCCGTATACTTTTCCGCTACGGGATACAACCTTGGGGAACACGCAATGACCCGCAGCAAGCTCGCGATCGCACTCGTCCTCGGCGCACTGGCCGGCGGCGCCGCCGCCCAGGAGCTCACCGGCACCCTGAAGAAGGTCAAGGAGCTGGGCGCCATCACCGTCGGCCACCGGGAGTCGTCGATCCCGTTCTCCTACCTGGACGACAGGCAGCAGCCGATCGGCTATGCGATGGACCTCTGCATGAAGATCGTCGACGCGGTCAAGGCGGAGCTGAAGATGCCCAACCTGCAGGTGAAGCTGCAGCCGGTCACCTCCAGCAACCGCATTCCGCTGCTGCAGAACGGCACCATCGACCTCGAGTGCGGATCCACCACCAACTCGGTCCAGCGGCAGCAGCAGGTGGCCTTCGGTCCGACCTACTTCGTGATCAACGTGACCGCCGCGGTCAAGAAGAGCTCGAACATCAATTCGCTGGCCGACCTGAACGGCAAGACCATCTCCACCACCTCGGGCACCACCTCGGTGCCGCTGTTCAAGGCCTACAAGAAGACCGAGACCGCCAACGTGAAGGAGATCTACGGCAAGGATCACGCCGAGTCCTTCCTGCTGATGGCCGACGACCGCGCCGCCGCCTTCGTCATGGACGACATCCTGCTGGCCGGCCAGATCGCGAACTCCAAGACGCCGTCCGCGTTCAGGATCCTCGAGGAGTCGCTGCGCCAGGAGCCCTACAGCATGATGCTGCGCAAGGACGATCCGCAGTTCAAGGCGCTGGTCGACCGCAGCGTCGGCGCGGTGATGAAGTCCGGCGAGATCGAGCGCATCTACGCGAAGTGGTTCACCAGCCCGATCCCGCCCAAGGGAATCAACCTGAACTTCCCGGCGACCCCGCCGATCAGGGACGCGTTCGCCAACCCGAACGACAAGGGCGTCTGACGAGAGGCCTGCAGGCGCGTCGCGAAGAGGCCGGCCGCTCCCAGCGCGTTCCGGCCTTTTTCGCGCGCGCGGGCAGGCGCGGCGAACCGGCGCGCAGGCGGCGCGAAAGCAAAGGAGCGTTCGGATGGATCTCGGCATATTCCTCGAGCTCAACGCCGACGGCGACAGCACCTGGTGGCAGTCGCTCGCCAGCGGCCTGGGCTGGACGCTGTCCACCGCCGTTTTCGCGGCGCTGATCGCCTTCTTCCTGGGCTCGGCGCTGGGCGTCGCGCGCACCACGCGCCGCACCTGGCTCGTGCGGCTGGGCAACGCCTACGTCGAGCTGTTCCGCAACATTCCGCTGATCGTCCAGTTCTTCGTCTGGTACTTCGTGGTGCCCGGACTCATCCCCGCGGTGAAGGCGTGGGTGATCACGCTGGACCCCACCGACCACCAGTTCGCCACCGCGGTGGTCTGCCTGGGGCTGTTCACGGCCGCGCGGGTCAGCGAGCAGGTGCGCTCGGGCATCCAGTCGCTGCCCGGCGGCCAGCGCGCGGCCGGCTACGCGCTGGGGCTCACCGAGTGGCAGACCTACCGGTACGTGCTGCTGCCGATGGCCTACCGGATCGTGATCCCGCCGCTCACCTCCGAGACAATGAACCTGATCAAGAACACCGCGGTGGCGTACTCGATCGGGCTGGCCGAGCTCTTCTTCCGGACCCGGGAGATGGGCGAGATGACCTTCCGCTACTTCGAGGCCTTCGCGGCGGCCACGCTCGCCTACGTGGCGATCGCGATGGCAGCGAACCGGGCGATGGCCTGGGTCGAGCGCCGGGTCGCGGTGCCCGGCTACATCGGCGGGAGCAAGTGATGGACGGCCTCGATTTCGACGTCGTCGCCCGGACGTGGCCGTACCTGCTCACCGGGCTGCAGTACACGCTGCAGCTGACCGCCGTGGCGGCGCTGGGGGGCATCGTGCTGGGCACCCTGCTCGCGATGGCGCGGCTGTCGTCGATCCGGCCGCTTTCGCTGGCGGCCTCCGGCTACGTCAACCTGATGCGCTCGGTGCCGCTGCTGCTGGTGATCTTCTGGTTCTACTTCCTGCTGCCCGTCGCGCTGCAGGCGATCACGGGCGCGGAGCGGCCGCCGCAGATCGGCGCCGAGCGCTCCGCCTACATCACCTTCATCATGTTCGAGGGAGCCTATTTCTGCGAGATCATGCGCGCGGGCATCCAGAGCATCCCCAAGGGGCAGGTGGGCGCCGCCTACGCGCTGGGGCTCGACTACTGGCAGTCGATGCGGCTGGTGGTGCTGCCGCAGGCCTTCAGGAACATGCTGCCGCTGCTGCTCACCCAGACCATCGTGCTGTTCCAGGACGTCTCGCTGGTCTCGCTGCTGAACGTGACCGACTTCGTCGGCGCGGCCGGCAAGATCGCCCAGCGCGACAGCCGCATCGTCGAGATGTACCTGTTCGTGGCGGTGGTCTATTTCGTGCTGTGCTCGCTGCTGTCGATGTTCGTGCGCCGGCTCCAGGCGCGCATCGCGATCGTCCGGTGAGCCCGCAAGGCAGCGCCGCCCGCCCGCCCACGAAAAACCTTCGGAGTCCGACGACATGGCCATGATCGAGTTCAGGGACGTCAGCAAGTGGTACGGCAGCTTCCAGGTGCTGACCGGCTGCACCACCAGCATCTCGAAGGGCGAGGTGGTGGTGGTCTGCGGCCCTTCCGGCTCCGGCAAGTCCACGCTGATCAAGTGCGCCAACGGGCTGGAGCCCTTCCAGAAGGGCGAGATCCTCGTCGACGGCGTCTCGGTGGAGGCCAAGGGAACCGACCTGCCGAAGCTGCGGTCGCGGATTGGCATGATTTTCCAGCACTTCGAGCTGTTCCCGCACCTGTCGGTGATGGACAACCTGACGCTGGGCCAGGTGCGCGTGCTGGGGCGAGGGCGAGACGAGGCGGTCGCCAGGGGCCTGTCGCTGCTCGAGCGGGTGGGCCTGAAGGCGCACGCGGACAAGTTCCCCGGCCAGCTCTCTGGGGGGCAGCAGCAGCGGGTCGCGATCGCGCGGGCGCTCGCCATGGACCCGATCGTGATGCTGTTCGACGAGCCCACCTCCGCGCTCGATCCGGAGATGGTCAGCGAGGTGCTCGACGTGATGGTCGCGCTCGCCCGGGAGGGCATGACGATGATGGTGGTCACCCACGAGATGGGCTTCGCGCGCAAGGTGTCCGACCGGGTGGTGTTCATGGACCAGGGGCGAATCGTCGAGGACTGCACCAGGGACGAATTCTTCGGCACGCCGCGCAGCCCGCGGGCGCAGGAGTTCCTCTCCCGGATCCTGAGCACGCACTGAGCCATCCCGCAGCGGACCGGCCGCCGACTGGCCGAAGTACACTCCCCTGCTCCTGGAACTGGCAAGCGCGGAGCGGACATGGGCAGGCATCGGATCGCAGTCATCCCCGGAGACGGCATCGGCAGGGAGGTGGTCCCGGAGGGGCTGCGGGTGCTCGAGGCGGCGGACCGGAAGTTCGGCATCGGGCTGCGCTTCGATCACTTCGAGTTCGCCAGCTGCGACTGGTACGAGAAGCACGGGCAGATGATGCCCGGCGACTGGAAGGAGCAGATCGGCGGCCACGACGCGATCTTCTTCGGCGCCGTGGGAATGCCCGACCGCGTGTCCGACCACGTTTCGCTGTGGGGCTCGCTGCTGCTGTTCCGGCGGGAATTCGACCAGTACGTGAACCTGCGCCCGGTGCGGCTGATGCCCGGGATCCCGTGTCCGCTGGCCGGCCGCGCGCCCGGCGACATCGACTTCTACGTGGTGCGCGAGAACACCGAGGGCGAGTACTCGTCGGTGGGCGGCAGGATGTTCGCCGGAACTGACCGCGAGCTCGTGCTGCAGGAGTCGGTCTTCACGCGCACGGGCGTCGACCGGGTGCTGCGCTACGCGTTCGAGCTTGCAGCGCGGCGCCCGAAGCGGCACCTGGTCTCGGCGACGAAGTCGAACGGCATCTTCATCTCGATGCCCTACTGGGACGAGCGCGTCGAGGCGATGCGGGCCCGCTACCCGGACGTGAAGGTCGACAAGTACCACATCGACATCCTGGCAGCGCACTTCGTGCGCAACCCGCACTGGTTCGACGTCGTGGTGGCCTCCAATCTCTTCGGCGACATCCTCTCCGACCTCGGGCCGGCCTGCACCGGCACGATCGCGATCGCCCCGTCCGGCAACATCAACCCGGAGCGAAGGTTCCCGTCGCTGTTCGAGCCGGTGCACGGCTCCGCGCCGGACATCGTCGGCAAGGGCATCGCCAATCCCATCGGCCAGATCTGGTCCGGCGCGATGATGCTGGACCACCTCGGCCATCGCGAGGCGCACGATGCGATCGTCGCGGCGATCGAGCGCGTGACCTCGGGCGGGCCGCGCACGCCGGACATGGGCGGCAGCGCCACGACGCAGGACGTGGGGCGGGCGGTGGCCGACGCGCTGGGCTGAACGCCCGCCGGCCGCTGGAGAGCTCCCTCCAGGCCCCGTTTCTCCCGGGTTTACCCGCGGATTTCCGGCGAATTGCGGCTTCCTGCGCAGCAGACGCCGCCTTGCGCGGCTAGACTCCTCTGCGCGGTCGCGGGGCGTTTCCACGACGAGCGTCGACGCCCGGCGGCCTCCTCAGACTCAGGAGACTACCGATGATGCGTTCACTCTTTGCTGCGGCGCTCGCCGCGGGCTTCACGCTGGCGGCCGTTCCGGCCTCGGCGCAGCAGTTCCCCACCCGGCCGGTGACGTGGTGGTTCCGTTTGCTGCGGGGGGACCGACCGACACGGTGGCCCGCAGCGTCGCGGCGGGCATGGAGAAGGCCCTCGGCCAGTCGGTGATCGTCGAGAACAAGCCGGGCGCCGGCGGCACGCTCGGCGCTGACAACGTGGCCAAGGCGGCCCCGGACGGCTACAGGGTGCTGGTCTGGCATATCGGCATGTCGACCTCGCCGGCGCTCTACCGGCGCCTGTCCTTCGATCCGCTGAAGGACTTCGAGTACGTCGGGCTGATCAACGACGTGCCGATGACGCTGCTGGTGCGCCCCTCGCACCCCGCTAAGAACCTCGCCGAGCTGGTCGCGTGGGCCAAGGCCAACGCCGACAAGGCGACGCTGGCCAACGCCGGCCTGGGCGCGGCTTCGCACCTTTGCGGGCTGATGTTCCAGCAGGCGATCGGAACGCAGCTGATCACCGTCCCATACAAGGGCACGGCGCCGGCGCTTGCGGACCTGATGGGCAACCAGGTCGACGTGCTGTGCGACCAGACCACCAACACCACGCCGCAGATCAAGGGCGGACGGGTGCGGGCGCTGGCGCTGACCGCGCCGAGCCGACTGGCCTCGCTGCCGGACGTCCCGACCGCGGCCGAGGCCGGGCTGAAGGGCTTCGAGCTGGGCATCTGGCACGGCATGTACGCACCGAAGGGCACGCCCAAGCCGGTGGTCGACAAGCTGGTGTCGGCGATGCAGGCGGCGCTGGCCAGCCCCGAGGTGAAGAACCGGTTCGCCGAGCTCGGTTCGGTGATCTACCCTGTGGCCCAGCAGACGCCCGAAGCCCTGCAGAAGCACCTGAAGGCCGAGATCGAGAAGTGGGGGCCGGTGATCCGCAAGGCCGGGGTGTACGCCGACTGATCGGGGAGCGGGCGGCGCAGGCCGCCCGGCCCCTCGGGGAGCGCACGGCCGACATCTTCTTGTAATGCGAGTCATTCGCATTGCAGTATGATGTCGGCCCATGCATCCGCTGCGCCCCCCCGCATCGCTTCCCCGTTCCGCGATCCTTGCCGCGCTGGCGGCGGTCGCCCTGCACGCCGCCGCCGGCTTCCTGGCACTGCGGGCGCCGGGCGAGAAAGTGGAGCAGCCGCCGGTGCCGCTCGAGGTCCGCTTCGTCGTCGAAGCGCCGCCCGCTGCCGCGCCGGCGCCGGCGCCGGCGCCGAAGCCCCCGCCGCCGCGGTCGCAGGCCGGGCCGAAGCCCGAGCCGAAACCTCAGCCAGCCAGGCCGCCCGAGCGCAGGCCGGAGCCGCGTCCGGTGGTCCGCAGGACGCCTCCGGCGCAGAAGACGCCGCCGGCCCCGCCCCCTGAGACGCTGGTGGCGGACAGCGTCCGCGCTGCGCCCGAGGCGCCGGTGGCGCCGGCGCCGGGGCCGCCGCCTCCCGGGCCGGCCGTCGAGACGGCGCCCGCGGCCCCGGCGCCCGCCGCCGCCACGAGCACGCCGTCGCCTGCACCTGCCGCGTCCGCTGCTTCCTCTGCTTCCGCCGCGTCCGCCGCGTCCGCCGCGTCCGCCAGCGGGCCGGCGACCAGCGCTCCGCGCTTCGACGCGGCCTACCTGGCCAACCCGCCGCCCGCGTATCCGATGATCTCGCGCCGTCTCGGCGAGGAGGGGAGGGTGCTGCTGCGGGTCCACGTGGAGGCCGACGGGCGCCCGTCCAGCGTCGAGCTGCGCGACTCCTCCGGGTCCGGGCGGCTGGACGACGCGGCGCTGCGCGCGGTGCGCGGCTGGCGCTTCGTTCCCGCCAGGCGGGGCGAGCAGGCAGTCGCGGCCTGGGTCCTGGTCCCGATCAACTTCACGCTGAAGAATTCATGATGTCCTCGAGAGGCCTCCAATGAGCACCGAACTCGGTTTCGCCAACTTCCTCGCCCAGTCGGACGGGGTGGCCCGCTTCATCCTCGCCGTGATGCTGCTGATGTCGCTGGGCTCCTGGTTCCTGATCTTCCGCAAGGGGGCGCGGGCGCTGGCTGCCGGGCGGCGCAGCCGGCGCTTCCTGCAGGCCTTCTGGGATGCGCCCAGCCTGGAGGCGGTGCGCGGCCAGCTGCGCGAGGGCGGCCCCGGCGATCCCTTCTCCAACCTGGTGCGCCAGGGTTTCGTCGCCGTCGAGCAGCATCGCCGGCGCGACGAGGCAAGGCGCCTGGTGGATGCCGGGACCTCGGACGAATTCCTGACCCGTGCGCTCAAGCGCTCCATCGGCGAGGACGTGGCCCGCCTGGAGTCCGGGCAGACCTTCCTTGCGACCGTGGCGTCCACCGCGCCCTTCGTCGGGCTGCTCGGCACGGTCTGGGGCATCTACCATGCGCTGGTGGCGATCGGCGCTGCGGGCGACGCCGGCCTCGACAAGGTCGCGGGGCCGGTCGGAGAGGCGCTGATCATGACCGGGCTCGGCCTGGCGGTGGCCATCCCGGCCGCGGTGGCGTACAACTTCTTCGCGCGCAGCAACAGGCGCGTGCGCGCCGCGCTGGAATCCTTCGCCTACGACGTCTTCGCCTTCCTGGGCACCGGCGCCAAGGGGCAGCCGGCGCCGGTGACGGATCTCGCGCGGGAGCGCGCCCGCACCGGGGCGCGGCCGGCGGCTGTCGGGGAGGCCTGAGATGGCGTTCGGATCGATGGGCGGCGACTCGGACGGCGAGCCGAACGCCGAGATCAACATGGTTCCCTTCATCGACGTGATGCTGGTGCTGCTGGTGATCTTCATCGTCACCGCGCCGCTGCTCACGCATACGGTGAAGCTGGAACTGCCGCGCGCGGCGAGCAGCGTCGAGCAGTCGCCGGCCAGGCCGCTGCGCGTCTCGATCGATGCCGAGGGCAAGGTCTGGTGGGAGGGGGAGGTGATCGGCGCCCAGGCGCTGGACGCCCGCTTCGCCGGGGAGGCTGCGCGCGAGCCCGTGCCCGAGCTGCAGATCCGCGCCGATCGCAGCACGCCCTACGAGCACGTCGCGCAGGTGATGTCGGCGGCGGCGCGCAACGGGCTGACGAAGATCGGCTTCGTCACCGACCCGTCGGAGCGGAGGTAGCGCAGCCCATGGGCGCAGCCGACCCGCGCGAGCTGCTGCTCGACAGCTTCCGCGCCGCGATCGCGGCCGCCGATCCGCTGCGGATCCTGGCGCCCGCCTTGCCGGGGCCGGCGGAGATCGCGGGATTTCGCCGCACCCTGGTCGTCGGCGCGGGCAAGGCCGCGGCCGGCATGGCGCTGGCGGTGGAGCGGCACTGGCCGGCGCAGGCCGCGCTCGAGGGGCTGGTCGTCACCCGGCACGGGCACGGGCTGCCCTGCGAGCGGATCCGGGTCGTCGAGGCCGGCCATCCGCTGCCGGACGCCGCCGGCGAAGGGGCGGCCGCCGACATCCTGGCGGCGGCCCGGCGGCTCGGCGAAGATGACCTGCTGCTGGTGCTGCTGTCGGGCGGCGGTTCCAGCCTGCTCGCGCTGCCGGCGCCGGGCGTGCCGATGGCCGACCTGCGCGCGACCACGGGACTGCTGCTGGCCAGCGGTGCGCCGATCCAGGAGATCAACACGGTGCGCAAGCACCTGTCGCGCATCCAGGGCGGCAGGCTCGCCGCGGCGACCCGGGCGCGGGTGCTCGCGCTGGTGGTCTCGGACGTGGCGGGCGACGACATCTTCTCGATCGCCTCCGGCCCCTGCGCGCCCGATCCGGGCAGCTTCAGCGATGCGCTCGGCGTGCTGGAGCGCTGGCGCGTCGACGCGCCCGGGCCGGTGCTCGCCCACCTGCACCGCGGGCTGCAAGGGGATGAGCCGGACACGCCCAAGCCGGGCGACGCGGCGTTCCGGCGGGTCGAGCACCAGCTGGTCGCCACCGCCCAGGGCAGCCTGCAGGCCGCCGCGCGCGTGTTCGAGAGCGCGGGCGTGCAGCCGGTGGTGCTGGGCGACACGGTGACGGGCGAGGCGCGCGACGTGGCCGCGGTGATGGCGGCGATCGCGCGCCAGGTGTCGCTGCACGGCCAGCCCTTCCGCCGGCCGGTCGCGCTGATCTCCGGCGGCGAGTGCACGGTCACGGTGAGGGGGCAGGGGCGAGGCGGGCGCTGCGCCGAGTTCGCGCTGGCGCTGGCGCAGTCGATGGCCGGCGTCGGGCAGGCCTGGGCGATCGCCGCCGACACCGACGGCATCGACGGAACCGAGGACAATGCGGGCGCGCTGCTGGGGCCGGACACGCTCGAGCGCGCGGCGCGCGCAGGGCTCGATCCCCGGCGGATGCTGGACGACAATGACGCCTGGAGCTTCTTCGCTG
>JBKHVS010000100.1:0-11799 GCA_046569945.1 Gammaproteobacteria bacterium | reverse complement strand
CGGCGGCGCCGCGGTCCGCCCGACGCGCCGGCGCTGCGGGCGTCACGGACGTCACGGACGTCACGGACGTCACGGACGTCACGGACGTCACGAAGGGGCGGCGGGCGGGGTGGTCGATCATGCGCCGCGCGTGGTCAGGCGGCGCCGGACGAAGGCCGTGCGGGCCCGCGCAGCATCGCTACCGCGAGCACGGCGGTGACCAGGCCGATGGCGCCGATGCTGGCCGCCAGCGGCAGCGTGGTGCCGTCGTGGCTGGCGCCGATCCACCAGCCGATCGCGGCGGCACCCAGGTGCATGGTGAAGCCGAGCAGCGCGGCCGCGGCGCCGGCGCTGCGCGGGAACGCCGCGATCCCGCCGACCTGGCAGGCAGGGCCGACCATGCCGTGCGCCATCAGCGTGAAGAACACGGGCACCACGACCGCGGCCACGGTCTGGATTCCTGCGGCGGCGAGCCCGGCCATCGCCAGGCCGCCGACGGCCAGCAGGATGCCCCCGGCCATCGCGGTGCCGCGGATGCCGATCCGGGGCTGGATACGCCGCGCCACCAGCGTGCCGACAAGGAAGCCCAGCGTGACGAAGCCGAAGGCCACGCCGTACATCGCGGGGGAGACCCCCAGTACGCCGATCAGCACGTAGGATGAGCCGGAGATGAAGGCGAACAGGCAGCCGTAGCTGCCGGTCAGCGGCACTGCGAAGGCGCGGAACTCGTGCGAGCGGGCGATGCCCGCGTAGGTGGACAGCAGCGGGCCGGGGCGGGTGGCCAGCGGGTTGAGGTGGCGGTTGCTCTCGGCAAGCGAGCGGACAGCGGCCAAGGTGACCACGGCGCCGATCGCGACCAGCGCGAAGAAGGCGGCGCGCCAGCCGAACAGCGACTGCAGCACGCCGCCCGCGATCGGCCCGAGCAGCGTGCAGACGGTCATCCACCCCTGGGCGCGCGCCATCACCCGCATCCCGGCCTCGGGCTCGTAGAGGTCGCGCACGATGGCCCGTCCGCAGAGCACCGTGCAGCACACGCCAAGCGCCTGGAAGAAGCGTGCGGCGACCAGCCAGGAGAGCGACGGCGCGAGCGCTCCGGCCAGCGAGGCCGCCAGGTACAGCGCGAGCCCGCCCAGCACCATCGGCCGGCGCCCGAAGCGGTCGGACATCGGGCCGACCACCAGCTGGCCGGCCGCGAAGGCCGCGATGAACACCGACAGCGTCGACTGCACCGCCATCGGCGGCGCGCCGAAATGCTCGCCGATCGCCGGCAGCGAGGGCAGGTAGAGATCGGTCGAGAGGGGCTGCAGGCCGAGCAAGGCCGCCAGCAGGAAGAGGATGCCGCTGCCGATCGCTGCGGACGAGCTGGGCGACGGGGGCGCGGCGCGGTTCATCGGGTGCCTGCCATCGTGTCGGCCCTGTCCCCTCGGCGGTCCGGCGCGCTCATCGGCCGCGCAGGAACCAGCGGTCCAGCTCCTGCAGGCCCACCTGCACCCAGGTCGGGCGGCCATGGTTGCACTGGTCGGCGCCGGCGGTGCGCTCCATCTCGCGCAGCAGCGCGTTCATTTCCTCGAGCGTCAGCCGGCGGTTGGCGCGCACCGCGGAGTGGCAGGCCATGGTGGCCAGCAGGGCGTCGCGGTGGCTGGCCAGCGCCTGCGCTGCGCCGGTCTCGCGCAGGCCGGCCAGCACCGAACGGGCCAGCGCCGCCGGGTCGCCGGAGGCGAGCATGGCGGGCACTGCGCGCACCGCGATCGCGGTGGGCGAGAGCACCGAGAGCTCCAGCCCGAGCGCCGCCAGCGCTTCGGGCTCGTCCTCGACCAGGCGCACGTCCAGCGGATCCGCGCGGAAGGTGGCCGGGACCAGCAGCGACTGCACCGGGACGGCGCGCGCATCGAAGGCCGTCTTGAGCTTTTCGTAGACCACGCGCTCGTGCGCCGCGTGCATGTCGACCAGCACCAGGCCCTGGGCGTTCTGCGCGACGATGTAGATGCCGTGCAGCTGGCCGATCGCGTAGCCGAGCGGCGCGGCTTCGGTGTCCGGCGATCTCGCCAGGGCGGCGTCCCTGGCCGCTTGCAGCCCTTCCGTTGCGGGGGGCCGGAACATTCCGGGCGCCTGTAGGCCCTCGGGGGCCAGGAAGGCCATCGAGGCGGCCACCGCGCCGGGGCCGGGGTCGCCGGTCGCGCGGGCCGGGCGCAGCCCGCCCTGGCTGTCCCGAAATACTTCTGATCCAGGCAGGTACGCCGACGAAGGCTGTCCGATGGCGAGCGTTCGCTGCATCTGCTGCGAATGTTCGGGAACCGGGAGCGGCCGGGCGAAGGCCGTCCCGCCCTCCTGCGGCGCCGCCAGCGACGGATGCTCCGCCGCCGAGGCGCGCAGTGCATCGCGCACCGCGTGGAACACTGCCCGGTGCACCGCCTGCGAATCGCGGAAACGCACCTCGATCTTGGCCGGATGGACGTTCACGTCCACCAGCGCCGGATCGATCCGCAGGAACAGCACGTAGGCGGGATGACGGTCTCCGTGCAGAACGTCGGCATACGCCTGCCGAACTGCATGCATCAGCACCCGATCGCGAACGAAGCGGCCGTTGACGTAGAAGAACTGACGGTCGGCGCGGGCGCGGCTCACGGTGGGCAGTCCCAGCAGGCCGGACACCCCCAGCGTCGGCGGCCCGGTGTCGATCGCACGATGGGCGCGCGCATAGTCCTCGCCGAGCCCGCCGAGCGCGCGTTCCTGCCAGGCGCCGGCCCCGAAGTCCTCCACCCGGCGGCCGTCCACCCATGCCGAGAAGGCGACGCCCGGATGGGCCAGCGCCACGCGGCGCAGCGCCTCGATGCAATGGGCCGCCTCGGTGCCCGGCGTCTTGAGGAACTTGCGCCGCGCCGGCGTGGCCGAATAGAGGTCGAAGACCTCGACCGTGGTGCCGGCCGTGCCCGCAGCCGGCACGGCCTCGGCCGCCGCGCTGTCGCGGGCGCTGGCATGCGGGGCGTCGGCAGTGCGGCTGGTGATGCGGACCCGGGCCACCGAGGCAATCGAGGCCAGCGCCTCGCCCCTGAAGCCGAGCGTGCCCACCCGCTCCAGTTCCTCCAGCGAGCCGATCTTGCTCGTTGCATGGCGGGTCAGCGCAAGCGCGAGCTCGCCGGCCGGAATGCCGCAGCCGTCGTCGCTGACCGAGATGCGGCGCATCCCGCCTTCCTCGATGCGCAGCTCGATGCGCGATGCGCCCGAGTCCAGCGCGTTCTCCAGCAGCTCCTTGACCACCGAAGCCGGGCGCTCGACGACCTCTCCGGCAGCGATCTGGCTGACCAGCGTGTCGGGAAGCGGGCGGATCGGCCGCCTCGGGGCAGGGCCGCCGGGGGTCGGCGAGGGAGTCATGCAGGCTCGGGAAGGAGGGCGGATGTGCGGAAGACCCGCGGGCCGATTATATCGACCGGGTATGATCGGCCGCGCCGAAGCCCCTGGGGCCCGGCGCACCGACGACTTCCGACCGCAAGGGCCGCATGGACTTCGCCCAGATCATCGACATCTTCCTGCACCTGGACAAGCACCTCGCCGAGGTCGTGGCCAACTACGGCCTCTGGGTCTATGCGCTGCTGTTCCTGATCATCTTCGTCGAGACGGGGCTGGTGGTCATGCCCTTCCTGCCCGGCGATTCGCTGCTGTTCGTGGCCGGCGCCATCGCGGGCGTGGGCGGCATGAGCCTGCCGGTGCTGCTGGTGCTGCTCACGACGGCGGCGGTGCTCGGAGACGCGGTCAACTACTCGGTGGGCCGGTACTTCGGGCCCCGGGTGTGGGGCTGGGAGCACTCCCGCTTCTTCAACCGCGCCGCCTTCGAGCGCACCCACGCCTTCTACGAGCGCCATGGCCCGATGACGATCATCATCGCCCGCTTCCTGCCCTTCGTTCGCACCTTCGCGCCCTTCGTGGCCGGCATCGCGGAGATGAGCTACCCCAAGTTCGCGCTCTACAACGTGGTGGGCGCGGTGATCTGGGTCTGCTCGCTGACCACGC
Source organism: Gammaproteobacteria bacterium (assembly GCA_046569945.1). GTDB lineage: Bacteria > Pseudomonadota > Gammaproteobacteria > Burkholderiales > Burkholderiaceae_E > Quisquiliibacterium. The sequence goes on along the minus strand of JBKHVS010000100.1, from coordinate 7,812 downwards.
TGGGCTACCTGGTGGGCAACACCGCCTGGGTCCAGGAGCACTTCCATTGGGTCACGCTGGCCTTCATCGTGATCCCGGGCCTGCCGGCGGTCATCGAAGTGGCGCGGCACTGGCTGCGCGCGCGGCGGCAGCGGCGCGCGGCCTGATCAGGCGCGCGTCGCCCGCGCCGGTGGCGGGTACTTGATCAGGTAGTGCCTGATGCCGGTGAAGATCGCGTCCGCGATCCGGTCCTGGTAGGCGCGGCTGGCCAGGCGCCGCTCCTCGTCGGGATTGCTGATGAAGGCGGTCTCGACCAGGATCGACGGGATGTCCGGCGCCTTGAGCACCGCGAAGCCCGCCTTTTCGATCACGGGCTTGTGCAGGTTGCCCACGGTGCCCAGCTGGCCGAGCACCATGCGCCCGAGGTTGCTGCTGTCGCGGATCTGCGCCGCGGTCGATAGCTCCAGCAGCAGTTTCGCCACCTCCCGGTTGCGGCCGCCGAGGTCCACGCCCCCGATCAGGTCGGCGCGGTTCTCGCGATTGGCGAGCCAGCGCGCGTTCGTGCTGCTGGCCCGGTCTTCCGAGAGCACGTAGACCGAGGCGCCACGCGCGCGCGGGTTGACGAAGGCGTCGGCATGGATCGAAACGAACAGGTCCGCCTGCACCTGCCGGGCCTTCGACACGCGGGTGGCCAGCGGCACGAAGAAGTCGCCGTCGCGGGTCATGAAGGCCCGCATGCCGGACTCGGCGGCGATGCGAGCGCGCAGCCGGCGGGCAATCGCCAGCACCACGTCCTTCTCGCGCGTGCCGCCCCGGCCGATGGCGCCTGGATCCTCGCCGCCGTGGCCGGGATCGATCGCGATCGTGACCAGCCGGGAGACCGCTGGCGGCTTGCGGCTCCGGGCGGCGCCGGACGGACGCTTCGCCTGCGCGGCGCGCCCGGCCGGCGCATCGGACGGCGGCGCGGGAACCGCCTGCGGCCCTTCGGCAGTGCGCGCCGGCTCGGGCGGCGCGGCGCGCTCGCGCAGCAGCGCGCCGATCGGATCCGCAGGGGCGCGGCCATCGGCGAGCAGCGCCTTCAGCGGATCCACCGGCACCTTCGGATGCAGGTCGAGCACCAGCCGGTGCCGGTAGTTCTCGATCGGCGGCAGCGTGAAGACGCGGGGCGATACATCTCCCTTCAGGTCGAACACCAGCCGGACCACGTCGGGTCGGAACTGGCCGATGCGTACCTGCGCGATGTAGGGATCGTCCGCCCGCACCTTCGCGACCAGGTCGCGCAGCATGGGATCGAGCTCGAGTCCCGTCAGGTCGAGCACCAGGCGCGGGGGATCGGGGATCAGCGAATGCTCGTGGGCGAGGGCATCCTCGAGTTCCAGCGTGACGCGGGTGTAGTCTCGGGCCGGCCAGACCCGCACCGCCACGATTCCGGCGGCGGACGCCGACGGCAGCTTCAGCGCAAGGGCGGCTCCGGCGAGGCTGCGCGCAACGAAACGCCGGCGAGCGATCCGCGGGCCGCAGCCAGGGCGACCGCGCTCAGGCATTGCCGGCCCCGCTCGCTGCCCGCGCGCAGGCGGGCGATGCGCTGCGAGCCGCCGCCATCGTCCGGAGCGTCCGGCGTCTCGAGCCGCAGGCCGACGTCCGGCTCGGGCAGCGAGGGGCCGCCGAGTTCCGGCCATTCGATGACGGCTGCGCCGGCACCGCCGAGCAGTTCGTCGAAGCCCAGGTCACGCCATTCATCGCTTGCCGAGAATCGATAGAAATCAAAGTGATACAGCTCGAAGTTCGGCAGATTATAAGATTCGGACAGCGTGAACGTGGGACTTCGCACCCGGCCCGTGTGACCCAGCGCACGCAGCAGCGCCCGGGTGAGGGCGGTCTTGCCTGCGCCGAGGTCGCCGGACAGGTAGAGCACGAAGCCCGGTCCGAGGCAGCCGGCCAGTGTGCCGGCGAGCGCGGCAGTCGCGGCTTCGTCGTCGAGCAGGAGTTCGAGGTCGGGGGCCGTTGGCTGCATGGCAGGCGGTGCGGGCTTCGGGAGGAGTGGCGATGACGGCGCGCGAGGCGCGGTTCGATGCGGCCTGGGTGGATCGGCTGCGGCAGTGGGCGTCGTAGCTCGGCTTCGCGGCGCTGGGCGTCGCGGACGTCGACCTCTCGGACGCCGAACCCGGGCTGCAGGCCTGGCTCGATGCCGGCTGCCACGGCGAAATGGATTATATGGCCCGTCACGGCATGCGCCGTGCCCGCCCGTCCGAGCTGGTGCCGGGCACGGTCAGCGCAGTGATGGTCTCGGTCGACTACGCGCCGCAGGATCCGGGCTGGGTGGCGCGCGCCTGGGAAACGCTGGACGCGCAGGAACGCGCCTACGTCTCCAGGTACGCACTGGGCCGGGACTACCACAAGGTGCTTCGCTCCAGGCTGCAGCGGCTCTCCGAGCGCATCGCCGCCGAGATCGGCCCCTTCGGCCACCGCGTGTTCTGCGATTCCGCGCCGGTGATGGAAGTGGAACTCGCGCGCCGCGCAGGGCTGGGCTGGCGCGGCAAGCACACGCTGCTGCTCGACCGGCAGCGGGGCTCCACCTTCTTCCTCGGAACGCTCTACACCGACCTGCCCCTGCCCGCGGATGCGCCGGTGTCGGAGCACTGCGGCAGCTGCGAGCGCTGCCTTGCAGCCTGCCCCACCGGCGCCATCGTCGCGCCCTACAGGGTCGATGCGCGCCGCTGCATCTCCTACCTGACGATCGAGCTCAAGGGCGCGATCCCGGTCGAGTTGCGCGCGCCGATGGGCAACCGGATCTACGGCTGCGACGACTGCCAGCTCGCCTGTCCGTGGAACCGCTGGGCCCGTCCGGCGCAGCTGGAGGATTTCGCGGTGCGGCACCGGCTGGACGCGGCCGGACTGGTCGAGCTGTTCGGCTTGAGTCCGGAGGAGTTCGCCCGGCGGATGGCGGGGTCGCCGATCCTGCGCATCGGCCATGAACGATGGCTGCGCAACCTGGCGGTGGCGCTGGGCAACGCCGGCGGCGGGCCGGAGGTGGTGGCGGCACTGCGCGCGCGGGCCGACGACCCGTCGCCGCTGGTGCGCGAGCACGTGGCCTGGGCGTTCGGGCGGGCCCTGGGCCCCTGAAGGGAGGGCTCCCTGCGCGGCCTGCTCAGGCCGCCGGCGCGCGCTGCCGGATCGAGATCACGTAGGTGTAGTCCGGCTGCTGCTCGACCGTGTACGCGAAGCCGGACTCGCGCAGGATCTGGTACAGCGGGTGCGGCTCGCGGTGGATCAGCAGCCGCAGCGTGTCGCCCGGCTGCAGGCGGTCGAGGGCGTCGATCGCCATCTCCATCGGTTCGGGCGGATCGCGGTAGCGGACGTCGACTTCGATCTCGGACATCGGTGCGGCCTTCGGGGTGCGGATGAGGTTTCGGGTGGAATCAGGAGTAGGCCTTGAGCCGCTCCACGTCGCAGATGGTCACCGAGCGGCCCTCGACGCGGATCAGCTCCTCTTCGGCCAGCGTGTGCAGGATCCGCGACAGGGTCTCCGGGGTCAGGTTCAGCCGCGAGGCGACCAGGTGCTTGGAGGTGGGCAGCGACACCTTTCCCTCGTTGTCGGCCTGGCCGTCGCAGAGATTGAGCAGGTAGCCGACCAGGCGCTGCGCGGCCGAGCGCATGCTGTAGGCCTCCACGTCCGAAACCAGCTCGTGCAGCCGGAAGCTGAGTCCCGCGAGCATCTTCCGCGCGAAGCCGGGGTCTGCGTCGATGGCGTCGAACACCGCCTGCTTGGGCACGTGCAGCAGCAGGGAGTCCGCCAGGCACTCGGCGTGCACCAGGTAGGCGCGCTCGAGCAGCATGACGGCCTCGCCGAAGGACTGGCCCGGCCCGAGCAGCTGGAGCACCTTCTCGACGCCGCGGTCGGTGGACAGGGCGAGCTTCACCTGGCCGAACATGATCAGCCAGAAGCCGGTGGGAAGGTCGCCCTTGTGGAAGAGGAGATCGCCGCGCGCGCCGCGCACGATCCGCGTGCCGCGGACGATCTCCGCCAGCTGTTCGGGGGCGAGCTGCCGGAACATGGGCACGCTGGCCAGTGCGCTGGCCACGTCTAGCCGCTTGCGGGCCATCATTGGGTACTTTCGGTTGCGGATTCCTGGACCGGAGCCATTGTCGGCGTCGGATTCGCCACCGCACATGACATGGATCAAGCCTACAATGCCCACCCACGGTGCATCTTCACGTGCAGGCCGGAGGAACATGCGGGCGCCCACGATCAAGACCAGGACTTTCCTTTCCAATCTGCCGATGTTCCAGGGGCTGAGCGCCGCGGAAATCGACCGGATCGCTGCAGGCACTGCCGAGGTCCGGGCGTCGAAAGGGCAGACGATCTTCCAGCGGGGGGATCCTTGCGTCGGTTTCCACGCCGTGGTCTACGGGCAGGTGAAGCTCGCCTTCGTGTCTCCTCAGGGGTCCGAGAAGGTCATCGATATCCTCGGCCCGGGCCAGACCTTCGGCGAGGCGCTGATGTTCTCGGACCGCTCCTACGTGGTCTACGGACAGGCGCTTGCCGATTCGCTGCTGCTGCACATCTCCAAGGAAGTCATCGACGCGGAGATCGCGGCCGACCCGCATCTCGCACGGGTGATGCTCGCCAGCCTGAGCCGCCGGCTGATCGGCCTGATCCAGGACGTCGAAGCCTACTCGCTGCGCTCGGGCATGCAGCGGGTGATCGGCTACCTGCTGCGCGACGTCGACGAGCACGCAAAGGTGCCGGAGGATGGCCCGGTGCGCATCACCCTGGACGCGAACAAGGGCGTGATCGCGTCGCGGCTCAACCTCACCCCGGAGCACTTCTCGCGTATCCTCGGCGAGCTCAGCCACGAGGGGGCGATCGGCGTGCGCGGCGCCGAGATCAGCATCCTCGATCCCGAACTGCTCCGCAGCCACCTTTCCTGAGCCGGTCCGGCGACCCGCCGGCGGCCAGTGCAGTGTTTGCCATGCCCACCTACGAATTCCTCAAGCACCTTCACGTCACCACCGCGACGCTCAGCATCGCGGGCTTCGTGCTGCGCTACCTGATGATGCTGGGCCGCTCCCGGGCGTTGGGCTCGCGCGCGGCGCGCATCCTGCCGCACATCGTCGACACCCTGCTGCTGCTGTCGGCCATCGGCATGGCCGTGATGATCGGCGCGCTTCCCGCCTGGCTCGTGGTGAAGATCGTCGCGCTGCTCGCCTACATCGTGGTCGGGTCGATCGCGATCAAGCGCGGCCGCACGCTGGCTTCGCGCGCGGTCGCCGGGCTGGTGGCGATCGCGATCTTCGGGTTCATCGTGTCGGTGGCGCTGACCAAGTCGCCGCTGGGCTTCTTCAGCGGCTGAGCGCAGGTAGGGCTCCGCCTGGGCCGGCTCCAGGCCCGGGCGCGCCGACGCTGCCCAGCCAGCGTCCGTCCGCATCCACGAGCGCGACGCAGCGCAGGCCGCTGCCTGGGACGAAGCGCAGCGTTGCGCCGGCGCCGCGCGCCTCGATCTTCGCGCCGATGCCGCGCTCGGGCTGCGTCGGGCGCTCTCCTTGCGCGGGCGCCGAGCGCTCCCCCTGGGTTGCTTGCAGTTCCGAGATCCGCGTCACGGCGCCATCGGACGGATCCACCGCGGACACCACGATTCCCTCCCGCCCCCGGTGGGCGACCAGCACCCGCGCTCCCCACGGCTCGGAGGCCAGGGCGAGCACCTCGCCGCCGAGCTCGATGGGAAGCAGCGGGCGCCAGCCGACCGCGCGCATCGGCACCAGGGAGCTCGAGCCAGGCGCGGCGGCGACCCAGCCGCGCACGCCGCCCGGCCGCGGGCGGGCCGCCGCCTTGCCTGATGGCTCGCCTGCGGTTTTGCCCGCCGTTTCGCCCGCCGTTTCGCCCGCCGTTTCGCCCGCCGGTGCGCGCCAGGCCGCAACCCGGTCCGGGCCGCCCGGAGGCGGTACCGCAGGCCGCTCGATCTCGCGGCGCACCTCGAGGTTGATCACGCCGAGTGCGCCCCGGCCGTCGATGCGTGCAAGCTCCCAGGGCAGGGGGCCGGGAGCGAAGGCCCGCGTCGGCGAGGCCACCACGAAGGGCCGGGCAGTGAGCCGGCCGGGCAGCGGCACCGCCTCGTTGTTGCGGTAGTCGTGGACGAAGCCCAGCAGCACCGGGGGCGCCGCGCGGTCGTAGACGATCTCCCAGGTCTCAGGCAGGTCGTCGAACCCGGCGACCAGCGCGCTGCGCCCAGGGTTGTCCATCAGGGCGCTCACGGTGGCGGTCTTGCCGTCGCGATGCCTGTAGCGCGCCAGCTCGGCCAGCGTGGCCGGGTCGTGCGCAGATAGCGGCTCGTCGCCTTGCCCGCCCGCCAGCAGGATCGCATCGGGGCCGCTGCCCGCCGCCAGCGCAGCCGGCTGGTGGGCGAGTACAGCGCGCGCTGTGGTCGCCAGCGTTGGGACGGACAGGCGCAGAAGTTCCGATGAGGCCGTGGCCGCATATACGGCCGATTCGTCGGCGGCGAGGACGGGCGGCGCGGCGAGCGGGACCTCGAGCACCGTGTGCCCCGCCAGCCGGCCGGTGCCGCATTCCCGCAGCTCGATGCGGGATTGTCCCGGAGCGCCGCCGGCGATCAGCGAGCCGGCGGCTGCCGCCGGCCGGGCCAGCGCGAGGACGATCGCCACGGCAGCGGCGGCCAGGAGACCGGCGCGCCCGGCGCGAAAAAAAGGGCGGCCCCTCGGGGCCGCCCCTTCTCCGGACCGGGGTCCGGCTGGCGTCACTTGGTCGCCAGCACCCACTCGACGAGGACCTTGATGTCCGCATCGGGTACCGCAGCGTTCGGCGGCATGGGGACGGGACCCCAGACGCCGGAACCGCCCTTCTTCACCTTGTCGGACAGCTTGGCGACTGCATCCGCCTGGCCCTTGTACTTGGCTGCGACGTCCTTGTACGACGGACCGACCATCTTCTTGTCGGCGGCGTGGCAGGCCGTGCAGTTGTACTTCTTGGCCAGGTCGGCGCTGGCGAATGCCGGGGCCGCGATGCCGACTGCGGCGGCCGCGAAGGCCAGCTTGGCGACGATGTTGCGTTTCATGGGATCTCCTTTGTTGCGGACGCCGGGTCAGTAGACGTCGTGCTGCGTATTGTGCACGTTGAACTTGCCCGTCGGGGTCACGATACGCGAATCCTTGATCACCGCCTTGAGTTTGCGGGTCTTGTCGTCCACGACCACGATCGCCGACTGCTGGTTCTTCGCGCTCCACACCGAGAACCACACCTCGTCGCCCGCCTTGTTGTACTCGGGCTGCGTGATGCGCTTGGCACCCTCGCCGACGCCGGCCCACTCGCCGATCGGCAGCACTTCGAAGGGCTTGTCCAGGTTCTTGATGTCGAACACCGCGATCGACTGGTGGATCTTCGGATCCGGGTTCAGCGGCGTGTCGACCCAGAGGTTGGAGGACTTCGGGTGCGTCTTGATGAACAGGTTGCCGCCGCCTTGGGCCTTCAGGCTGCGAACCACCTTCCATGCGCTCTTCGGATGCTTAGCGGGGTCAGTGCCGATCAGCGCGATGGTCTCGTCGCCGAGGTGGCCGGTCGCCCAGACCGGGCCGAACTCCGGATGGACGAAGTTGGCGCCACGACCCGGGTGCGGGATCTTGGCGGTATCGACCAGGGCGGCGAGCTTGCCGGTCTTGGTGTCGACCGCGGCGACCTTGTTCGAGGCGTTGGCGGCAACCATGAAGTAACGACCCGAGGCGTCCCAGCCGCCGTCATGCAGGAACTTGGCGGATTCGATCGTGGTGGTCTTCAGGTTCTTGATGTCGCTGTAGTCCACCAGCAGGACCATGCCGGTTTCC
>JBKHVS010000099.1:0-11810 GCA_046569945.1 Gammaproteobacteria bacterium | reverse complement strand
CGCGATGCTGCTCGGCGGGTCGCCCCTGGACGGGCCCAGGGTGCTGTCGTGGAACTTCGTGTCCAGCAGGCGGGAGCGCATCGGCCAGGCCGAGCGCGACTGGACCGCGCAAAGGCTCGGCAGCATTCCCGGCGAAACCGACTGGATCCCGCTGCCCTGAGGCGCGGCAGGGGGCCAGGCGACAGGGGGCGGCCCGGCCGGGGCCGGGCCGCCCTGCAGGCTCAACCGATGAGCTCGCGCGAGATGATCTCGCGCTGGATCTCGGAGGCCCCGCCGAAGATGGTGAATGCGCGCGTGTTCAGGTACTTGGACGTCACCGGGCGGGCCAGGTCGTCCAGCACCGGGTCGGCGCCCTCCGCGTAGAGCGGGCGCGTCGTCTCCCAGGCGAGCGCATCCGGACCGAGCGCCCGCACGCCCAGCCGGGTCAGCGCCTGCTCGATCTCGCTCCAGCGCAGCTTCATCAGCGACGACACCGCGCCCGGGTTCTGCCCGGTCTGCAGCGAGGACATCACCCGCAGCTCGGTCATCTCGAGGGCGTCGATGTCGATCTCGACCGTCGAGAAGGCCAGCGCCAGGTCCGGGTCGTCCAGCATGCTGCCGTCGCCGCAGGGCGTCTCCTGGGCCAGCCGCTGCAGCCACTCGAAGGTGGAGCGCAGGTCGCCCGAGGTGATCGAGCCGCCGCGCTCGAACTCGAGCAGGTACTTGGCGATGATCCAGCCCTCGCCCTCCTCGCCCACGCGCTGCGAGACCGGCACGCGCACATCGTCGAAGAACACCTGGTTGACCTCGTGGTCGCCGCCGATCGTGCGGATCGGGCGGATCGTGATGCCCGGCGTCTTCATGTCGACCAGCAGGAAGCTGATTCCCTTGTGCTTGGGCACGTCCTCGCCCCCGGTGCGCACCAGCGCGAACATCATGTTGGCGTGATGGGCGTGGGTGGTCCAGATCTTGGTGCCGTTGACCACGTAGTGGTCGCCGTCGCGAACCGCGCGCGTGGCCAGCGAGGCCAGGTCCGAGCCCGAGCCCGGCTCAGAATAGCCCTGGCACCAGTAGTCGTCGCCCGCCAGGATGCGCGGCAGGTAGTACGACTTCTGCTCGGGCGACCCGAACTTCATGATCACCGGACCGGCCATCTTCAAGCCCATCGGCGACAGCGAGGGCGCGCCCGCGCGGGCGAGCTCGGTGGCGAAGATCCAGCGCTGCACCAGGCTCCAGCCGGTGCCTCCGTATTCGGCAGGCCAGGCGGGCGCGGACCAGCCCTTGTCGTTCAGGATGCGGTTCCACACCCGGCCGACCTCCGGCTCGGAGAACACCGAGGTGGTCAGGTGGGTGGCGCGGCTCATCTCGGGCGACAGCTTCTCGCTCAGGAAGGCGCGAACCTCGTCGCGAAAGGCCAGTGCATCGGGCCCGAAGGAAAGCTTCATCTCAGTTCTCCGTTCCGGCGGCCAGCGGCCTGCGCATCTGCGCATGGCGGCGGAGATGCCACTCCGCGGGGCCGAACATGGCGTCGAGCGCCATCTGGCGGCGCAGGTACACGCCGATGGTGAGTTCGTCGGTGACGCCCATGCCGCCGTGCAGCTGGACCGCCTCCTCGGCGACGCGGCGCGCGCCGAGGCCGACCTTGGCCCGCGCCGCCGCGGCAGCACGGACGCGCGAATGCGCGTCGCCGGTGCGCTCCGCATCCTGCAGCGCCAGCACTGCGCCGAGCGTGATCGAGCGGGCCTCCTCGGCATGGACCGACATGTCGGTCATCCGGTGGCGCAGCACCTGGTTGGCGGCCAGCGGCCTGCCGAACTGGATGCGCTGCTTCGTGTAGTCGACGGTGGCCTTCACCAGCGTGTCCATCGCGCCGACCGACTCCGCGCAGGCGGCGACCAGCGCATGGTCGAACACCCGCTGAAAGGTCTCGAGGCTGGCGCCCGGCAGCCGCGCCGAGTCGTCCACGCGCACCCCGCGCAGCGAGAGCGAACAGGCGCCCGCGCCGTCGACCGACGGGAAGTCGCGGGCGGCTGCACCCGCAGCGCCGCGCTCGACGAGGAAGAAGGCGATCTGGCCCTCGCCGGTGCGCGCCGAAACGATCCAGGCCTGCGCCGCCTGCCCCGAGGGCACCATGCTCTTGTCGCCCTCCAGCAGCCAGCCGCCGCCGTCGCGCGTGGCGCGGGTCGCGGTGCGAGAGAGCTCGTGGCCCGTGCCGCGCTCGATCGTCGCGGGAACGACGACCGCCTCGCCGGCGGCCAGCGCGCCGAGCCAGCGCCCGCGCTGCTCATCGCTGCCGCCATCGGCCAGCAGCCCGCCGGCCATCACCGCCGCGGGAAGGAAGGGCTCGACCACCGGGCCGGCGCCCAGCGCCTCGGCCAGCACGCAGGTTTCGGCAATGCCTTGTCCCAGGCCGCCGTCGCGCTCGGGAAGCGTCATCGCCAGCCAGCCCATGTCGGCCATCTCGCGCCAGCGCTCGCCCGCGGGAGGCTGCGCCTCGCCGGCATGGGCGGGGCGGCCGCGCTCGGCCACCCAGCGCACGGCGCTCTCGCGCAGCATCTGCTGCTCGCTCGTCAACTGAAGATTCATCCGGGTATCACCTCGTCAGAGGATGGGGCCGGCCCGGATCGCCGGGTCCGGCCTGTGGGCGGATGCCGGCGCGCTCAGTCGGCGGCCGACATCACGTGGATCGTGCGGGTGGCGACCAGGTCCCTGGTCTTCGCGGAGTACTCGGCCATGTGCGGCGCCTTCGCATGCGCCGCCAGCGCTGCCGCGTCGCGCCACTTCTCGAGGACCACGAAGCTGTCCTCGCCGATGCGCGCCTGCCAGCTGCCCATGCCGTCGGCATCGACGACGGGGACGTATTCGATGCATCCGTCCTCCGCGCGCACCGCCGGGATGTTGGCCCGGAACGCTTCCAGCACCTCTGCGCGGCGGCCGGGCTTGGCGGTGATGACCGCGATGACATGGATCATGGGACGCTCCTGCGCGCTGGTCGCGGCCCCGCGGCCGCACGAGGAAGCGAGGATACCGGATGCGCGGCGCCGCGAGGATCCGGCAGGAGCGCCGCCCGCCCGTCCCGCGGCTGCGCGGCGCGCCCGCCGTTCCGGATTTCCGCGGGGGCCCGGGGAGCGCGCGCCGCGCCGGTTACACTCGAACGCATCGCGCGCGGACGGGCTCCTGCCCGCCGCGCCAGGGCAAGACGCCGATCGAGCGCCACGCCCCTACAGGAACCACGGAGACTAGCGATGACGAAGCCTCGGACGGGCCCCGGCCCGGTGGTGCGCGCCCCCCGCCTGCAGGGCTCGGTGGCGCTGGTCACGGGCGCGAGCCGCGGCATCGGCCGCGCGATCGCCGAGGCCTTCGCCGCCGAGGGCGCGAAGCTCTGCCTGGTCGCCACCGATGCCGCGCGGCTGCGCGAGGTGGCTGACGGACTGGCGGGCGCGCCGGAGCCGGCGCTGTGCCTGCAGGCCGACGTCACCGACCGCGACGCCTGCTTCGACGTGGTTGCCGAGGCCCAGGCGCACTTCGGCCACCTCGATGTTCTGGTCAACAACGCGGGCGTCTACCTCGGCAAGTCCTTCCTCGATCACTCGCCCGAGGACTTCCAGCGGCTGCTCGACGTGAACCTGTTCGGCGTCATCCACCTGACGCAGGCCGCGCTGCCCGGCATGCTCGCGCGCGGCTACGGCCGCATCGTCAACATCGCCTCCACCGCGGGCCGCTGGGGCTCGCGCGGGCAGAGCGGCTACAACGTCAGCAAGCACGCAGTGGTGGGGCTGACGCGCTGCGTGGCGCTCGAGACCGCATCCCGCGGCGTCACCGTGAACGCGATCTGCCCGGGAATCGTCGGCACCGACATGGCCGACAGCCTCAAGCGGGGCCAGGCGGCGCTGATGGGCGTGGACCCCGACGCCGCGCTGGCGGCGACGATCGCCGCGCGCGTGCCGATCGGCCGGGTGCTCGAACCAGGGGAGATCGCCGACCTGGCGGTGCACCTGGCGTCGCGCGCCGCGGGCGGCATGACCGGCCAGTCGATCCTGGTCGACGGCGGCATGCTGATGGTCTGAGACACGAGCAACGAGACGACACGAGACGACGAGAGAGGAGACCCGGATGCTGCATCCCCATGCCCGCGCGCTGCTGGAGCTGATCGAGAGCATCGGCGCGCCGCCGACCCACGAGCTCACGCCGCAGGAGGCGCGCAAGCTCTACCGCGAGCGCCGCTTCGCGACGCAGCCCGCGTCGCCCGAGGTGGCCGAGACCCGCGACCTGCAGGCCGAGGGCCCGCACGGCCCGATCCCGCTGCGGCTGGTGCGCCCCAAGGGCGCGGCCAGGGACGCGGTGCTTCCGGTCCTGGTCTACTTCCACGGCGGCGGCTGGGTGATCGGCGACCTCGACACCCACGACACGCTGTGCCGCGAGCTGGCCAACCTGTCGGGCTGCGCAGTGGTCTCGACCGACTACCGGATGGGGCCGGAGCATCGCTTCCCGGCGGCGGTGGACGACTGCATCGCCGCCACCTATTGGGTGCGCAGGAACGCGAGCGCGCTGGGCGTCGACCCCGACCGGCTCGCCGGCTTCGGGCTCACGCCGCTCGACGTCGAGGATGCGCTGCGGCGCCAGAACGTCGAGGTGCCCGCCGGCCGCATCGAGAGCCTGCAGCGCGAGTTCACCGTGGTCTCGCAGACCGACCTGCAGAGGGTGCAGGAATTCGAGGGCGTGGTGGTGCGCACCGTCAGCGGCTACCCGGTGCGGGTGCGCGACGTCGCGCGGGTGGAGATCGGGCCGATGGACGAGCGCACCAGCGTGCGCTTCAACGGCCGTACCGCCATTGCGCTGGGCCTGATCAAGCAGGCCACCGCCAACCCGCTGGACCTTGCCCAGGCGCTCAAGGAGGAACTGCCGCGCATCCAGGCGGAGCTGCCGGACGGGGTGACGGTCGAGATCGCGAACGACACCACGCTGTTCATCGAGCGCTCGATCCAGTCGGTCTACGTCACCATCGCGGAGGCCGTGGTGCTGGTGGCGCTGGTGATCTTCCTGTTCCTGGGCTCGCTGCGCGCGAGCCTCGTGCCGCTGGTCACCATCCCCGTCTGCCTGATCGGCGCGTGCGCGATCATGCTGGCGGCCGGCTTCTCGCTGAACACGCTGACGCTGCTGGCGCTGGTGCTGGCGATCGGCCTGGTGGTCGACGACGCGATCGTCGTGCTCGAGAACATCCATCGGCACATCGAAGAGGGCATGGAGCCCGTGCAGGCGGCCTTCCGCGGCGCGCGCGAGGTCGGCTTCGCGGTGGTCGCGATGACGCTGACGCTGGCTGCGGTCTACGCGCCGGTCGCCTTCACGACGGGGCGCACCGGCCGGCTGTTCATCGAGTTCGCGCTGACGCTGGCCGGCGCGGTGCTGGTTTCCGGCTTCGTCGCACTCACGCTGTCGCCGATGATGTGCTCGAAGCTGCTGCGCCACGAGCCCAATCCGGGGCGCCTCGTGGGCGGCATCGACCGCGGCCTGGGCGCGCTCTCGCGCGGCTATGCACGGCTGCTGGGCTGGACCCTGGCACGGCGCTGGCTGGTGGTGGCGGTCGGCCTGGCGGTGGCCGGCGGCAGCGGCCTGCTCTGGACCATGCTCAAGCAGGAGCTGGCGCCGATCGAGGACCGGGCAACCATCGTCACCATCTTCAACGGTCCCGACGGCGCCTCGGTCGACTACACGCGCCGCTATGCCGAGCAGATCGAGCGCATCATGCTCGACATCCCGGAGGTGAACCGGGCCTTCGTCGTCGCGGGCAGCCCGACCGCGACGCAGGGCATCAGCTTCACGCGCACCATCGACTGGAGCGAGCGCGAGCGCTCGGTGCAGGAGATCATCCGCGAGATCCAGCCCAAGCTGCTGAAGATTCCCGGCGTGCTGGCCTTCGCGGTGGCGCCGGCCTCGCTCGGCCAGTCGCCGCGCTCGCGTCCGGTCAACTTCGTCGTGCTCAGCTCGGACACGCACGAGAAGATGCTCGAGACCATCACGCCGATGCTCGAGGAGCTCCAGCGCGACCCGCGGCTGCAGGGGGTGGACAGCGACCTGAAGCTGAACAAGCCCGAGATCAGCGTGCGCATCGACCGCGATCGCGCCGCGGATGCCGGCGTTGCGGTCGAGTCGATCGGCCGCGCGCTCGAGACCTCGCTCGGCGGCCGCCAGGTGACCCGCTTCAAGCGTGACGGCGAGCAGTACGACGTGGTCGTCCAGTTCGACCCCGCGCGGCGCACCACGCCCGGCGACATCTCCAACATCTTCGTCCGCGCGCGCAACGACACCATGGTGCCGCTGTCCAGCCTCGTGACGGCCCGCGAGACGGTGGCCGCGCGGGAGCTGAACCACTTCTCGCAGCGGCGCGCGGTCACGATCACCGCCAACCTTGCGCCGGGGACCTCGCTCGGCGAAGCGATCGGGCTGCTGGAGGAATCGGCCGCGCGTCACCTGAAGGCCGGCTACGCCTACGACTACAACGGCGAGACGCGCGAGTTCAAGCAGTCGTCGTCGGCGCTGATGGTCACTTTCGTGCTGGCGCTCGCCTTCATCTATCTGGTGCTCGCGGCCCAGTTCGAGAGCTTCATCGATCCATTGATCATCATGTTCACGGTGCCGCTGTCGATGACCGGCGCGCTGGCACTGCTCTACTGGACCGGCGGCACGATCAACGTCTACAGCCAGATCGGCCTGATCACGCTGGTCGGCCTGATCACCAAGCACGGCATCCTGATCGTCGAGTTCGCCAACCAGCTGCGCGGGCAGGGCAGGGAGCTGGTCCCGGCCGTGATCGAGTCGGCGAAGCTGCGGCTGCGGCCCATCCTGATGACCACCGGAGCGATGGTGCTCGGTGCGGTGCCGCTGGCGCTGGCCACCGGCGCCGGCGCCGAGAGCCGACGCCAGATCGGCATGGTCATCGTCGGCGGCATGACCCTGGGCACGCTGCTCACGCTGTTCGTCGTCCCCACCGTCTACACCCTGCTGGCTCGCAGGCGCCGTGCAGCGCCGGCCGGGCCTGCCCAAGAGGCCGTCGCGACGGCCCACAGCGAGGCACCATGAGGCAGATCGTCCTCGACACCGAAACCACCGGCCTGTCTGCGGAGGACGGCCACCGCATCATCGAGATCGGCTGCCTGGAGGTGGTCAACCGCCGCATCACCGGCGCCACGCTGCATTTCTACGTGAACCCGGAGCGCGCGATCGACGAGGGCGCGATGGCGGTGCACGGCATCACGCCTGAAATGCTCGCCGACAAGCCGCGCTTCGCCGAGGTTGCCGACGAGGTCCTGGGCTTCGTCGAGGGCGCGGAGGTGATCATCCACAACGCGCCTTTCGACCTGTCCTTCCTGGACGCAGAGCTCGGCCGGCTCGGGCGCAGCGCCTTCCGCCAGGCCTGCTCCGGCGTGCTCGACACGCTGGCGATGGCGCGCGAGCTGCACCCCGGCAAGCGGAATTCGCTGGATGCTCTCTGCGACCGCTACGGCATCTCGAACGCCCACCGCAAGCTGCACGGCGCGCTGCTCGACGCCGAGCTGCTGGCCGACGTCTACCTGGCGATGACGCGCGGCCAGGAGAGCCTGGAGATCGCGCTGCACGGCGAGCATGATCGGCGGGAGCCGGGCTTCGCCGAGGACGGGTGGCCGCCCAGGGACCTGCCGGTGCTGATGCCCGCGCCGTCCGAGCTCGAGGCGCATGGGAAGCTGCTCGAGGCGATCGCCAGGGACGCGAAGGGGGCAGCGCTCTGGACCCGCCTGGAGGCGCAGGACGCCGCATAGTCCCGCGCTGGCGCAGGCCCATCCGCCGAGGGCGGGGCGAACTCGGCTAGAATGCAAGGTTCCCTCCGCATGCCCGCCAGGTAGTCCTCCCCGATGAAAGAACCCCGCCACGCGCGCAGCCTGCGCGACCGCAAGACCCACCTTTCGCCCGACGCCGAGCGTCTCGTGGCGACCGCGCTCGGGCTGGCGAACTCCGGCAGCCGCAGCGAGGACCGTTACTGGGAGACCGCGCTTTCGGTGCGGCTGTCGCGGCTGCTCGAGGGCGTGAACCCGCAGGCGGTGTACGACGCCCTCGATCGCCTGAACCAGACCGACGGCGAAGCCTATGGCGCGCTGATCGAGGCAGTCGAGGACGCATCGGAGTCGCTGGAGCTCGAGGTGGACGGACAGGCCTGGGACTGCCTGCTGGTGCTGGCGCCGCTGGTGGCCTGGACCCGCTTCCGGATCCCGGCCGGGCTGCTGCCCGCGGAGGCGGTTTCCGCGCTGTCGGCGCACTGGCAGGCGCACGTGCTCGCGCGCGATGCGCGCTTCTGTCTCTCGCCCTTCCTGCTGAGCATCGACCAGCTTCCGCGCGACTTCTCCGGGCTTCGCAAGGCCACGCGCAAGCTCGGCGCGCTCGCGCTGTCCGGCCAGCCGCCCAGGCGCGACGCGAAGTCGCTGCCCGAGACCGCCGAGATGCTTGCCGACACCCGCTTCCTGATGGGGGTGGTGGCGGTGCCGCGCGGTCAGGCGATGTTCCGCTGGCAGGAACTCGACGCCGGCGACCATTCAAGCCGCGTGCAGTGCCTGGAACAGTGGATCGCCCAGGCGCGGCCGAACCTGGAACCGGTCCTGGCCGGCTGCGGCTTCGAATGCCTGCTGCCGGACGCCTACCACATCAACCTGCGCGAAGCCGACCGCCGCGTGCGGCCCTATGCGATCCGCGCCGCGGTGCACTTCCTCACCCATGCGATGGCGGTCGAGCCTTCCGACCTGCGCGCCGCGATCGCGGCCTTCGGTTCGGAGCGGGTCGACGAGTTCCGCGTCGGCCTGAGCGTCGAAGGGTCGGACGACGTCGTCCAGGGCGTGGTCTGGCCGCTGCTCGGTGCCGAGGCCGAGACCGACGAGCCTTCGCCGCTGGAGCAGGTCCGCGACACGCTGCGCGACGCAGGCGTCACCGAGATCCGGGTCTGGCCCGAGCTCAACGAACCCGAGTACTGCGAAGACTGCGGCGCGCCGCTCTATCCGGACATGAAGGGCGAGATCGTCCACGCCGAGATGCCCGACGACGTCGAGCCCGAGGCCACGCACTTCCACTGATTCACCGGATCGCGCCCCTGGCCTGGTCGATGCGCTGGTCCAGGTAGGCGCCATAGAAGTCGGGCGAGCCGTAGCCGACCAGCCGCTCGGCGAGCTCCCCGCCCCGGCCCAGGAAGGCCACCGTCGGCGCCACCCGGATTCCCAGCCTGCGCGCCAGCGCCGCCGGCGATTCCTCCGAAGCCCAGTCCTCGCCGCGCTCGCGCGGCGCCGGCGGGCCGAACGGCCGCGCATCGGCCAGGTCGAACTCCACCACCAGCACGCCGCGGGCCTGCGCCTCGCGCGCCAGGTGCGCCAGCTGCTCCCTGCGGATCGCCTCGCACCAGCCGCAGCCCTCGCGGCTGAACAGCGCAACCACCGGGCGGCGTTCGCGCTGCGCGCGCGCGGCCAGCTCCGCCAGCGACTCCGGGCGCGGCAGGCTGCCGTGCCGCGGAGCAGCGCCAGGGCTGCGCGCCGCCTGCGCCTCGGCCTGCCTGGCTGCTTCCCGAGGTGCGGCCTGAGGTGCGGCCTGAGGCGCCGCGCTTGGGCCTGCCGGCCTCTTTTCCTGCGCCGCTGCCGGGCCTGCTGCACAGCAGGCGAGGACGACCGCCAGCAGCGTGGGGTTCCAGAACTTGGGGATTTCCATGATCCAAGTCTAGTTTGGATTGAGTATATGCGGGTATGCGCATAAGCTAATGACAAACATGAATGACGCGCTGGGGCCACCAACACGAGGCTGCGGCAAAGGAGTAGGCGGTGGACGAACTCGGTCGGGTCTTCGAAACGGTGTCGCGGTACTTCTCGCTGCTCGCCGAACCCATGCGCATCCGCATCCTCCATGCGATCTGCGACGGCGAACGCACCGTGTCTGAGATCGTCGCCGAGACGGGCGCCACCCAGACCACGGTCTCCAGGCACCTCAACACCATGTACCGCGCGGGCGCGCTGACGCGCCGCCGCGAAGCCGCCTTCACCTACTACGGCGTTGCCGACGTCGCGCTCACCGAGATCTGCCGCACGGTCTGCGTGCATATCGCCGCGCGCCATGCCGATGGCGAGAGCGACCAGGCGGGGCTCGAGGAACTTGCGCGGGAACTCGGCGCCGGCCGCCGCTCTCCCGGCGCGGGCTACTGATCTCCATCCACGAATCAACCAGGACCAAAGCATGGACTTCAGCAAGTTCTCGCCGGGGCGGATCCTCAGGGCACCCGAGAACATCCTGGCGCCAGACCAGATGCGGCAGGCGCAGCGCGCCCGCCGCAGCTTCATGGGCAAGGCGCTCGCGATGGGAGCAGGCGCCACCGCGGCATCGGCTGCCGCGGCCGCGCAGGGCGACCCGGCCATCCTGAACCTGCCGGCGCACACGAAATCGCTGGGCCAGCCGGTCGCGGCGCGCGGCTACGGCGTGCCTTCGCAATGGGAGAAGAACCTGCAGCGGCGCGAGAGCCCGGGCCTGACCCGCGTCTCGGCCGCGTCGGTGAGCTTCACTCCGCTGCAGGGCCTGTTCGGCATCATCACGCCCAACGGCCTGCACTTCGAGCGCCACCACCAGGGCTGGTTCGACATCGACCCCAGCCAGCACCGGCTGATGGTGATGGGGCTGGTGCGCGAGCCCCGGGTGTTCACGATGGACGACCTGATGCGCCTGCCCTCCGTGTCGCGCATCCACTTCATCGAGTGCGGCGCGAACACCGGCATGGAGTGGGGCAACGTCGCGGTGCCCACCGTCCAGTACACGCACGGGATGCTGTCCTGCGGCGAGTACACCGGGGTGATGCTGTCGACGCTGCTCGACATGGCCGGCGTCGACCGAAGGAAGGGCAGGTACGTGCTCGCCGAAGGGGCGGACGGCTCCTCGATGACCCGCACCATCTCGATGGAAGCGGCCATGGACGACGTGATGGTCGCCTGGGCGATGAACGGCGAGATGCTGCGCCCCGAGAACGGCTACCCGCTGCGCCTGGTGGTGCCGGGCGTGCAGGGCGTGTCCTGGGTGAAGTACCTGCGCCGCATCGAGGTCGGCGACCAGCCCTTCTACACCAAGGACGAGGTTGTCCACTACGTCGACCTGATGCCCGACGGCACCCACCGCCAGTTCACTTCGGTGCAGGAGGTGAAGTCGGTGATCACCACGCCGTCGGGCGGCCAGGTGCTGCTCGACCGCGGCTACTACAACGTGACCGGGCTCGCCTGGTCCGGGCGCGGCCGCATCAGGCGCGTCGACGTGTCCTTCGACGGCGGGCGCAACTGGCGCACCGCGCGGCTGGAGCAGCCGGTGCTGCCCAAGGCGCTCACCCGCTTCAACGTCGACTGGGCCTGGGACGGCAATCCCGCGGTGCTGCAGAGCCGGGCGATCGACGAGACCGGCCACGTCCAGCCCAAGATCAACCAGCTGCGGGCGGTGCGCGGCACGCGCTCGATCTATCACAACAACGCGATCCAGTCCTGGAAAGTGTCCGAGACCGGCGAGGTGTTCAATGTCCAGGTGTACTGAGCCCGTCTCCCTGGCGTCGCTGCTGCTTGCGACGACGCTGGCCTTCGGCGCGGCGCCTGCCGCAGCCCAGCAGGGCGCATCGAAGACGTCCGTGCCGAGGGCCCCTGCCGCAGCTCCCTGGCAGGACGTCGGGCGCACCGCGACCGCGGACGAGATCGCCGCCTGGGACATCGACGTGCGCGCCGACTTCAAGGGCCTGCCCCCCGGATCGGGCTCGGTGCTCAAGGGCCAGGAGGTCTGGGAGGCCAAGTGCGCGAGCTGCCACGGGG
>JBKHVS010000098.1:0-11991 GCA_046569945.1 Gammaproteobacteria bacterium | reverse complement strand
CCTTCTCGTCGTGCCCGCCGCCCAGGCCGAAGGCGCCGCGCGCGCGGCCCAGCGCGTCGATCTCGTCGATGAAGATGATCGCCGGCGCGCGCCCGCGCGCCTGTTCGAAGAGATCGCGAACCCGCGCCGCGCCCACGCCGACGAACATCTCGACGAACTCGGAACCGTTGATCGAAAAGAAGGGCACGCCCGCCTCGCCGGCCACGGCCCGCGCAAGAAGCGTCTTGCCGGTGCCGGGCGGCCCCACCAGCAGGATGCCTTTCGGGATGCGCGCGCCCAGCCGGCTGTGGCTGCGCGGGTCCTTCAGGAAGCCGACGATCTCCTGGAGCTCCTCCTTTGCCTCGTCCACCCCGGCCACGTCGTCGAAGGTGACCTTGATGTCGGTCTCCATGTAGACGCGCGCCTTGCTCTTGCCGATCGACATCATCCCGCCGCCGAAGCCGCCGCGCTCGGCAAGCCGGCGCGACAGGAACAGCCAGATGCTCACGAAGATCAGCGCCGGCAGCACCCAGCCGAGGATGTCCCTGAGGAAGGTGTTCTGCACGCCTCCGGTGACCTTGACGCCGCGCTCGGTGAGCCTGCCGCCGAGATCCTGCTCGACCCGCAGCGTGACGAACTGGCGGCGCCCATCGGCCAGCGGCTGGCGCAGCTCGCCGTGCAGGCGGTCGGGGTAGACCACGACCTCGGCCACGTTGCCGGCGTCCAGCTGCTGGATGAACTCGCTCCATGCGAGCGGGCCGACGGTGCGCGAGGCCTGCCAGGCGTCGTTGATCAGCGTGATCGCAAGCAGTGCGAGCGCGAGATACCAGAGGTTCCACTGGCTGGGGTTGGACCAGCCTCCCGGCTTGCCGTCGGCCATGCGCCTCCCCCCTCAGGCGGCGCCGGAGGCGGGGCTGGCGGGCGCGACGCGCACCCGTCGGGCAAGTTCGCGGCGCACCACCTTGCCGGCAGCATTGCGGGGCAGCGCCGCGACCTTCAGCACATGGGCGGGCGCCTGGCCGCGCAGCCGCTGCGCGCAGTGCCGGCGCAGCGCCGCCTCGTCCAGCCCCGGCGCTGCGACCACGGCAGCGACCAGCACCGTCGTGCCCCTGGGGGACTGCACGACGAAGCCGGCCCCCTCGACCACGTCCGGATGCGACTGCAGCGCCAGGTCGACCTCGGACAGGTTGATCTTGACGCCGCCCAGGCTGACGACGTCGTCCGAGCGGCCGGCCAGCAGCAGCACTCCGCCCTCGGTGAGGCTGCCCAGGTCGCCGGGGTAGAACCAGCCGTCGCGGTAGGCGCGCGCCGTGGCCTCGGGATCGTCGACATAGCCCTCGGGGCCCTCGCCCAGCGCGCGCAGGCCCACGCGGCCGACGCTGCCGGCGGGCAGAGCCTGGCCGTCCTCGTCCTCGATCCGCACCTCCACCCAGGGCTGCAGCCGGCCGGCGGCCTCGGGATGCCGGGCATGCAGCAGCGGGTCGCAGCGGGCCACCCCGCCGAACTCCGTGGCGCCGTAGTCCAGGGTCACGCGCGGCGTGAGCCGGGTGCGGATCCGCTGCATCAGCTCCTGCGACACGGGGCTGCCGCCGAGCGTCAGCGACTGCAGCCGCTCCAGGTGGCCGCTACCGCGGGGGAGCGCCTCGAGCAGCCGGGAGATCACCGCCGGCGAGGTGCGCAGGTGGTCCACGCCATGGCGGTCCACCAGCCGGACGATGGCCGCGGGGTCGGCGTCGTCGGCCATCACCACGGTTGCGCCGTCGAGCAGCAGGCGCAGCGTTGCGTGCAGGGCGAAAGCGATGTTCAGGTCCAGCGGAATCAGGTAGCGCTGCCCGGTGCTGTTGCGCTCGCTCGAGAGCTGGAACAGGAACTGCGCGAGCGTGCGGCGGTGGCTCCAGGCCGTTCCCCTTGGCACGCCGGTGGTGCCCGAAGACAGCGCGATCCGCCAGGGCGCAGCGCCCCCGGGTGCCGCGGCCGGCACGGGCAGCCCCGCGGCATCGCCGCCGCCGGCAGCCACGACGACCTCGGCAAGCCCCGCAATCGGCCTGGCCGAAGGCTCGCGCACCAGCAGCGCAGCCCGGTAGCGCGCCGCAATGCCGGCGCGGAGTTCCTCGCTTGCCGTCGGGTTGGCCGCGACCGCCACGGCGCCGATCCGGGCGATGGCCAGCATCGCTGCGACGTGCTCCGGAGTGTTGCCCATGGACACCGCGAGGCGCGTCCCCTCGCCTGCGCCGGCGCGGGCGAGGTGCGCGGCAACGGCGAGGACGATACGCTGCAGCTCCCCGAAGCTCACCAGGCGCTCGCCCTGGACGATCGCGGTGCGGTGGGGACGATGGCGTGCCTGTCGGGCGATGGCTTCGGCGAGATTCATGCGGGCGGCTGCTCCGTGCGGAGGTTGGAGGGACAGCGGGCATTATGCGGCGTCATGCCGCCGGTGAACGCCCCTGCGCGACGGCCTCCTCGAGCAGCGCGCTGGATCGCGCGCCAGCGCACCGGATCGCGGCAGGCCTCGAAGGCCCGGTCCAGCGCCTGCGCCAGCGCATCGGCCTGCGGCGCGTCGAACACGAAGCCGTTGCCCTGGAGGCCGCGCGCCGCCGCCTCGTCGGCGTCCGCGACCGTGTCCGCCAGGCCGCCGGTGCGCCGCACCACCGGCGGCGTGCCGTAGCGCAGGCTGTACATCTGGTTGAGCCCGCAGGGCTCGAAGCGCGAGGGCATGACGAACAGGTCCGCGCCCGCCTCGATCCGGTGGGCCAGCGCCTCGTCGAAGCCGATCCGCACCGCGCACCGGCCGGGGTGGCGCGCGGCCACCGCCTGCCAGCCCTCCTCCAGCCAGCGCTCGCCGGAGCCCAGCAGCGCGATCTGCACGCCGCGCCCGCACAGCCCGTCGGCCAGTTCGAGCAGCAGGTCCAGCCCCTTCTGCCCGGTCAGGCGGCTGACCACGCCCAGCAGCGGCGCGGCTTCGTCCTGCGCCAGGTCGAGCCGCCGTCGCAGGTCCCGGCGGTTGTTCGCCTTGCGCTCCAGCGAACCGGCATCGTAGCGGGCGGCGAGCACGGGGTCGGTCGCCGGATCCCAGGCCTCGGTGTCGATGCCGTTGAGGATGCCGCGGACCCGGTCGGCCCGATGGCGCAGCAGGCCGTCCAGCCCGAAGCCGGCCTCCGGCGTGAGGATCTCGCGCGCATAGGTGGGGCTGACCGTGGCGATGCGCTCGGCGAACTGCAGCCCCGCCTTCAGGAACGAAACCTGGCCGTGGAACTCGACGCCGTCGAAGCGGAAGGCCTGCTCCGGCAGGCCGAGCGCCGCCAGCGCCTCGTGCCCGAACACGCCATGGAAGGCCAGGTTGTGGATCGTGACCAGGCTGGCCGCGCCGCGGCCCCCATGCAGGTAATGCAGGAAGGCCGGCGCGAGTGCGGTCTGCCAGTCGTTGCAGTGCAGCGCCTGCGGCTGCCACCCCAGCGGCGACCCGGGAGCCGACAGCAGCGCCGCCACCCGGGACAGCAGGCCGAAGCGCAGCAGGTTGTCGGGGTGGTCGCGCCCGGACGCATCCAGGTAGGGGTTGCCCGGCTGACCGTAGAGCGCGGGCGCGTCGAGCAGCAGCAGTTCCGCGCCTGCGCCTGCGCCTGCGCCTGCGCCTGCGCCTGCGCCTGCGCCTGCGCCTGCGCCGGGGCGGGCATCCGGTCCGGCCTCCAGCGGCGCGCGCAGCAGCGTCGCGCCGGGCAGCGCCCCGCCCGGCGCATCGAGCCGCGCGGCGACCTCGAGGCGGCCTTCGAAGGCCTCCAGCAGCGCGGGCCAGCCCGGCAGCAGCAGCCTGACCTCGCAGCCTTCGGCGGCCAGCGCGCGGGGCAGCGCCGCCGCCACGTCGCCCAGCCCGCCGGTCTTCACCCAGGGGGCGATCTCCGATGCGGCGAACAGCACTCGCATCACGCCGGCTCCGCCGTGCTCGCCGCTCCGCCGGTCACAGCCAGCACATCAGCCCCATCTCGAAGCGGTGGGTGAGCCTGGCGCTGAAGGGATAGGCGCGGAAGCGGTAGTCCATGCGCCCGCACCAGTCGGGGTCGAGATCGATCGCGTACAGATGCTCGCCGGTGTCCAGCGCGTGCTGGTGCCTGAGCCCGAGCAGCCGGCGCTCCTGGGGATCGCCCGTCAGTTCCCGGCGGTCGAACACCACCTCGACCGCGACGTCGGCGAGATCGAGCCCGTTGAGCTGCAGCGCCACCTCGAAGCGCATGCCCTCGCCGAAGCGGATGCGCTGCGCCACGCTGTCGACGCGGCGCAGCCGCACTCCGCTCCAGGCGGCATGGATCCGCGCCTTCCATTCGCCCAGCCTGCGCGACAGCGCGAAGCCATCGGCGGAGTGCTGGCGCCACTGCTCCGCCGCCGGCGCGTAGAAGCGGGTGAGGTACTGGCGCAGCATGCGCTCGGCGTTGAAGTGCGGCGCAATGGTGGCCATCGAGCGCTTGGCCATCGCCACCCAGCCCGGCGAGTAGCCCATCGGCCCGCGCGCGTAGTAGAGCGGCGCCACCTTGTCCTGCAGGATTTCGTAGAGGGTGCGTGCCTCGTCGCGCGAACGCTCGGCCTCGTCGAGCCCGTCGTGCACCGGCTTGATCGCCCAGCCGTTGTCGCCGTCGTAGCCCTCGTCCCACCAGCCGTCGAGCACCGACAGGTTGATCACGCCGTTGAGCGCCGCCTTCATTCCCGAGGTGCCGGATGCCTCCAGCGGATAGATCGGGTTGTTGAGCCAGACGTCCACGCCCTGCACCAGCCGCCGGCCCAGGCGCAGGTCGTAGCCCTCGACCAGCAGGATGTGTCCCTCGAACTCGCGCATCGCGGCCACTTCGTGGATGCGCCGGATCAGCTCGCGCCCGGGCTCGTCCGCCGGATGGGCCTTGCCCGCGAAGATGAAGACCACCGGGCGGGCCGGATCGGAGACGATCTCGCGCAGCCAGTCCAGGTCTTCCATCAGCAGCATCGCGCGCTTGTAGGTGGCGAAGCGGCGCGCGAAGCCGATGGTCAGCACGTTGGGGTTGTCGGGGTCGGCATGGCGCAGCAGCCGGTCCAGGTGAGCGTCGGAGCCCAGGTTGCGGGCATGCGCGCGCGCCATCCGGTGGCGCACCAGGTGCAGCATCTGCGACTTCAGCGACTGCCGCACGCTCCAGAACTGCTGGTCGGGAATGTCGTGGACGCCGGACCAGGAGGCCGGATCGGTAACCCGGACGGTCCAGCCCGAACCCAGCTGGCGCGCGAACAGCTCGCCCCATTCCTCGGCGAGGAAGGTGGGGATGTGCACGCCGTTGGTGATGCCGTCGACCGGGTTCTCGTCGGGCTCGATCTGCCGCCAGAGCGGCGCCAGCATCTTCGCCGACACCCCCCGGTGGATGCGCGAGACGCCGTTGTGGAAGCGCGAGCCGCGGATGGCCAGCGCGGTCATGTTGAAGTCGTGCGAGCCCACGGTTTCGCCCAGCGCGCAAAGCTGCGCCGGCGGCACGCCGGTCTCGGCGCACCAGCCCGAGAAGTAGCGCTCGATCATCTCGCGCGAGAAGTGGTCGTGTCCGGCCGGCACCGCAGTATGCGTGGTGAACACCGTGTTGGCGGCGACCGCCTCCAGCGCCGCGGCGAAGCTCAGCCCGTCGTGGATCAACCGGCGCACGCGCTCCAGCACCAGGAAGGCCGCATGACCCTCGTTGATGTGCCAGACGCTCGGTTTGAGCCCCATCGCCTCGAGCGCGCGCCCGCCGCCCACGCCGAGCAGGATTTCCTGCTCGAGCCGCGTGGTGCGGTCGCCGCCGTAGAGCCGGTGGGTGATGTCGCGGTCGGCCGGGCCGTTCTCGGGCAGGTCGGCATCGAGCAGGAAGAGCCGGACGTGCCCGGCGCGCGCCTCCCAGACCTTGACCCGCACGTCGCGCCCCGGCAGGCCGACGTGCACGCACAGCGGCGCGCCGCGCGCGTCCAGCACCGGAGACACCGGCAGGTCGGTGAAGTCGGAGTCGGCGTAGGCGGCAAGCTGGTGGCCGTGGCTGTCGATGTTCTGGAAGAAGTAGCCCTGCCGGTAGAGCAGGCCGACGCCCACGAAGGGCAGCCGCATGTCGCTGGCCGCCTTGCAGTGATCGCCGGCCAGGATGCCGAGCCCGCCGGAATAGATCGGCAGGCTTTCGTGGAAGCCGAACTCGGCGCAGAAATAGGCGACCAGGTCCTGCTCTCCGAGCAGCCGATTGCCGTTGGCGCCCACCTTGCGATCGTGGTAGCTGTCGTAGGCGGACAGCACCCGGAGGTAGTTGCTGAGGAAGGCGCGGTCCTCGGCAGCGGCATCGAGCTGGCGCTGGTCGATGCGCTTGAGGAAGGCCTTGGGGCTGTGCCCCACCGCGTCCCAGACCCGGCTGTTCATCCGCGCGAACAGCGTGCGCGTGGGACGGTCCCAGCTGTACCAGAGATTGTTGGCGAGCTCTTCCAGGCGCGAAAGCCGGTCGGGCAGTGTCGGACTGACCTCCAGCTGGAATGGGGTGCCGGGCATCGGGACTCCGGGGGCGGCGTTGGGCGGGGCTGCGGGGGCGGCAGGCGTTGACCGGGCCGCCCTCAGCGCATGGGCAGCAGCGCGATCGACACGGTCTCGTCGTCGCACTTCATCTCGAAGGCCAGCTCGACCACTGCAGCCTGCATGATTTTCTCAAATCCCCCCTCGGACAGGGAGACCGTGTGCAGCGGCGAGCCGGCCATCCGGCAGGCGGGACGGGACTCCAGCCGCAGCGCCCCGTCCAGGGTCCGGTCGTCCAGCGTCAGCAGCTCCATCGCATCGATGCCGAGCGGCTGCCCGAAGCCGGCGGGAATCGAACCGTCGGCGAGCACGTAGCGGCCGCCGTAGCCGTCGCAGCTCGGCATCGCCAGGTTCAGCCGGGTTACCAGGCGGCGGCCGGCCAGCCCCTGGCAGCGCCATTCGATGCGCACGCCGTCGCCGCGCAGGGCGATCCGCTTGGAGATGCGCGCGCCGCCGTCCAGTGCCGTCTCGAAGACCAGCCCGGGCGCGCCCGCGTCGGCGGTCTCGCCGGCGATCCGGTACCCGTCCAGCTGCGTCTCGATCCCCCGCGGGTCGACGATGCGATCCACGCAGATCGCCCGCGGCGCGAGATCCGGCTCGAGGTCCGCCGCCTCGATCGGCTGCTTGCTGGTGATCCGGTCGTGGGCGGAGGCGATTCCCTCGCCCTGGGCGGCCTGCTGGTCCCCGGCGCCGATTCGCGCATGGTAGGCCTCCTCGCGCCGCGCCAGCGTGTCGCCGAAGTTGTGCAGCAGCTCGAACGAAGAGAGTTCGTGCAGCGCTGCGCGGCCGTCGTCGCGCAGGGCGGCCTGCAGCGCACCTGCGCCGATGAGCCACTCGTCGCGGCCGTCCAGGTCGAGGTCGATGCGTTCCAGCGGCGGACGCGGCGACAGCCGCTCCAGACCTGCCTCGAGCGCGCACAGGCTGCGCCAGGCCGCGCGCCGCAGGTGCGGCAGGTAGAGCCCGCCGAACAGCCCGTGCCAGTAGACATCGTTGGACTGCGCCTCGTGGAGCAGCGGAAGCAGCGGCGCGCCGGCCGCACCCTGCGCATCGAGCCGCGCCGAGGCCCGCAGCATCCGCTTGTGCAGCCAGTTGCTCTCGGGATAACGGCTGAGGAAGTTGCGCCAGATGCCGCCGCGCACGAAGGCCTTGCTCCCCTCGAGATGCCCGGCTTCGCGTTCGCGCTTCTGCAGGTCGGCGAAGCGCCTGGCCGCCGCCGGCGGCAGCGTCCACTCGTTCATTTCGATGTACGAGGTGGTCGGCAGGTAGACCAGCCCGCGCGCCGGCCGGCTGGCGTGGAAGGCGGAGAAGGACTCCGCGCACACCGCCGGCGACGCCAGCACCGACTCGACGAAGGCGGCAAGCCAGCCCCGGCCGTAGACCCATTCGTTCGTCTCGGGCCAGATGCCGAATTTTTCCAGGTCGTCGAAGTGGATCGCGGCGGCACGGCCCTGGGCGGCAAGCGACTCCAGGTGGCCGAGCGCGTCGGCCGCGGGCGCGAAGGGCAGCCGGTAGCGAAGCGCCTCCGAGATCGGGAAGACGTCCAGCCGCAGCCCGTCCTCCTCGGTGGCGTAATGGCCATCGAGCGCTTCGGCGGGCACGCCCGCGCAGAGGAAGTGATAGTCGTCGACCAGCACGTAGCGCACCCCGGTCCTCACCAGCGCAGGAACCACCGAGGACTCCCAGACCCGCTCCGTCAGCCAGGCGCCCGCGGGCCGCAGACCGAAGCTGCGCTCCAGGCGGGCGTTCATCGCCTCCAGCTGCGAGATCCGGTCCCGTTCTGGGATGGCCGCGAGCACCGGCTCGCAGTCGCCGGCGCCGAACAGTTCGAGCTGTCCGCGCGACACCATCTGCGCGATGCGCTCGACCAGCGCGGGATGACGCGCGGCGAGGTCGCCGAGCAGCCAGCCGGACAGGTGCAGCGCGAAGCGGAAATCAGGATAGCGCGCGAGCGTCTCGAGGAAGGGCCGGTAGCAGCGCTCGACCGCATCGTCGATCACCGAAGGAAAGTTGCCCACCGGCTGGTGGGCATGGACCCCGAACAGGAGTCGCAGGGGCTCGGGGTGTGTCATCGGAAGGGATTGCCGCTCATGCTGCAGGATCGGGGTGGGATTCGCTTCGGATTCAGGGCGCAGCACGGCGCATCGCTCCTCCCGACTCCGGACGGCCGCTGCCACGTCCAAGGGGCAGCTCCAGCGAAGGCGGCGGACTGCGCCCGATCAGCTCGTAGAGCCTGCGCAGGTTGTGGCGGAACACGCGTTCGAAGCGGTCCACGGCATGCGCGGGGTTGTAGGACCCCAGCCACCAGAACCAATCCGATCCCTCGCAGGCAGCGAGCTGGCGCTCCGCTTCGAAGCGGCGCTCCGGCGTGAACTCGTCGGCGGCCATCGCCTCGTCCCAGGCGCGCTTCGTCTGCGCGAGCAGGTCCCAGGCGCGGTTCTTGTCGGGATCGCCCATCCAGGTCGACAGCGTTCCCATCACCCAGCTGCCGGCCACCAGCCGCGGCAGCATGCCCGGCGCGCTGCCGGCGTCGGCGAGCGCCTCGCTCGCGGTCCTTGTGCGGATGAAGGGATGCGCCTCGAGCGCCGAATAGAGCTCCTCGAAGAAGTAGAAGCCGTTGTACGGGTAGTACTCCCAGGCGTTCTCCCCGTCGAGCGCGACAAGCACCAGCGGCCGCTCGCCCTCGGGCGCCTCCGCTGCGATCGACTCCAGTTCGGCGATCAGGTGGGCTGCGGCGTCGCGCCCGTGCCACTTCGAGTACTCGAAGCCGACCAGGTCGGAGAGGCGCTCGTCCCGGAACAGGATCCGCAGGTCCGGGGCCCGCGGATGCGACCAGGGGCGGTAGAGTGCGCCGCGGCGCGCCGCCTGGTCCAGCCAGCCGGGCTGCCCGAGGCTGTTGGCGAGCACACTCTCGCTGCTGGCCGTCCAGCCGATGCCTGCCGCGGCCAGCTCGTCGAGCAGCGGCTCCGAGACGGCGCCCTCGGCCGGCCAAAGGCCTACAGGGGCCGCGCCGAAACGCCTGCGGTGCCCTTCGACGGCCTCGCGCAGATGCCAGCGAACGCGCTCGGCCCCGCCCGGGTAGCCGGGCTCGCACGGCAGCGGCGACTCCGGAAGCGCTTCGCGGCTCGCGCCGAAATCGAGCATCAGCGGCGCCAGCGGGTGGGCATAGGGCGTGGTCGAGAGCTCGATTCGGCCTTCTGCGGCAAGCGCCCGGTAGCGCCCGACGAGCCGGCGCATCGCGATCCCGATCGCGTCGAAGAGCTGCAGGCGGTCGCCATGGCTGAAGCCCGTGCCCTTGGCCATCAGCCGGCCGAAGAGCGGATCGCTGCGCCGTTCGGTCTCGCCGACCCAGACCAGGTGGTACCAGGTGAGCAGGTCGGACAGGTAGGCGCCGGACAGGTAGTCGAAGCCTCGCCGGTCGCCGGAGTCGACCTGCCTGAACAGGTCGTGCAGGCGGCGATAGTGGGCGTAGGGCTGCAGCATCGACTCGTGGTTCGAGTGGAAGCAGCTGTCCAGGATCAGTGCCCGGTCCTGGGGCTCGATCCGGTCGAGGTCCGCCACCTGGAGCAGCCGCAGCAGCGGATCGCGGATCCGGCCCACGTCGAACTGGACCACGTAGTCCTCGAGCTGCTCCAGAAGCACCGGCACGAAATTGAAGGTGCAGCGGATCCCCGGATGGCGCTCGACGTGCGCCGCCATGTCCGTGTAGTCCTTCATCGCATGCAGGTACACCCAGGGCAGCAGGTAGCGGCCGCTGGCGGCGTCCCGGTAGTCGGGCTGGTGCATGTGCCACATCAGCACCAGGTCGAGCTGCGGCCGTCCGATGGCCATGCTCTAGTAACCCCCCGGACCGCGGGCCTGCCCCAGCATCTCCGGGGTGACCAGGACCACGCCGTCCTCGCTGACGTGGAAGCGGGCCCGGTCCGCGTCCGGATCGATGCCGATGCGCATGCCCTCCGGGAGGATGCAGCCGCGGTCGATCACCGCGCGGCGCACCACGCAGTTGCGCCCGACCTCCACCTTCGGCAGCAGCACCGAATCCTCGACCGACGCGAAGCTGTGCACCCGAACCCGGGTGAACAGCATCGAGCGCCGCACGATCGCTCCGCTGATGATGGTGCCGCCCGCCACCATGGAATCGATCGCCATGCCCCGCCGGTGCTCGTCGTCGAAGACGAACTTCGCCGGCGGCGTCTGCTCCTGGTAGGTCCAGACCGGCCAGTCTTCGTCGTAGAGGTTCAGCTCCGGCGTGATGCCGGTCAGCTCCATGTT
Source organism: Gammaproteobacteria bacterium (assembly GCA_046569945.1). Lineage (GTDB taxonomy): Bacteria > Pseudomonadota > Gammaproteobacteria > Burkholderiales > Burkholderiaceae_E > Quisquiliibacterium. The sequence continues at coordinate 1,217 of JBKHVS010000098.1, read as the reverse complement.
CGCGCTCCAGTACGCGTCGATGGTGCCCACGTCGCGCCAGTAGGGCAGCGAGCCCGGCGCGCCGGCGAAGCTCTCGGAGAATGGCTGGGCGTACGCGCGGTGGTGACGGACCGCATGCGGGATGAGGTCGTGGCCGAAGTCGTGCGAAGAGCCGGGATCGGCGGCGTCGCGCTGGAGCTGCTCGAAGAGGAACTCCGCGCTGAACACGTAGACCCCCATGTTGACCAGCGCGGTGTCCGGCCGGCCGGGCATCGGCGCGGGGGACGCCGGCTTCTCGGTGAAGGCGTCGATCCGCCCGTCGCTATCGACGCTCATCACGCCGAAGGCGCTGGCCTGCGCCAGCGGCACCTCGATGCAGGCCACCGTGATGTCGGCGCCCTTGCGGTCGTGGAAGGCGAGCAGCTTCTCGTAGTTCATCTTGTAGACGTGGTCGCCCGACAGCACCAGCACGTGGCGCGGCCGCGCATCCCGGATCGCACCCAGGTTCTGGTAGACCGCGTCGGCCGTGCCCTGGTACCAGTTCTGCTCGACCTGCTGCTGGGCCGGCATGATGTCGACGAAATCCCCGAAACGTCCGTCCAGGAAGCTCCAGGCGCGCTGAAGGTGCCGGATCAGGCTCTGCGCCTTGTACTGGGTGGCGACGCCGATCTGCCGCACGCCGGAGTTCACGCAGTTCGACAGGGTGAAGTCGATGATCCTGAACTTGCCGGCGAAAGGCACGGCCGGCTTCGCCCGCCAGTCGGTGAGCTGATGCAGCCGGCTGCCTCGCCCGCCTGCCAGCACCATCGCGTACGCGTCGCGCGTCAGCTCGCTGGCGAAGCGCCATCCGTCGTCGCCGCGCCCCCCTCGCCTGCCCCGCCTGCCCTCGTCCATCCGACCGTTCTCCGAAGCCTGCAGCGGCGCGCGGCCGCGATGCGGATGCGCGGAACCGCGCGCCCCTCCTCCGTTGCACAGCCTACCCGATCCGCATGACGGCAGCGTGGAGAAAGGCCGGCGCGGCCGCCAGGAGCCGCAGGTGGCGGGTTCGGAGCCCGGCTTCCGGCGCTGGAAGCGGCGCCGCCCTGCGCCCTGCGCTCAGCGCCCCGTGCTCAGCACCTGCGCTCAGCGCCCCGTGCCCAGCACCCGCGCCTGCCCGCAGGCCAGCGCGCCGGCGCCCAGCAGACCCAGCGCCGGATCGGTGACCAGCCGCACCGGCACCCCGGCCATCAGCCCGGCGT
>JBKHVS010000097.1:0-12037 GCA_046569945.1 Gammaproteobacteria bacterium | reverse complement strand
GTGGAGCGGGGTCGGCGGCGGCTTTCGCGGCGGTCGGCCTGCGCGCGCTGCGCGGCGCAGCGGTCTTGCCGATGGCGGCCGCCTTCTTGGGGACGTGCGGGCCGCGCGGCCGGGACGGGGCCTCGGCCGGCCTGGGTCGGTACACCACCAGCAGCTTGCCGATCATCTGGACCGGTGCGCAGGCCAGTGCCTCGCACAACTGCGTCATCATCGACTGGCGCAATTCGCGATCGTCGCCGAACACGCGGATCTTGATCAGCTCGTGAACCTCGATCGCGCGCCGGGCTTCCGCGAGCACGGACTCGGTGAGGCCGGCCTCGCCGATCATGACCACCGGGTCCAGGTGGTGGGCGCGGGCCCGGAGCTCCTTGCGCTCGCCGGGGGTGAGGACGGGCGCGTGTTCGAGGGGGTCGGTCGATTGCATGCGCGCATGCTACAGCAAGAGCCCGGCCCCGGGCGATAATCGCCGATTGCTCCTCCCTCGGGAACCCGATGGCCAAGAAGAAGAAGCTGAACAAGGCGTGGCTGGCCCAGCACCTGAACGATCCTTACGTGAAGCAGGCGCAGCAGCGCGGCTACCGTTCCCGCGCCGCCTTCAAGCTGATCGAGATCGACGAGCAGGACCGGCTGATCCGCCGGGGCGACACGATCGTGGACCTCGGCTCGGCGCCGGGGGCGTGGAGCCAGGTCCTGCGCGAGCGGCTCGCGGTTCCGGGCGGCGGCATCGACGGACGGATCGTGGCACTGGACCTGCTGCCGATGGAGCCGGTGGCCGACGTCGAGTTCATCCAGGGAGATTTCCGCGAGGCCGAGGTGCTCGAGGAACTGCAGCGCAGCCTCGGCGCCCGCCCGGTCGACCTGATCGTCTCGGACATGGCGCCGAACCTGTCGGGGGTCGCGGCGGCGGACTCGGCCAGGATGGCCGACCTGATCGAGCTCGCGGTGGACTTCGCGATCCATCACCTCAAGCCGGACGGTGCCCTGCTGGTCAAGTGCTTCCACGGCAGCGGCTACAGCCAGCTGGTGGCCCTTTTCAAGAAGCATTTCGTGACCGTTGCGCCGCGAAAGCCGAAGGCCTCGCGCGACAAGTCGGCCGAGACCTATCTGCTCGGCCGGGGCCTCAAGGCGAAGTGATCTGTAAGGTCCATACGGATCAACGACTTATACCGCACTTGCGGCTGGCACTTGCGCCCCAATCTGCGTAGAATCGAAGAGCTGCAAAAGGAGCGGAATCTGTGAACAACGTTTTCTCGAAGGCGGCGGTCTGGCTGGTCATTGCACTGGTCCTGTTCACCGTCTTCAAGCAGTTCGACACCCGTCAGGTGCGCGGCGGCGACATGCCGTATTCCCAGTTCATGGCGGAAGCCAGGGACGGCCGCGTCGAAGGCGTCACCATCGACGGTCGAACGCTCAGGGTCCGCGCCAAGGACAACCGCGCCTACGTCGTCTACTCGCCCAGCGATCCCTGGATGGTCGGCGACCTGATGAAGTACGGCGTCCAGGTCAACGCCAAGCCCGAGGAGGAGCAGTCGCTGCTCCTCAACATCTTCGTGTCCTGGTTCCCCATGCTGCTGCTCATCGGGGTCTGGGTCTTCTTCATGCGCCAGATGCAGGGCGGAGGGCGCGGCGGCGCGTTCTCCTTCGGCAAGTCGCGCGCACGCCTGCTCGACGAGTCCAACAACACCATCACCTTCGCCGACGTCGCCGGCTGCGACGAGGCCAAGGAAGAGGTGCAGGAACTGGTCGACTTCCTGCGCGATCCCTCCCGCTTCCAGAAGCTGGGCGGGCGCATCCCGCGCGGCGTCCTGATGGTCGGTTCGCCGGGCACCGGCAAGACGCTGCTCGCCCGCGCCATCGCCGGCGAGGCCAAGGTTCCCTTCTTCTCGATCTCGGGTTCCGACTTCGTCGAGATGTTCGTCGGCGTGGGCGCCGCGCGCGTCCGCGACATGTTCGAGAACGCCAAGAAGCACGCGCCCTGCATCCTGTTCATCGACGAGATCGATGCGGTGGGCCGCCAGCGCGGCGCGGGCCTGGGAGGCGGCAACGACGAGCGCGAGCAGACGCTGAACCAGCTGCTGGTCGAGATGGACGGCTTCGAGACCGGGCAGGGCGTCATCGTCATCGCCGCCACCAACCGTCCCGACGTCCTCGACCCCGCGCTGCTGCGTCCCGGCCGCTTCGACCGCCAGGTGGTGGTGCCGCTGCCGGACATCCGCGGCCGCGAGCAGATCCTCACGGTGCACATGCGCAAGGTGCCGATCGGTGCGGACGTTCGCGCCGAGATCATCGCGCGCGGCACGCCGGGCTTCTCGGGCGCCGATCTAGCCAACCTCGTCAACGAGGCCGCGCTGTTCGCCGCCCGCCGTGCCGCCCGCCTCGTCGAAATGATCGACTTCGAGCGCGCCAAGGACAAGATCATCATGGGCGCCGAGCGCCGCTCCATCGTGATGCCCGAGGACGAGCGCCGCAACACCGCGTACCACGAGTCCGGCCACGTCATCGTCGCGAAGATGCTGCCCAAGACCGACCCGGTCCATAAGGTCACCGTCATCCCGCGCGGCCGGGCGCTGGGCGTCACCATGCAGCTGCCCGTCGAGGACCGCTACAGCATGGATCGCGAGCGCATGCTGAACACCATCGCGGTGCTCTTCGGCGGGCGCATCGCGGAGGAGGTGTTCATGAACCAGATGACCACCGGCGCCTCCAACGACTTCGAGCGCGCCACGGCCATCGCGCGCGACATGGTCACGCGTTACGGCATGAGCGACGTGATGGGCCCGATGGTCTACGCCGAGAACGAAGGCGAGGTCTTCCTCGGGCGCTCGATCACCAAGACCACCCATGTCTCGGAAGAGACCATGCGCAAGGTCGACAGCGAGATCCGGCGCATCATCGACGAGCAGTATGCGGTGGCGCGGAAGATCCTCGAGGACAACCGGGAGAAGGTCGAGATCATGGCGAAGGCGCTCCTCGAGTGGGAGACCCTCGACAGCGACCAGATCGACGACATCTGCGCGGGCCGCGAACCCCGTCCGCCCAAGGAGACCTCGGGCGGCAATGCAGGCGGGGGCGGCAGCGCCTCGGCGCCCACCGGCGTGGCGCCCAACGCCCCGGCTGCGCCTGCCGCCTGAGGCGCGCAGCACTCCCACGGCAAGCGGCGGGTCTTCCCGCCGCTTGCCGTTCTGCCCTGACCATCGCATGACTCCTCCGGCCAGGATGCCCAAGACGCTGCGCTGCGGCCGCTTCGAGCTCGATCTCTCGCGTCCGCTGGTGATGGGCATCGTCAACGCCACGCCGGATTCCTTCTCGGACGGCGGCCGCTACCTCGCGGCCGACGCGGCGATCGAACATGCGCGCCGCCTGCTCGACGACGGCGCCGACATGCTCGACATCGGCGGGGAATCCACCCGCCCGGGCTCCGCTGCGGTGGGGCAGGCCGAGGAACTCGGCCGCGTGCTGCCGGTGCTCGAGGCGCTGCGCGACTGCGGCCGGCCCCTGTCGGTGGACACGCGCCATGCGGGCGTGATGTGCGGCGTGCTGGACGCGGGCGCAGACATGATCAACGACGTGGCCGGCTTTCGTGCGCCTGGTGCGCTGGAGGCGGTTGCAGGCGGCACCGCGGGACTGTGCGTCATGCACATGCTGGGCGAGCCGTCGACGATGCAGCAGGCGCCCGTCTATCGCGACGTCGTGGCGGAGGTGAGCGCTTTCCTGCAGGATCGGGTGTCGGCGCTGCTTGCCTGCGGTGTCGCGCGGGAGCGGATCGTGCTCGACCCGGGCATCGGCTTCGGCAAGAACCTGGACCACAACCTGAGCCTGCTGCGCGGGCTGCCCGCGCTGGCCGGCCTGGGTTTCCCGCTGCTGCTGGGGGTGTCGCGCAAGTCCATGATCGGCCAGGTCACGGGGCGGGGCGTGGGCGATCGCATGGCGGGCAGCGTGGCTGCCGCGCTGGCGTCGGTACACCGGGGGGCTGCGATCGTGAGGGTTCACGACGTTGCCGAAACGAAGGACGCGCTTGCCGTCTGGCAGGCGATCGAGGGCTGAAATGGGACGCAGATACTTCGGAACCGATGGGGTTCGTGGCAGGGTCGGCGAGGCGCCGATCACGCCGGATTTCGTGCTGAGGCTGGGCCATGCGGCCGGGCGGGTGCTGGCGGGGCGCGAGAACGGCCGGCCCACCGTGCTGATCGGCAAGGACACGCGCATCTCGGGCTACATGCTCGAGGCCGCGCTGGAGGCCGGCTTCTCCTCGGCGGGCGTCGACGTGCTGCTGTCCGGGCCGCTGCCCACCCCCGGCGTCGCCTACCTGACCCGGGCGCTGAGGCTCACCGCGGGCGTGGTGATCAGCGCGTCGCACAACCCCTATGACGACAACGGGATCAAGTTCTTCTCCGGCGACGGCAACAAGCTGCCCGACGCCCTCGAGGAGCGCATCGAGTCGGCGCTGGAGGCGCCGATCGGCTGCGTCCGCTCGGACCTGCTGGGCAAGGCGCGGCGCATCGACGATGCCGCCGGCCGCTACATCGAGTTCTGCAAGAGCTCCTTCCCGGCCGCGCTCGACCTGCGCGGGATGAAGCTGGTGGTCGATTGCGCGCATGGCGCCGCCTACCAGACCGCTCCCCATGTCTTCCATGAGCTCGGCGCCGAGGTGATCACCATCGGCGCGAGCCCGAACGGGACCAACATCAACGACGGCGTCGGCGCCACCCACCTGGAGGCGCTGCGCGCCGCCGTGCTCGAGCATCGCGCCGACGTCGGCATCGCGGTCGACGGCGACGCCGACCGGCTGATGATGGTCGACGCCGAAGGCCGCGACTACAACGGCGACCAGCTGCTCTACGTCATCGTGCGGGAGCGGCTGTCGCGCGGCCCGGTTGCGGGGGCGGTCGGCACGCTGATGTCGAACCTGGCGCTCGAGCAGGCCTTCGCGCGCCTGGGCGTCGGCTTCGAGCGCGCCAAGGTGGGCGACCGCTACGTGCTCGAGCGCATGCATGCGCGCGGCTGGCTCTACGGCGGCGAGAGCTCAGGACACCTGCTGTGCCTGGACAACCACAGCACCGGCGACGGCACCATCAGTGCGCTGCAGGTGCTGTCGGCGATCCGGCGCAGCGGCAAGAGCCTGCCGGAGCTCACCGAGGACCTGGTGCTGTTCCCCCAGACGCTGGTGAACGTCACGATCGCCAGGGGCTTCGACTGGGAGCGCCATCCCGCGCTGCAGCGCGAGCAGCTCGCTGCGCAGGCCGAGCTCGGCGACGCGGGCCGCATCCTGATCCGGCCGTCGGGCACCGAGCCGCTGCTGCGGGTGATGGTCGAGGCGCGCGACGCGGGCCTCGCGCACCGGGTCGCCAACCGGCTCGCCCAGGCCGTCTCCTGACGGGTTCCGGCGCTGCGGCGCAGCGCCGGGTGTGGTCGCCGCGCATCGCCACGAATGCCGATTTGGGCCCGAGCCGAGCTTGCGATATACTTCGCGTCCTCCGGGGCGTAGCTCAGCCTGGTAGAGTGCTTGCTTTGGGAGCAAGATGTCGGAGGTTCGAATCCTCTCGCCCCGACCAGTCTCCCGGCAGCGCACTACCAGGGCGCAACGCCCTCCGGTCCGACGGAATCGCTGCCCGTAGCTCAGTTGGATAGAGCATCAGCCTTCTAAGCTGAGGGTCACAGGTTCGAATCCTGTCGGGCAGGCCACGAGACGCACGTGGTCCCCGGAGCATGTTTTTCATCGCGTCGCGAGTTGCGCGGCGCGCACAGTGGTGGCTGTAGCTCAGCTGGTAGAGTCCCGGATTGTGATTCCGGTTGTCGCGGGTTCGAGTCCCGTCAGCCACCCCACTTGATACTTGCGCAGGCGCGCCCGGCCGGGAACGGCTTCGCGGCGCAGCGCGCACGAAACTCCGCAGGTCCCTGGTCCACGGCGCGCGCACGACGGGTGCGGCGGCACGTTTGCCGGAGCAGCAGGCCACGCGGCATGAGGCGGATCCATGGGCATCGATCTGGCGGCGCTGGCGCTGGCCTTCGGCAAGAGTTTCCTCTTCGTCCTCGCGGCGATTCTTCCGATCCTGAACCCGGCGGCCACCGCGCCCATCTTCCTGAGCCTCACCGACGGCGCCAGCCTGGCCACCCGCGTGATCCTCGCCAAGCGCATCGCGCGCAACATGTTCGCGCTGATGGCCGGGTCGATGCTGATCGGCTCCTTCGTTCTCGATTTCTTCGGCATCTCGCTGCCCATCGTGCGGGTCGGCGGCGGCCTGGTCGTCGTCGCCAACGCATGGAGGCTGCTGACCGCTGCCGACGTCACGACCGACAGGCGCGCCGAGATGGCCGACGCGTTCAGCTCCGAGCAGGCGATGCGCCAGGCCTTCTACCCGCTGACCTTTCCGATCAGCTGCGGGCCGGGTTCGATCGCCGCCGCGATCACGGTCGGCGTGGCGCTGCACGACGTGAAGCTCGGGCTGTCGATCTCGCGGATGGCCGGGGGGCTGCTCGCGCTGTCGCTGATCGCGGTGATGCTGTACTTCGCCTTCCGCTACGCGCAGCGGCTGCTCAAGCCGCTGGGGGAGGCCGGCACCACCGTGTTCCTGAGGATGTCCTCGTTCATCCTGCTCTGCCTTGGCGTGCAGATCGTCTGGGATGGCGCCAGCGAGCTTCTCTACGGCGTGATTGCGGACGCGCTGGCGCAGTGACGAGGTGGGAGTCGGCGCGTCCTGGGGGCTCCTCGATGTCCGGTCGGCCCGATGCCCGGCTGCTCGGCCGGGCGGTTGGCGACGACGACGGGCGCTCCGCTAGAATCCGTCCATGGACCAGAACGACCTGAAACGCGCCGTCGCACGGGCGGCGCTCGAACACATCACCCCCGGTGCGCTCGTCGGCGTGGGTAGCGGCTCAACGGTGAACCTCTTCATCGAGGAACTCGGCCGGATCCGCGACCGCGTTGCGGGCGCCGTGTCCAGTTCGGAGGCGAGCAGCCAGCGCCTGCGCGAGCAGGGCATCGAGGTTCTCGACCTCAACGAGGTGCTCGCTGCCGGGCGGAAGATCCCGGTCTACGTCGACGGCGCCGACGAGATCAACCCCGCGCTCCAGATGATCAAGGGCGGGGGCGCGGCGCTCACGCGCGAGAAGATCGTCGCTGCGGCCTGCGAGCGCTTCGTCTGCATCGTCGACCAGTCGAAGTGGGTCGACGTGCTGGGACGCTATCCGCTGCCGGTGGAGGTGATCCCGATGGCGCGCGAGCTGGTCGCGTCGCGGCTGCGCGCGCTGGGCGGGCAGCCGAAGCCGCGCGATGGCGTGGTCACCGACAACGGGCAGCTGATCCTCGACGTCGCCGGCCTGCGGATCGCCGATCCGGCGGGAATGGAGGCGCAGATCACCCAGTGGCCGGGCGTGGTCACCGTGGGGCTGTTCGCGCTCGAGCCCGCGGACGTGGCGCTGGTGGCCACGCCGCAGGGCGTCGAACAGAGGGCCGCGCGCCCGGGTTGAGGCCGCCCTCGTTCAGCCGGCCGGCGGCACGTATCCCGCCACCCGGTCGGCGCCCTCGCCGAAGAAATATCCCTCCATCTGCGCCGCCAGGTACTTGCGGGCCCGCGGGTCCGACAGGTTCAGGCGGTTCTCGTTGACCAGCATGGTCTGGTGCTTGAGCCAGCCCTGCCAGGCCTCCTTCGAGACGCTCTCGTACAGGCGCTTGCCGAGGTCGCCGGGGTAGGGCGGGAAATCGAGGCCTTCGGCCTCGCGCTGCAGCTTCACGCAGAACACGGTGCGCGCCATTGGGTCTCCAGGGGAAGGGGATCAGAGGTTCTTGAGCAGCACCACCGAGCGGCGCTGCCAGTTGTAGAGGTTGCGCTTTTCCTGCGGCAGCGCGTCGATGCCGGCGACGACGAAGCCGCGCTTGAGGAACCAGTGCATCGTGCGGGTGGTGAGCACGAACAGCCGCTTGAGGCCCGCGGCGCGCGCGCGCTTCTCGATCCGGGTGAGCACGCGCTCGCCGTCGCCCTTGCCCTGGCTGTTCGGGTTCACGGCCAGGCAGGCCATCTCGCCGATGCCTTCCTCGGGGTAGGCGTACAGCGCGGCGCAGCCGAAGAGGACGCCGTCGCGTTCGAGCACCGTGAAGTTCTCGACTTCGCGCTCGATCAGCGTGCGGTCGCGGCGCACCAGCGTGCCGTCCTCCTCGAGCGGTCGGATCAGCGCCAGGATGCCGCCCACGTCGTCGGGGCCTGCCTCGCGCAGCTCCTCGAGGGTCTCCTCGACCACCATGGTGCCGACGCCGCTGTGCTGGAACAGCTCCAGCAGCACGCTCCCGTCCATGTCGAAGGGGATGATGTGCGCGCGCGCCACGCCGCCCTGGCATGCGCGCAGCGCTGCGCGCAGGTAGAGCGCGCCGTCGGTCGGCAGGCGTCCGGGCGAGGACAGCAGATGCTCCGCGCTGTCCTCGGACACCTCGCTGATCACCTCGCCGTCCTCGTCGAGGATGCCCGGGGTCTCGGTGACGAAGATCAGCTTCTCCGCGTCCAGCGCTACGGCTGCGCTCGCTGCGACGTCCTCCATGCCGAGGTTGAAGGCCTCGCCGGTGGCGGAGAAGCCGAGGTTGGACAGCAGCGCGATCGCCCCGCCGTTGAGCGCGAACTGGATCGTCTGCGTGTCGACCTTGCGCACCAGCCCGGTGTGCTCGTAGTCGATGCCGTCGACGATGCCCACGGGCCGCGCGCTGACCAGGTTGCCCGAGACGACGCGGATCGCGGAGTGGGCCATCGGCGTGTTGGGCATTCCCTGCGAGAACGCGGCCTCGATGTCGAGGCGCATTTCGCCGGACGCCTCCTTGGCGCACTCCAGTGCCACGGGGTCGGTGATGCGCAGGCCGTTCTCGTAGCGTTCCGGCACGCCGCGCAGGCGCAGCTGCTCGTTGATCTGCGGCCTCGAGCCGTGCACGACCACGATGCGCATGCCCATCGCGTGAAGCAGGCCGATGTCCTGGACCAGGGCGTTGAGCCGGCCCGCCATCACGAGCTCGCCGGGGAAGGCGACGACGAAGGTCTTGCCCCTGAAGGCGTGGATGTAGGGCGCGACTGCGCGCAGCCAGGTGACGAACTGCTCGGGGGCCGGGAGCGCTGGGGAGGTGTCCATCCGATCATTATAATTTCGCAGTGCCGCATCCACCGCGACCCCTGCCCCCGCTGTCGTTTCCAGAGTCGCTCCCGGTCAGCGCGCGGCGCGACGAGATCGCGCGCGCGGTGCGCGAGCACCCGGTGGTCATCGTCTGCGGCGAGACCGGCTCGGGCAAGACCACCCAGCTTCCCAAGATCCTCGCCGGGCTGGCCGGCCGCGGCGCCGCGGGCCTGATCGGCCACACCCAGCCCCGCCGGCTCGCGGCCACCTCGGTGGCCCGCCGGATCGCCGAGGAGATCGGCACGCCGCTGGGCGTGAACGTCGGCTACAAGATCCGCTTCAACGAGAGGTTCACTGCGGGCGCGTCGATCAAGCTGATGACCGACGGCATCCTGCTGGCCGAAACCCTGCACGACCCGCAGCTGCGCCAGTACGACAGCATCATCGTCGACGAGGCGCACGAGCGCAGCCTGAACATCGACTTCCTGCTCGGCTACCTGAAGCAGCTCGTCGAGGGGCCGCGCCGCGACGATCTCAAGCTGGTGATCACCTCGGCGACTATCGACGCCGACCGCTTCGCGGCGCACTTCGGGCGCGAGGGCCGGCCGGCGCCCGTGGTGGAGGTGTCCGGGCGGCTGTATCCGGTGGAGATGCGCTACCGCAGCTTCGACGATGAGCAGCGCGACGACGACGACGAGACCGACCTGCCTTCGCGCATCGAGGAGGCGATCGACGAGCTCTGGCGCGAGCAGCCGGGCGACGTGCTGGTCTTCCTGCCCGGCGAGCGGGAGATCCGCGACGTCGCCGACCACCTGCGCCGCGCCCACGCCCGCGCCCAGGCCGGGCGGGGCGGGGCGTCGCTCGCGCGCGGCCCGGTCGAGGTGCTGCCGCTGTTCTCGCGCCTGTCGGCGGCCGACCAGCAGCGGGTGTTCTCGAAGTCGAACGGGCGCCGCATCGTGCTCGCCACCAACGTCGCGGAGACCTCGCTGACGGTGCCGGGAATACGCTACGTGGTCGACACCGGAACCGCGCGGGTCAAGCGCTACCGCTACCGGAGCAAGGTCGAGCAGCTGCAGATCGAGCCGGTGTCGCAGGCGGCGGCAAACCAGCGCGCTGGCCGCTGCGGGCGCGTGATGAACGGCGTGTGCATCCGGCTCTACTCGGAGCAGGACTTCGCGGGCCGGCCCCGGTTCACCGACCCCGAGATCCTGCGCTCCTCGCTGGCGGGCGTGATCCTGCAGATGAAGGCGCTGCGGCTGGCCGACATCGACGCCTTCCCCTTCCTGGATCCGCCGCCGCGCAAGGCGATCGCCGACGGCTACGCGCTGCTGCACGAGATCAACGCGGTCGACGAGCGCAACCGGCTCACCGAGGTGGGCCGGCAGCTTGCGCGCCTGCCGGTCGACCCGCACATCGGCCGCATGCTGCTGGCCGCGCGCGATGCGCACTGCCTGCGCGAGATGCTCGTCATCGCCGCCGGCCTCTCGGTGCAGGATCCGCGCGAGCGTCCGATGGACGCGCAGCAGGCCGCCGACCAGCAGCACAAGCGCTTCGCCGACGAGAAGTCGGACTTCACCGGCTGGGTGAAGCTGTGGGACTACTGGCAGCAGGCGCAGTCCGAGAAGGAGACCAACCGCCAGCTGCAGCAGCGGCTGGAGCGCGAGTTCCTGTCGCCGCGCAAGCTGCGCGAGTGGGCGGACGTGCACTCCCAGCTGTCCGAGGCCGTGGCGGGAATGCACTGGAAGCCGAACGCCACGCCGGCAACCCACGAGCAGCTGCACGGCGCGCTGCTCACCGGGATGCTGGGCAACCTGGGATTCAACCCGGGCGAAGAGGGCGGCTACCAGGGCACGCACCAGACGCGCTTCCACATCCATCCGGGTTCGGCGCTGGCCAGGAAGGCGCCGCGCTGGCTGATGGCCGCCGAGCTGGTCGACACCGGCAGGCTCTACGCGCGCACCGTGGCGCGCATCGAGCCCGACTGGATCGAGAAGGCGGCGAAGCACCTGATCAAGGTCTCGTACAGCGAGCCCCACTGGGAGAAGAAGGCCGGGCAGGTGGTGGCGATGGAGCGCGGCGTGCTCTACGGGCTGACCGTCTACGCGCAGCGCCGGGTCCACTACGGGCCGCGCGACCCGAAGCTCGCGCGCGAGCTGCTGATCCGCGAGGCGCTGGTGGCCGGCGACTGGGACTCGCAGCTGGCCTTCTTCCAGCACAACCGCAGGCTGGTCGCCGAGATCCGACGGATGGAGCAGCAGATCCGGCGGCCCGACCTGCTGGTCGACGAGCACTGGCTGTACGACTGGTTCGATGCGCGCGTGCCGGCCGACGTGCATTCGGGAGCGACGCTCGAGGCCTGGTACCGCGAGGCGGTGCGCGCGGATGCCGGCCTGCTGAAGCTGTCGCGCGACGAGCTGCTGCGCAAGGACGCCGCGGGCGTGTCGAGCGACGCCTTCCCCCGGCGCCTGGCGATGCGCGGCATCCAGTTCGACGCGGCCTACCGCTTCGACCCGGGCGCAGGCGACGACGGCCTCACGCTGACCGTGCCGATCCACGCGCTGAACCAGGTCGATGCGGTGCGCTGCGAATGGCTGGTGCCCGGCATGCTGAAGGACAAGGTCGCGGCGCTGCTGAAGTCGCTGCCGCAGAAGCTGCGCAGGCACGTGGTGCCGCTGCCCGAATACGCCGAAGGATTCGTCGCACGCTGGACGCAGCGCCTGGCGGAAGGGGCCGTGGGGCCGCTGGTCGACGCGCTCCTCGAGGACCTTCGCGAGACCCTGCAGGTGCGCGCCCAGGCGTCCGACTTCAAGCTCGAGACCGTGCCGGCGCACCTGTTCGCGAACTTCCGGCTGGTCGACGAGCACGGTGCGGTGATGGGCATCTCGCGCAACCTCGCCGCGCTGCGCGCGCAGCACGGCGCGCGCGCGCAGACCAGCTTCCAGCAGGCGCT
>JBKHVS010000096.1:0-12123 GCA_046569945.1 Gammaproteobacteria bacterium | reverse complement strand
GCGGCGACCGACCAGCGCCCGTCGCGGCGCTCGATCACCCCCTGCTGCTGCAGCCTGAGCGCGAGCGCCGTCGCCTGCGCGGCAGACATCGGCAGCACCGTTTCGAACGCCTTCTCGGACAGGCCGCCGTGCAGCAGCAGCGCCTGGAGCAGCAGCGCGACGTCGTCGGCGCCCTCCAGCGGCAGATCGGGCTCCTCCAGGTGCGCCGACACCCAGACCACTTCCTGGCGCGCCCCCGGCGCCGCGGCTGCGCCGTCCGCGGCAGCGGCCGGCGCCTCCTCGTCGTCGAAGTCTTCGCCGGCCTCCTCGGGCTCGGCCCGCAGGCTGCTCCGCCAGTAGGACCAGGCGACGCCGGGGTTGCCCCGGCAGTGCGCCGCCAGGCTCAGGATCTGCTCGCCGACCGAATCGTCGTCCCTGGGCACCGCCAGAGTCTCCCGCCCGGAATGCGCATTGCGAAAGCGCAGCCGCCGCCTGCGCGGCGCCGCCAGCCGCGCGAACAGCGCCGACAGTGCCTCGCCGTCGAAGGCCTGCAGCGTCAGCGCCCTGCGCTGGGGCACCGGCCAGACGCGTTCAAGGTAGGCCCAGGCCCAGCTGTCGCATGCGATCACGCCCTCGCCGGCCCGTCCGTCGGCCACCACCTCGAGCAGCCGTCGCACCAGCGACAGCCCGGCCGCGTGGCGAAGGAAGCAGTGCTCGAGCCGGGGCAGCGCCCAGGTGCCCTCCGCCGGCCTCCATTCCTCCAGCCAGCGGCCGCCGCCGGCGAGGATCTCGCGCGCATCCGGCGCCTCCAGCACCCGCGCGCCGTGACGCGCAGCCCAGCCCTGGACGACCTCGGCGTGCCCGCATTGCGGCTGCCCGATCACGAATCGCACCCCGGGACCCTGGGGCGCCGCCTCCTCGGCCAGCGCATGATCGAGGGCACGCGAGGCATGCGACCAGTCGATCGGGTGGACCAGATGCGCGAGCCGCACCTCGGGCAGCCTGCTGAGATCCTGCTCCTGCCTGGCAGGCGCTTCGTCCGCGCCGACGCTGCGCCGGATCGTCTTGCGGAACGACTCCCAGGCCTGGGCAGCACGGCTGCCGGCCGGGGCCTCTGGCCGCGCGTAGGCCTCCAGCGGCACGAAGCGCCAGAGATCGGGCGCGCGCCCGCCGGAGCCGATTCCTTGTTCACGCCGTTCCGTCACGGCGCAACCTTACCTGAAGCCCCCGGTTCGCCGCAGGGATGATCGCGCGCCGCGCCCATCGAAGGGCTCGATCGCTGAAGACGCGTCCTTGACACTGCCGAAGCCTGGACAGAAGATAGCGAGTAATTACTATCTTTTAGATCCGATGACATCTCCCCGCCCGCACCTGCCCGCCGAAGCGCGCCGCGAGATCACCGTGGAGGCGGTGCTCGGGCTGGCCGCCGAGCAGAACCCCTCCGACATCACCACGGCCGCCATCGCCAGGCGCATGGGACTGACCCAGGGCGCGATCTTTCGCCACTTCCCCTCCAAGGAGGCGCTGCTGGAGGCGGTGATGGAGTGGGTGGCCGACCGACTGACGGTTCGGCTCGACGCGGCCCGGGACGAGGCCCTGGACCCGATGGCTGCACTCGAGGCGATGTTCATGGCCCACGTCGCGTTCATCGCGGAGCATCCCGGTGTGCCGCGGCTGCTGATCGGGGAGCTTCAGCGCGCCGAGGACACCCCGGCCAAGCGCATCGCCCGGACCCTGCTCGAAGCCTATGGCGCCCGCATCGCCGCCCTGCTGGAGCGGCTGCGGGAGCGCGGCGGGCTGCGCGCCGGCCTGCACACCGGAGACGCCGTCGTGGCCTTCATCGGCGCGGTGCAGGGCCTCGCCATGCAATCGCTGATCGCGGGCGACATCGGCCGGATCCGCGCGCAGGCGCCCGCCATCTTCGACATCTATCGCCGCGGAACAGGAGCCTGCAAATGACGCTGCCGCCGGTCAGCCGCAAGACCCTGGTGCTGGTCGCCGTCCTGCTGCCGATGCTCCTGCTGTTCGCCTGGGTCGGCCTGCGTTCAGGGCCCTTGGCGCCGGTGCCGGTCGTGGTGGCCACGGTCGCCGAGGAATCGGTGTCGCCGGCGCTGTTCGGCATCGGCACCGTGCAGGCGCGCTTCACCTACCGCATCGGGCCGACGCTGGCCGGCCGCGTGGCGCGGGTGGACGTCCACGTCGGCGACCGGGTGCGTGCGGGCCAGGCGGTGGGCGCGATGGAACCGGTGGAACTCTCCGACCGCATCCGCGCGCAGGAAGCCGCGCAGCAGCGCGCGCAGGCCGGCCTGAACGAGGCACGCGCAAGGCTCGACTTCGCCCGTTCGCAGGAGCTGCGCTACCAGCGGCTGTTCGCCCAGCGTGCCACCACCGAGGAGGTGTACGCCGCCAAGCGCCAGGAGCGCGAGGTCCTGGAGACCGCACTGGCGGGCGCGCAGCAGGAGCTGGCGCGCGCCGGCGCCGAGCGCCGCGCGGCCGTGGCGCAGCGATCCAGCCTGGACCTGGTCGCGCCGGTCGACGGCCTGGTGGTGGAGCGCTCGGCCGAGCCCGGCAGCACCGTGGTCGCCGGCCAGTCGGTGGTGCAGATCGTCGATCCCGCCAGCCTATGGGTGGACACGCGCTTCGACCAGGTCAGCGCCGCGGGCCTGCAGGCCGGACTCCCCGCGCGGATCGTGCTCCGCTCCCGCCCCGCGGAAACCCTTGCGGGCACCGTGCTCAGGATCGAGCCGCGCGCCGATTCGATCACCGAGGAGATGCTCGCAAAGACGGGCTCGCCGGAGCTTTCGGCGCAGATTCCTCCGCTGGGCGAACTCGCCGAGGTCACCGTCGCCCTGGGGGCACGTCCCGCGGCGCCGGTGGTTCCGAACGCGGCCCTCAGGCGGGTGGAAGGCGTGCTGGGCGTCTGGCGCCTGGCCGGCGACGGGCTGGAGTTCGCTGCCGTCGAGCCGATCGCGCGCGACCTCGACGGCCGGGTGCAGGTCAGCGGCCTGGCCGCCGGCGACCGGGTGGTTGTCTACAGCGAGAAGACCCTGTCCGCACGCAGCCGCATCCAGATCGTCGACCGCCTGCCGGGAGCCGCCAGATGATCAGCCTGGCCGGGCGGGACATCCTCCATTCCTGGGGGAAATTCGTCTTCACCGGCATCGGTCTCGGCCTGCTGATCGGCGTCACGCTGATCATGGCCGGCGTCTACCGGGGCATGGTCGACGACGCCCGGGTGCTGCTCGACAACAGCGGCGCGGATCTCTGGGTGGTGCAGAAGGACACGCTGGGCCCGTACGCGGAGTCGTCCAGCGTGCCGGACGACCTCTGGCGCAGCGTCGCCGCCATGCCCGGAGTCGCCCGGGCCGCCAACGTCACCTACCTGACCATGCAGGTGCGCCAGGGTGAACGCGACGTGCGCGCGATGATCAGCGGCGTGAGCGCGGACGGCCCGGGCAGCCCCGGCTGGCCGCCCCACCTGGTGGCCGGCCGGCATCTCGTACGCGGCCACTACGAGGCGGTCGCGGACGTGGCCACCGGCTTCGCGATCGGCGACCGCATCAAGGTGCGCCGCAGCCACTACACGGTGGTCGGGCTGACCCGCCGGATGGTCTCCTCGGGCGGCGACCCGATGGTGTTCATCCCGCTGAAGGACGCCCAGCAGGCGCAGTTCCTGAAGGACAACGACGCCATCCTCATGCAGCGCCGGCGCACCGCCGCCAACCCTGCCTTCGACCGTCCCGGCGTCCCCGGCCTGCTCGAGGCGGTGACCGCCTCTCAGACCACCAACGCCTTCGTCAACGCCATCCTGGTCCAGCTGCGCCCGGGCTTCGAGCCCGCCGAGGTGGCCGAGCCGATCCGCCGATGGATGCGCCTGCAGGTCTACGACCGCGCGCAGATGGAAGGAATCCTCACCGGCAAGATGATCGCCACCTCCTCGAAGCAGATCGGCATGTTCCTCGCGATCCTGGCGATCGTCAGCGCCGCCATCGTCGCCTTCATCATCTACACGCTGACCATGGACAAGATCCGCGAGATCGCCGTGCTCAAGCTGATCGGCACGCGCAACCGGACGATCGCCTGGATGATCCTGCAGCAGTCTGTGGCGCTGGGCGCGATCGGCTTCGTGGTCGGCAAGATCACCGCCACCTTCTCCGCCCCGTATTTTCCCAAGTACGTGCTGCTGATGCCGGCGGACTCGATCGCCGGCTTCCTGGCGGTGATGGCGATCTGCGTGCTGGCGAGCCTGGTGGCGATCCGCATGGCGCTGCGGGTGGACCCGGCCGAGGCGATCGGAGGCTGAGATGGCCGGCCACGGCATCCGCATCGAAGGCGTACGCAAGCGCTACGGCCAGGGCGACACCGCGGTCGACGCGCTCAAGGACGTCAACATGGTGGTTGCGCCCGGCGAGGTGGTCGGGCTGATCGGCCCGTCGGGCTCGGGCAAGAGCACGCTGCTGAAATGCCTGGGCGCGGTGATCAGCCCCACGGCCGGTCGCATGACCCTGGGCGACGAGACCATCTACGACGACGGCTGGAAGGTGAGCGACCTGCGCGCGCTGCGGCGCGACCGGATCGGCTTCGTGTTCCAGGCGCCCTACCTGATCCCCTTCCTCGACGTGACCGACAACGTCGCCCTGCTGCCGATGCTGGCCGGCGTGCCCAACGCCGAAGCCCGCGCCCGCGCCCTGGATCTGCTCGGCGCGCTGGACGTGGCCCACCGCGCGCAGGCGATGCCCTCGCAGCTCTCGGGCGGAGAGCAGCAGCGCGTGGCGATCGCGCGCGGCCTGGTGAACCGGCCGCCGGTGATCCTGGCCGACGAGCCAACCGCGCCGCTGGACTCGGAGCGCGCGATGGCGGTGATCCGCATCCTCAACGACATGGCGCGCAGGTTCGACACCGCGATCATCGTGGTCACCCACGACGAGAAGATCATCCCCACTTTCCGGCGGATCTATCACATCCGCGACGGGGTCACGCACGAGGAGCGCGGCGAGGGCCGCAGCTTCGACTGACCCCGGTGATTCTCCCTGCTTGGTGGGCGCGCGCGGTACGGGTACGCTAGCGCGGAACCCGACACCGGAGATGGAGACACGCATGGCCGAGCAGAAGCTGATCCTCGATTACGTGTTCGACCATGAACGCGACGACCCCGACCGCGTCTACCTCGTGCAGCCCTACGACGGCGGGAAGACGGTGGAGTACACCTGGGGCCAGGTCGTGGACCAGGCCCGCCGCATGGCGGCCCACCTGCGCAGCGCGGGCATCGGCGAGGGCGACCACGTCGGGATGCTCTCGAAGAACTGCGCTCACTTCTTCATCGCCGAGCTCGCGATCTGGATGGCCGGCGGCACCACGGTGGCGATCTTCCCCACCGAGGGGCCCGACACCGTGCGCTACGTGCTCGAGCACAGCGACGCCAAGCTGCTGTTCGTCGGCAAGCTCGACGACTGGCCCAGGCAGGCGCCCGGCGTCCCGGAGGGCATGCCGCGCATCGCCCTGCCGCTGGCGCCCGACACACCGTACGACCGCTGGGACGACATCGTCGCCCGCACGCAGCCGATCCAGGGCCGGGTGCAGCGCCGGGCGGACGAGCTGGCGATGATCATCTACACCTCCGGCTCCACCGGCACGCCCAAGGGCGCGATGCACGCGTTCGGCGGCGTGTCCGCGGCCGCCGAGGGCATCGTCACCAGCGAGCGCTTCACTCCCCAGGACCGGCTGATCTCCTACCTGCCGCTGGCACACGTGTTCGAGCGCGCGTTCATCGAGTCCGCGTCCTTCGTCTCCGGCTCCAAGGTGTTCTTCGCCGAGACGCTCGACTCCTTCGTGCAGGACGTGCGCCGCGCGCGGCCCACGCTCTTCATCTCGGTGCCGCGGCTGTGGGTCAAGTTCCAGCACGGCGTGCAGCACAAGATGCCGCAGAAGAAGCTCGACCTGCTGCTGAAGATCCCCATCCTGAACAACATCGTGCGCCGCAAGATCCTCGACGGCCTGGGCCTGGACCAGGTCCGGCTGGCCGGCAGCGGCTCGGCACCGATCCCGCCGGAGATCATCGCCTGGTACCACCGGCTGGGCCTGAACCTGATGGAGGGCTACGCGATGACCGAGGACTTCGCCTACTCGCACGTTTCGCGCGAGAACGCGCATGCGCCCGGCTACGTCGGCATCCCCTATCCCGGCGTGCAGGTGAAGATCAGCGACGACGGCGAGGTGCTGATCAAGTCCCCCGGGCAGATGGTGGGCTACTACAAGCAGCCCGAACTGACCGCCGAGTCCTTCACCCAGGACGGTTTCTTCCGCACCGGCGACCTCGGCGAGCGCAACGCGCAGGGCCTGCTCAAGCTCACCGGCCGCGCCAAGGAGCTGTTCAAGACCGCGAAGGGCAAGTACGTGGCGCCGGCGCCCATCGAGAACCTGCTCGGCGAGAGCCCGCTGATCGAGATGTCGATGGTCTCGGGCGTGGGCCAGCCGGCGGCCTACGCGCTGGTCACGCTCTCGGAGGAGATCCGCCCGTCGCTGGGCGAGCCGGGCGTGCGCGAGCGCGTCGAGCGCGAGCTCGCCGAGCTGCTGCAGCGGGTCAATTCCCAGGTCGCTGACTACGAGCAGCTGAAGATGCTGGTGGTGAGCGGCAACCCGCCGACCGTGGAGAACGGGCTGCTGACCCCCACCATGAAGGTCAAGCGCGCGAAGGTCGAGGCCGCGGTGGCGGATCGCATGGAGCGCTGGTACGCGGCCAAGGGCCCGGTGGTGTGGGACTGATCGTGGTCGCCTGCGCCGAGCGGCCGCTGGCCAGACCGGCATTGCGCAAGGCCTTTGCCGCCTGAGATTCCCGTGAGGGGACGCCTCCCTTCACGGGTTCCCGGCCGCGCCTTGCTGGCAGCGTTGATGGCCTGGCTTTGCCTGGGCCTGGGTCTGGCCCTGGCAAAGCCCGCAGGCGCCGCCGCCGGCACGGCTCCCTCCGTGGCCGCGTCCAGCCGGGAAGCCGGGGCCGCCGCCCCGATCACCGTCGGCTCCAAGCGCTTCACCGAGAGCTACCTGCTGGGCGAGCTGGTGCGGCAGGCGCTGCTGCGCGAGGGCATCCCCGCGCGGCACCGGCAGGGCCTGGGCAACACGGGCATCCTGGCGCAGGCGCTGGCCGCGGGCGAAGTCGACGTCTACCCGGAGTACACCGGCACCATCGCCCGCGAGCTGCTCGGCCTGGACGCGGAGACGGCTTCCGCAATGACGTTCGAGGAACTGAACCGCAGGCTGGCGCCGCGCGGCCTGAAGGCGGCGGTGCCGCTGGGCTTCAACAACACCTACGGGCTCGCGATGCGCGAGAGCGATGCGCTGCGCCTCGGCATCGACTCGATCTCGGCGCTTTCGCGGCTGCCGCAGGAGCAGTCGAAGACGCTGCGCTTCGGGCTCTCGCACGAGTTCCTCGCGCGCGCCGACGGCTGGCCCGGGCTGAAGAAGGCCTACGGACTGCCGCAGTCGCCGGGGCGCGGACTGGACCACGGCCTGGCGTACGAGGCGCTCGCCCTGAGCCGGGTCGACCTCATCGACGTCTACTCCACGGATGCCCGCATCGCCGGCGACCGGCTGCGGGTGCTGCGCGACGACCTCGGCTTCTTCCCGCGCTACGACGCGGTGCTGCTGATGCGCGCCACTCTCGACGAGCGGCCGCTGGCACGCGCGCTGGCGCAGCGGATCGACGAAGCGGCGATGACCGCGATGAACGCCGAGGCGGAACTGCGCGGCCGCAGCTTCGAGGAGGTGGCCCGGGGCTTCCTCGAGCGTCCGCCTGCGGCCGCCGGCGGCGAGCCGCGCGGCGGCGGCACGAGCGGCGCTGGCGTCGACTCGGGCGGCATCGGCGCAGACGGCAGCGCCGAACCGGCGGCGCATCCCGGCTTCCTCGCGCGGCTCCTCGCGCCGGACCTCGGCCGCCTGCTCGCCGAGCATCTCGCGCTGGTCGCCGGTTCGCTCACGCTGGCGGTGCTGGCCGGCGTGCCGCTGGGCATCCTCGCGTTCAGGCAGCCGGCGCTCGCCGGGCCGGTGATGGCGGCGGTGGGCGTGATGCAGACCGTGCCCTCGCTGGCGCTGCTCGCCTTCCTGATCGCGATGCTGGGCACCATCGGCTTCCTTCCCGCGCTGCTGGCGCTCTTCGTCTATGCGCTGCTGCCGGTGGTGCGGAACACCCACGCCGGGCTCTGCGCGGTGCCGCCGGGGCTTGCCCATGCCGGGGCCGCGCTCGGGCTGCGGCCGGCGCAGGTGCTGCGCCACGTCGAGCTGCCGCTGGCCGCTCCCACCCTGCTGGCCGGCGTCAAGACCGCCGCGGTGATCAACGTGGGCACCGCCACCGTCGCCGCCTTCATCGGCGCAGGCGGCCTCGGCGAGCGCATCGTCGCTGGGCTGGCGGTCAACGACAGCACGCTGATGCTGGCCGGCGCGGCGCCGGCGGCGCTGCTCGCGCTGATCGTGCAATGGGGGTTCGACACGGCCGAGCGGCGCTTGCGCGCGCCCCGGCTCCGGAGCTGATCGCCTCCGAAGCGGCGCCGAGCGGCCGCGCGGGATCAAGCCCCCTGCGGCGACGAGGACAGGCCCGCGATGGATTACGATGTCGCTTTGAGGTGAACATCGAGATGCGCCTGCTCCCCGCCGGTCCGGAGCGTCCCCAGTCGCGCGGCGAAGAGATCGCCAACAGCATCAGCCACGGCCTGCCGCTGCTTGCAGCGATCGTCGGCGCGCCCTTCCTCATCGTGCACTCCACCCGCCTCGGCGATGCCGGCTTCGTCGCCGGCGCCGTCGTGTTCGCGATCACGGTCATCCTGCTGTACCTGGCCTCCACGGTCTATCACGCGCTGCCTGCGGGCAGGGCCAAGCGGGTGTTCCGGGTCATCGATCACTCCGCGATCTTCCTGCTGATCGCGGGCACCTACACCCCGTTCACGCTCGGGGCGCTGCGCGGTGCGTGGGGCTGGACGCTGTTCGGACTGGTATGGGGCCTGGCCGCGATCGGCGTCACGCTGAAGGCGATCGGGCGTGCCTCGCATCCGTGGCTGTCCACGGGGCTCTACCTGGCGATGGGCTGGGTGGTGGTGATCGCCGCCGACCCCCTGCTCGAGCGCGTGTCCACCCAGGGCCTGGCCTGGCTCGTCGCCGGCGGCCTTGCCTACACCGCCGGCGTCGCCTTCTTCGCCACCGACTCGCGGCTGCGCTACGGGCACGCGATCTGGCATCTGTTCGTCGCCGCCGGCACCGGTGCGCACTACTTCGCGGTGCTCTGGCACGCTGCCTGAGCACCGCCGGCGCAGCCGCTCCAGAGGCTTCGCCCAGGGCGGCGATGTTAGGATCGGAACCGGCCGGCGACCGCTCCTGAAGCGGTTCCGGATGGCACCCGGCTGCGCCATTCCCGGCCTCGCGAACCGCACCCGCGTGTCCGCGCGAACAGTCCGCGCCCCCTCGGCCGTCGCTGCACAGGTTCTGCCTGGCGCACCCGACGGCCCGCCGGCCCCGCACATGGGGCTGCCCCGTTTGCCCGGAACCGGGCCGGCGCGGTCGACCATCCACCGCAATGCATAGGAGCCTGCATGTCCCAGGAGAACATCGACACCGTCATCCGCTACGTCGCCGAGTACGGACTCAAGATCATCGTGGCGCTGCTGGTCTTCCTCGTCGGCAAGTGGATCGCCGGCATGGTGCGCAAGGCGACCCGGCGCGCGATGGAGCGCGCGAAGGTGGACGAGACGCTGATCGGCTTCCTGTCCAACATCGTCTTCTACCTGCTGATGGTGGCGGTGGTGATCGCCGCGGTGTCGCAGGTGGGCGTCCAGACCACGTCCTTCGTGGCGGTGCTCGGTGCCGCCGGCCTGGCAGTGGGCCTGGCGCTGCAGGGCTCGCTGTCGAACTTCGCCAGCGGCGTGCTGCTGATCCTGTTCCGTCCCTTCAAGGTGGGCGACTTCGTCGAGGCCGGCGGCGTGATGGGCACCGTCGACGAGATCGGCATCCTGATGACGC
Source organism: Gammaproteobacteria bacterium (assembly GCA_046569945.1). Taxonomy (GTDB): domain Bacteria; phylum Pseudomonadota; class Gammaproteobacteria; order Burkholderiales; family Burkholderiaceae_E; genus Quisquiliibacterium. The sequence goes on along the minus strand of JBKHVS010000096.1, from coordinate 2,145 downwards.
ACATGCGCACGCCGGACAACAAGGGCATCACCGTGCCCAACTCGCAGATCATGGGCGGGCAGATCACCAACTTCAACGCCTACGGGACGCGTCGCGTCGACCTCACCTTCGGCATCGGCTACGGCGACGACATCGACCGCGCAAAGGCCATCCTGCTGGACCTGGTCGCCAGCGACCCGCGCACCCTGAAGGACCCGGCGCCGATGGTCGCGGTCAACGAGCTGGCCGACAGCAGCGTGAACATCATCGTCCGGCCCTGGGTGAAGTCCGGCGACTACTGGGGCCTGTACTGGGACATGCAGGAGGCAGCGAAGAAGCGCTTCGACGCCGAGGGCGTGAGCATCCCGTTCCCGCAGCGGGACGTGCACCTGCGCCAGGTCGCCTGACAAGCCGCCGCGCGGCGGCGCCTGGCCCTGGCGCCGCTCAGCGCGGCACGAAGAAGGTGGAGCGCTCTGCGATGGACAGCGAGGGCTCCCCGCGCGCCTCCACGCTGAATTCGATCGGGTTGGAGCCGGGCTTGCCCACGCCGTGGGGCACGCGCACCCGCACCGGGATCTGGCGCTCGGAGTCGGCCTCCACCTCCACCAGGGCCTCGGTGGCCACGACCGCCGAGGGCAGGCCGCCGACGGCTACCGTGAAGCTGTGGAGCCGGCCGGTGTGGTTGGACAGGCGCACCCGGTAGACGTTCTCGATCATCCCGTCCTCCACCTCGCGCGCCAGCACGCCGCGGTCGCGGATCACGTCGAGGCGCAGCGGCGAGCGCAGCGCCATGTGGGTGAATACCGCAAGGGTGGCGGCGACGAGCAGGGCCGCGTAGACCAGCACCCTCGGCCGCAGCAGGCCGCGCAGCATCGCGACGCGGCCCTGGTCGCGGCGCAGGCCGTTGCCGGTGTCGTAGCGGATCAGGCCCTTGGCATAGCCGACCCGGCCCATGATGTCGTCGCAGGCGTCGATGCAGGCGGCGCAGCCGATGCACTCGTTCTGCAGCCCCTTGCGGATGTCGATCCCGGTGGGGCAGACCTCCACGCACAGGCCGCAGTCGATGCAGTCGCCCAGCCCCATCAGCTTCGGATCGGCCTTGCGCGAGCGCGATCCGCGCGGGTCGCCACGCTCGCGGTCGTAGGTGACGACCATCGTGTCACCGTCGATCAGCGCGCTCTGGAAGCGCGCGTACGGGCACATGTAGGTGCAGACCTGCTCGCGCAGGAAGCCGGCGTTGGCATAGAGGATGCCGGCGTAGAAGATGCTCCAGAAGCTCTCCCAGGGACCGGTCTGCAGCGCCAGCACCTCGGCCGGCAGGTCGTGGATGCCGCTGAAGTAGCCCACGAAGGTCAGGCCGGTCCAGAGCGCCACGGCGAGCCAGGCGGCGTGCTTGGCGAGCTTCAGGCCGGCCTTGCGCGGCGACATCGGCGCGCGGTCGAGCTTCATGCGGCGGGCGCGGTCGCCCTCGATGCGCTTCTCGATCCAGAGGAAGATCTCGGTGTAGACCGTCTGCGGGCAGGCATAGCCGCACCAGACGCGCCCGGCCACCGCCGTGAACAGGAACAGCGCCATCGCCGCGATGACCAGCAGGCCGGTCAGGTAGATGAAGTCCTGCGGATGCAGCACCGTGCCGAACACGAAGAAGCGCCGGGACTCCAGGTCGAAGAGCATCGCCTGGCGCCCGTCCCACCGCAGCCAGGGCAGGCCGTAGAACACCGCCTGCGTGATCCAGACCAGCGCCACGCGCCAGCGCGCGAACACGCCGCCGACGGCGCGCGGATAGACCTTGCCGCGCAGCGGCGCGGGCAGGTCCGGGCCGCTGGGCCGGCGGGGAGCGGGTCCTAGTCCCCCGGGACGGTTTCCCGGGGCGGGCGCGAGGGGTGAAGCATCGGCCGCAGGGTTCATGGCGCTTCCGGATCAGTCGGGAATGGCGACGCCGCCGGGGCGCCCGGCGGTGCAGGCCAAAGATACATTGTCTATGCATCTTTTTAAAGCCCCCGGTCCCCGCCCGGCCCCGGACTCCCGCCGGCCCCCCCTCCGGCAAGGCGCCTACTGGGGCCGCACGCCTGCCTGCGCCAGCAGCTTCTGCCAGGTGCGCTTCTCCGCGCGGTAGGCCTCGAGATAGGCCTCGGGCGTGCTTCCCACGAAGTCCATTCCCATCGA
>JBKHVS010000095.1:0-12280 GCA_046569945.1 Gammaproteobacteria bacterium | reverse complement strand
GAGCTTGCCGGTGCGCAGCGCGGTCAGGTAGGTGGCCTCGTCCTTGATGGTGCGGTAGACGATCTTGTCGACGAAGGGCAGCTTGTACTCCTGGCCGCCGATCTTCTCCTTGTCCCAGTAGACCGGGTTCTTGGTCAGCGTGACCGCGTTGCCCTGGACGTAGTCGGTGAGCATGAAGGGGCCGGTGCCGTTGATGTTCTTCCAGTCCTTCGCGCCGGCCTTGATCACCTCCTCGGGAACGATGCCGGAGTAGTAGCCCCAGCCGAAGCGGTAGTCCCACTCGGCGTTGAACTCCTTCATCCTGAACACCACGGTGTGGCTGTCGGCGGCCTCGACCTTCTCGATGTGGTCGAAGTAGGTGGGGATCCTCTTCGGGCTCTTGTCGATCCGATTGAAGCTGTCGACGACGTCCTGGGCAACCAGCTCGCGCGACTTCATCACGCCGGGTTTTTCGGGGAACATCACGCCCTTGCGCAGCTTCACCTCGACGCGCAGCGGGTTCTCCTTCATCTCCCAGCTCTGCGCCAGCTCGCCGCGGATCGCGTCGGACGGCAGCCAGGCGTCGGCGCGGAAGGCATGCGGGCCGCCGTTGCGCTGGGCCTTGGAGAGGTCGGCGGCAAAGAGCTGCTCGTAGAAGGTGCCGGTGTCCTGCTGGAACTTCCAGGCCCAGTCGGTGGGATCCCAGGAAAGGGGCGCCAGCGTGACGTAGACCATGCCGATGTTCAGCGTGCCGCCGTACTGGGGCTTGGCCGCCTGGGCCGCCGCCGGGGCGGACCCGGCCACAAGCGCGGCGCCGACTGCGAGGGCGGTGAGCCCGCGCTTGATCCTGCTCGTCGTCTTCATGTGTCTCCTCCTTGCGGCCGGACGGGCGCCGGCACGTTGTTCGAACAGCATTGGCTCGAGGCGCTCAGCGCGAACCGCGCATCCGCGGATCCAGGAGATCGCGCAGCGCGTCGCCGAACATGTTGGTTGCGTAGACGACCACGGTCAGGCACAGCCCGGGGGCGAGCGCGAGCCATGGACCCTGGAACATGTAGGTGCGGCCGCTGCCGGACAGCATTCCGCCCCAGGTGGGCGCGGGCGGCGGCACCCCCAGGCCGAGGAAGGACAGTCCGGACTCGGCGAGGATCACCGCGCCCACGCGGGTGGTGAACAGAACGATGATCGGCGGGATGACGTTGGGCAGGATGTGCTTCCACAGGATCCGGCCGGTGGAGGCGCCGATCGACTGCGCAGCATGGACGTACATGTTCTCGCGCACCGACACCACGGCGCTGCGGATGATGCGCGAACCCGCGATGCCCAGCAGCAGGCCCAGCGTGCCGATGATCTGCGGCATTCCAGGACCGATCACCGAGACCACGACGATCAGGATCACCAGGTCGGGGAAGCTCATCCAGCCGTCGACGAAGCGCTGGGTGACCATGTCGAAGCGTCCGCCCAGGAAGCCGGTGAAGATGCCGATCACCACGGAGATGATGGTCGCCAGCGCCGCGGCCGACAGCCCGATGATCACCGACAGCTGCGCGCCGTACAGGCAGCGGGAGAGCACGTCGCGGCCGAGGTGGTCGGTGCCGAAGGGATAGTCCCAGGACGGCGGCTTCATCCGGTTCAGCGGGTTGATCTCGTTGTAGCCGTAGGGTGCGATGAAGTCGGCGAACACGCCGCAGAACAGGAAGAGCAGGAAGACGACGCCGGCGGCAGCGCCCATGGGCTTGTCGCGGAACAGGCGGCGGATCAGTCCGGCAGGGCGAGCCGGCGCAGCTGCGAGCGGCGCGGCGGCCGCGATGACGGGGTTCGAGCTCATCAGCGGTGCCTCACGCGGGGGTCGAGCAGGCCGTAGCTGAGATCGACGACCAGGTTGATCAGCATCACCGCCACCCCCACCACCAGGAACACGCCCGCGATGACCGGATAGTCGCGCTGGGTCACGGCCTCGAGCAGCAGCAGCCCCATTCCGGGGATCACGAAGATCTGCTCGATGATGACCGCGCCGCCGATCAGCAGCGGGGCCTGCAGCCCGATCAGCGTGACCACCGGGATCAGCGCGTTGCGCAGCGCATGGCGCACCACCACCAGCGGCTCGTTGAGTCCCTTGGCCCATGCGGTGCGGATGTAGTCCTGGCGCAGCACCTCGAGCATCATCGTGCGGGTCATCCGCATGGTGACCGCCGCGAGCGCGGCGCCCAGCACGGCGGCCGGGACCATCATCTGCTTGACGTTCTGCACCGGATCGTCGAAGAACTTCACGTGGCTGACTTCAGGCGACCAGCCCCACCAGATCGAGGGGAAGACCATCACCATGGTGCCCAGCCAGAAGCTCGGCACCGCGAGCAGGAGGATGGCGAAGGACCGCGCGAAGAAGTCGCCGGTGCTGTCCTGGCGGATCGCCGAGTAGATGCCGATGGGCAGCGCCAGCGCCAGCGCCACCAGCAGCGCCAGCAGGCCAAGCTCGAAGGTGACCGGCAGCCGCGCCAGCAGCATCTCGGTCACCGGAGTGCCCTGCCAGAGCGAGGTGCCGAGGTCGCCCCTGAAGAGCATCGCGGACACCCAGAGCAGGTACTGCTCGAGCATCGGCCGGTCGAGGCCGAGCGCTTCGGTGAGCTGGTCGCGGCTGAGCTTGTCGGCGCTGATGTCGTTCTGGCTGAGCATCAGGTCGATGACGTCGCCGGGGATCATCCGCACCGTGATGAACACGATGAGGCTCGCGATGAACAGCGTTGGCAGCAGGGCGAGCAGCCTGCGCAGCGTGTAGGCGCGCATCAGCGGAACGCTCCGCGCGGCGCGGCTGCGGCATGGCTGCCGGGCCGGGACGGATCAGGCCCGCGCCCGTGAAGCGGGCATACCGGACTTTCCGGAAGTGCGCTGAATCGCAGCATTGTCTCCCCCGGTCCCGGTCGCTCCGCGGCTGCAGATCGCCAGGACTCATTGGTTTGTGGGGATCAATCTAGCATGCGCGCGCAGACGATTGAAAGCGGGGTTTTTCCGGTATCCGGTGCCGCAGTGCAGCAAGCGACGCGCCTCTCCGAGCCTTCCGGCGCAGCCTTCGACGGCTGCATACCGGGTTTTCTGCTCAGTCCAGCGCCACCAGCGCCGCCTCGTAGGTTTCCACCGCCTGCTTCGGGTCGCTGGCGGTCACGCCCAGGTCGCGCAGCAGGCCGTCCTTGAGTCCGTAGATCCAGCCGTGAACGGTCACGTCCTGCCCGCGCTCCCATGCGTCGCGCACGATCGTGGTCCGGCTGACGTTGCGCACCTGCTCGATGACGTTGAGCTCGCAGAGCCGGTCGACCTGATGATGCTCGTGGTACAGCGGCCGGATCCGCTGCGGGTGGCGCTCGTGCACGTCCTGCACGTGCCGGATCCAGTTGTCGGAGAGCCCGACGCGGTCCTGCCGCAGCGCAGCGCGCACGCCGCCGCAGCCGTAGTGGCCGACCACCATGATGTGCTCGACCTTGAGAACGTCGATGGCGAACTGCATGACCGACAGACAGTTCAGGTCGGTGTGGACGACGACGTTGGCGACGTTGCGGTGGACGAAGACCGCGCCCGGCGGCAGGCCGATGATCTCGTTGGCCGGAACGCGGCTGTCGGAGCAGCCGATCCACAGGTACTTCGGGGACTGCTGCTGCGAGAGCTTCTCGAAGAACTCGGGGTCCTGGGCCAGGATGCGGTCCGCCCAGGAGCGGTTGTTGTCGAACAGTTGCTTCAGCGATCTCATGGTGCGCCGGCGCGGCCCTCCGGCGCGGTGGCGTCTGGAGGGCGGATGCGCTGCTGGTGGGGATGGCCCCGATTATCGCAGCGCGGCGCGCTCACCAGGCATCGATGCAGGGCCGCTTGCGGCCCTCCCGCGGCGCAGGCCGCGGCACCGAGCGCAGCCCGGCCATCACCCAGCGCCGCGTCTCGGCGGGGTCGATGACCTCGTCGATCTCCAGCACCGAAGCGATCGACAGCGCCTTGCCCTCCTCGTACTTCTTCGCGACCATCGCCTCGTACCAGGCCTGGCGTTCGGCGGGATCGGCGATCGCCTCCATCTCCTTGCGGTAGCCGAGCCTCACGAAGCCTTCCAGGCCCATGCCGCCGAACTCGCCGGTGGGCCAGGCGATCGTGAACACCGAATCGTGGAAGCCGCCGGCGGCCATCGCCTGCGCGCCCAGGCCGTAGCCCTTGCGCAGCACCACGGTGAACCAGGGCACGGTGAGGCTCGCGCCGTTGACGAACATCCGCGACACGTGACGGACCACGCCGCTCTTCTCCGCCTCCGGCCCCACCATGAAGCCCGGGGTGTCGCACAGCGACAGGATCGGCAGGTCGAAGGCGTCGCACAGCTGCATGAAGCGCGCCGCCTTGTCGCCCGCCTCGGCGTCGATAGCGCCGCCCAGGTGGTGCGGGTTGTTGGCGATCAGCCCCATCGGCCGGCCCTCGATCCGGATGAAGGCCGTGACGATGCCGATGCCGAACTCGCGGCGCAGCTCCAGCACCGAGCCGCTGTCGGCGAGCAGCTCGATGACGGTGCGGATGTCGTAGACGCGCAGCCGGTTCTCCGGGATCGCGTGGCGCAGCATCCGCTGGTCCGGGCAGGTCCAGTCGCTGCGGGTTCCCTGGAAGTAGGACAGGTACTTGCGGGCCGCCTCGGTGGCCTCGACCTCGTCGTCCACCAGCACGTCGATGACTCCGTTGGGCGACTGGAAGCGCGTCGGGCCGACCTCCTCGGGGCGGTAGACGCCCAGGCCGCCGCCCTCGATCATCGCAGGCCCGCCCATGCCGATCGACGCGTTGCGGGTGGCGATGATGACGTCGCAGCAGCCCAGCAGCGCGGCGTTGCCCGCGAAGCAGTAGCCGGACACGACGCCCACCAGCGGCACCAGGCCCGACAGGCGGGCGAAGCCGGAGAAGGTGTGGTTGTCCAGGCCGGTGAGGCCCAGCCGCTCGGTGTCGCCCGGACGGCCGCCGCCGCCCTCGGCGTACAGAACCACCGGCATCCGCCATTTCTCGGCGAGCCTGAACATCCGGTCCTGCTTCTTGTGGTTCATCTGGCCCTGGGTTCCGGCCAGCACCGAGTAGTCGTAGATGACGCCCATGCAGCGCGCGCGCTCCTCGCCGAAGTGCTCGGCGTTGACCGTGCCCGTGCCCGCGATCACCCCGTCGGCCGGCGTGTTCTCGATCAGGTCCTCGATGCTGCGGCGCTTGCGCTGCGCGGCGATCGCCAGCGCGCCGTACTCGGCGAAGCTGTCCTCGTCGAAGAGCTGGCCGAGGTTCTCGCGCGCGGTGCGCTGGCCGGTGGCGCGGCGCCTGGCGACCGCCTTGGGCCGGCGCTCGTCGCGCGTCAGGGCATGGCGCTCGATCGATTCGGCGAGGTCGGCGCGGATGTGGTCGGGGTCGGCGGCGGCAGCCTGCACCGCCTCGCCCGCGAGCACCTCGGCCGGCTCGATGAAGGCGATCGCCTCTCCGGGCATCAGCGTGATTCCCGGCTCGGTGGCCAGCACCCGGACCACGCCGGCGACCTCGGCGCACACCACGTGCTCCATCTTCATGGCCTCGAGCACCGCCACCTGCTCGCCGGCGCGCACCGTGCGCCCGGGCTCGATGTCGATGCTCACCACCGTGCCCTGCAGCGGCGCGGTCACCGCCACGGTGCCGGCGGGCGCGTGCACCGCGCGGGCCGCAGGGCTCGCGGCGGACTGGGCCGCGTCGTGCCGGGCCGGATCGTCCGGCGACTCGGCGTACAGCCGCTGGCCGCGCGTCGCGGAGGCGACCAGCTGCGCCGCGTGCTCGTCGATGAAGCGCGTGTTGGCGCCGTTGGCGGCGACCACCGGATGCGCAAGCAGCGCCTCGAGGAAGCCGATGTTGGTGGCCACCCCGTCGATGCGGAACTCCCGCAGCGCGCGCCGCGCCTTGGCGACCGCGTCCTCGAACTGCGGCGACGGCGAATGCGCGATCACCTTGGCCAGCAGAGAGTCGAAGGACGAGCTCACCCGGTAGCCGGGATAGCCGAAGCTGTCGACGCGGATGCCTGGGCCGGACGGCGGCTGGAAGGCCTGCAGGGTGCCGGCAGACGGATGCGTGGCGCCGGTCTCGTCCATCGTCTCCATGTTCACGCGCAGCTGGATCGCGTGGCCGCGCGGGCGCGGCAGCGTCGCCTGGTCAAGCCCCAGCGAGGTGAGGGTGGCGCCGGCGGCGATCTGGATCTGCGCCTGCACCAGGTCCACGCCGAAGACCTGCTCGGTCACGGTGTGTTCGACCTGCAGCCTGGGGTTGGCCTCGATGAACGCGAAGGCCTCCGGCGACGCGGGGTCGGCGCTGGCGTCGACCAGGAACTCGAAGGTGCCCAGATTGTCGTAGCGGGCGGTCCAGGCGAGCGCCAGCGCGGCGCTGGTGATGCGCTCGCGCAGCGCCGGGTCCAGCGTGGGGCTGGGCGCGATTTCGATGAGCTTCTGGTGCCGGCGCTGGATGGTGCACTCGCGCTCCCAGAGGTGCATCGCGCCGCCGTGCGCATCGCCGACGACCTGCACTTCGATGTGGCGCGCGTCGAGCACCAGGCGCTCGACGTAGACCTCGCCGCTGCCGAACGCGGCGAGCGCCTCGGAGCGGCAGCGCGCGTAGGCCTCGTCCAGCTCGGCTGCGCTGCGCACCGCGCGCATGCCGCGCCCGCCGCCGCCGGCCACCGCCTTGATCATCATCGCGCCGCCCTCGCCCAGCCCCGCAAGGAATGCGCGCGCCTCCTCGAGGTCCACCGGGCCGCCGCTCCCGGCGATCAGCGGCACGCCGCACTCCTGCGCGAGCTGCTTGGCGCGCACCTTGTCGCCGAACAGCTCCAGCGCCTCCACATGGGGCCCCACGAAGCGGATGCCTTCGGCCGCGCAGCGCCGAGCCAGCTCCGGGTTCTCGCTGAGGAAGCCGTAGCCCGGGTGCAGGGCGTCGCAGCCGGCGGCCTTCGCCGCCCCGACGATCGCCTCGATGTCCAGGTAGGCGCGTGCGCCGACGCCGTCGAGCGCGACCACCTCGTCCGCGTGCCGCAGGTGCAGCGACGCGGAGTCGTCCTTCGAATGCACCGCCACCGTGGTCAGGCCGAGCTCGCCCGCGGCGCGGCGATGCGGATGGCAATCTCGCCGCGGTTGGCGATGAGCAGCTTGTCGAATCGGTTCGTGTTCATGTTCATCGCTTCATCGTCGGGTCGAGGGCGACGCGCATCGACTCCCCGAGGGTGTTGAAGGCTAGCGCGGTGAGGAGGATCGCCAGTCCGGGCGGGTACATCTGTTCCGGGGCGATCTCCATGTTCAGGTAGGCGCGCGCGAGCATCGCGCCCCAGCTCGGATCGGGCGGCTGGACGCCCAGGCCGAGGAAGCTGAGGCTGGCCTCGGCCAGCAGCGCCGCGGCCAGCAGCAGCGTCACCTGGACGATCACCGGCTGCACGGTGTTGGGCAGCACGTGCCGCCAGAGGATGCGGCCGGTGGACGCGCCGAAGCAGCGGGAGGCGTCGACGTAGAGCTCCTTGCGGACCACCAGCGTGCGCGCGCGCACCAGCCGCGCCAGCTGCGGCGCGAAGACGATGCCTACCGAGATCATTCCGTTGGTCAGGCCGATGCCCAGCGCACCGGTGACCGCGATCGCGAGGACGATCGCGGGGAAGGACAGCAGCGCGTCGATGAAGCGGCTGATCGCGTCGTCGACCCATCCGCCCAGGAAGCCGGCGAGCAGGCCCACCGGCACCCCTAGCAGGATCGCGATCCCGACGGCGAGGAAGCTCGCGTAGAGCGTGACCGGCGCGCCGTGGATCAGCCGGCTGAGCACGTCGCGGCCGAGGTCGTCGGTTCCCATCGGATGCGTGGCCGAGGCCACGCCCAGCGTGTTGTCGAGGTTCTGCGCGATCGGCGAATGCGGGGCGATCAGCGGCGCGGCGATGGACAGCACCAGCAGCAGCAGCAGGAAGCCCAGGCTGAGGGCCGCGCGCAGGTCGCCGCGCAGCCATTTGATGAAGGTCGCGAGCATCAGTCGATCCTCGGGTCGAGCACCGTGTACAGGATGTCGGCGGCCAGGTTCACGGCGATCACCACCAGCACCATCACGAAGACCACGCCCTGGACCACCGGCAGGTCGCGCGTGAGCGCGCCGTTGACGATCAGGTTGCCCATGCCGGGAATCGCGAACACCGCCTCCACCACCACGGTGGCGGCCAGCATCCGGTTGAAGAGCAGCGTGGTGACGGTGAGCAGGTTCACGCCGACGTTCTTCAGGCCGTGCTTCCAGAGGATGGCGGCCGGGGTGAGCCCCTTGGCGTGCAGCGTGCGAACCTGCTGCGAGGAGAGGCTCTCGACCAGCGAGCTGCGCAGCTGCCGAGAAACCTCGGAGATGCCGCCGGATGCCAGCGCGACCGCCGGAAGTGTCGCGTGCTGGATCGCCTTGAGCGGGTCGTCGCCGAAGGGATGGGAGCCGGTGGCCGGGAACCACCAGAACTCGAGCGCGAGCCAGGACACCAGGATCATCGCGAGCCAGAAGTTCGGCACCGCGATGCCCAGCGAGGCGATCGCGGTCACTGCGCGGTCGACCAGGCTGTCCGGCCGGCTGGCCGCCAGGATGCCGAGCGGCACCCCGACGAGCAGCGCGATCGAGATCGCCATCGCCACGATCAGCAGCGTGTTCGGGAAGCTGCGGGCGATCGAGGTGACGACCTCCTCGCCGGAGGCGAGCGAGCGCCCGAGGTGGCCCTGCACGGCGTTGAACAGCCACTGCCCGTACTGGACCAGGAAGGGCTGGTTCAGGCCGTAGAGCTCGCGGATCTCGTGGATGCGCTCCTCGGTGGCGTTCTCGCCCGCCAGCGTGATCGCGATGTCGCCGGGCATCAGCTTGAGCAGCCCGAACACGACGAAGGTGGCGAGCACGAGCACCGGCAGCGCCTGCATCAGGCGCTGCCGGATCACGCGGCGTCTGCTGGGCGTGAGCATCTGCGGATCAGCCCAGCGAGACGAACTCGTACTTCGGCTTGCCGAGCAGGTTGGAGCGATAGCCCTTGACCTTCGCGGAGACCGCAGTCATCTCGAACTGGAAGGCGATCGGCGCCACCAGGGCCTGCTCCATCACGATGCGCTGGATCTTCGCGAACACCTTCTTGCGCACTTCGATGTCCTCGCTGGCGCGGCTCTCGACCAGCAGCGCGCTGAGTTCGGGCGAGACCTCGACGCGGCCGGCGTTGAAGTAGGCGTCCTTCGCGTACATCAGGCCGTAGGTCATGCTGGGGTCGGGGCGGCCGGTCCAGGCCGACAGCAGCGCGTCGAACTTCTTCTCGGCGCCGAAGTACTGGCCGCTGATCTCCGGGATGGTTCCGTTGGTGAACTTGAGCCGGATGCCGACCTTGCCGAGCTGGTCCATGACGATCTCGCCTCGGCGCACCGAGTCCTGGTCGGTGTAGCCGCCGATCGACATCTCGAAGCCGTCCTTGAGGCCGGCCTCGGCCAGCAGTGCGCGGGCCTTGGCCGGGTCGTGCGGGTACATCTTCGCCACTTCGGCGTCATAGGCCCAGTGCGTGCTGGGCATGTTCATGCCGGCCGGCTCGCCGACTCCCGACAGCGCCGCCTTGACGAAGGACTCTCGGTCCAGCGCGTAGTTGATCGCCTGGCGCACCTTCACGTTGTCCAGCGGCTTCTTCGCGAGGTTCAGGTAGATCTGCAGGCAGTAGAGCGTGGGCCCGGTGACCAGCGAGAGGTTCTTCGAGCGCTCGACCACCGGCTTCAGGCGCGCGGGCAGCGAGTAGGCAATGTCGTTCTGGCCGGCCGAAACGGAGCGCAGGCCGGTCGAGAGCTCGGGGATGATCGAGAACTCGATGCCGTCGACGAAGCCCCGGTCGTTGCGCCAGTACTTGTCGTTGCGCGTGACCACGATCTTCTGGTTGTCGGCCCAGCTGACGAACTTCCAGGGGCCGGCGCCGACCGGATTGCGGTCGTGGTCGTTGCCCATGGCCTCGGCTGCCTTGGGCGACACCATCATCCCGGCGCGGTCCGACAGGATGGCGGGCAGGGCCGCGTCGGGCTTGGCGAGCTTGACGGTGACCTGCTGCGGGCCGGTGACCTCCACGGAGGCGATGCTGGACAGGTCGGCCTTGATGTTGGAGCGCTGGTGGCTGCGGCCCCGGTCGAGGTTGTACTTGACCGCCGCGGCGTCGCACGGCGTGCCGTCGTGGAAGACGATGCCCGGCCTGATGTCGAGAACCACGGTGTTCGCGTCCGGATAGCGCCAGTCGGCCATGCCGGGCTTCGGCTTCAGGGTGGCGTAGTCCCATTCGACCAGGGTGTCGTACATGGTCCACAGGTAGGCGTGGTCGGAGCCCGCGCCGCCGGTCGCGGGGTCAAGGCTCGAGGGATTCGCGGGGCCGGACACGCGCAGGATGCCGCCGCGCTTTGCGGCGCCCTGCGCCCATGCCGCGCCGCCTGTACTCATCGCGAATGCGCCGGCGCCGAGCATGCCCAGCAGCTCGCGCCGGGTCACGGGGACCCAGCCATCCTGGGCCGGGGTGCGGTTCTTGCGGTCGCTCATCGTCGTCTCCTCGTCCGGCGGTCCGGGCTCTGGTGGTTCGGGTTCGGGTTCGGTGTCGGGGTGCTGCAGGTGCTGCAAAAGGCCGGCGTGGGCGGCCCGGCTCAGGAAGCGGGGCGGCCCGGCGGGCCGTCCGGTGTTGCGAAGTGACAGGCCACCCAGTGGCCGGGGCGCAGCTCGCGCCAGTCCGGCATTCGCTGCGCGCATTCCGGCTGCGCCAGCGGGCAGCGGGTGCGGAAGCGGCAGCCGGAGGGCGGGTCGATGGGGCTCGGGATCTCGCCCTCGAGCACGATCCGCCGCCCGGTGCGCATCGTCGAGGGCAGCGGGATCGGCTCGGCCGACATCAGCGCTTCGGTGTACGGATGAAGCGGGCGGTCGCAGACGTCCTCGGTGGGGCCCAGCTCCATGAAGCGCCCGAGGTAGGTTACCGCCACACGGTCGCTGACGTGGGAGACCACCGACAGGTCGTGGGTGATGAAGACGTAGGTCAGGCCGAACTCGCGCTGGAGGTCCGCGAACAGGTTCAGGACGTCGCCGCGGATCGAGACGTCGAGTGCGGCGACCACCTCGTCGCAGACAATGAGCTTCGGGCGCACCGTAAGCACGCGCGCGATGTTGATCCGCTGCTTCTGTCCGCCGGACAGCATGTGCGGATAGCGCGAGGCGTACTCGGCAGGGATGCCGACCCGCGACAGCGCATCGAGCGCGCGGCGGCGGATCTCGTCGCGGCCGAGCCCGCCGGCGATCTCCAGCGGCTCGCTGACGCTGTCCAGGATGCGCTGGCGCGGGTTGAGCGCCGCGTTCGGATCCTGGAAGACGATCTGGTAATGGCGGCGCTGCTCGCGAAGCTCCTTGCGCGACAGGCTGGCCAGGTCGACGCCATCGTGCAGGATGCTTCCCTCGGTCGGCGGCAGCAGCGAGACCAGCGCCCGGCCGAGAGTGGTCTTGCCGGAGCCGGATTCGCCGATCACGCCGAAGGTCTCGCCCGGCAGGACGTCGAAGCTGACGCCGTCGACCGCCTTCACGGTGCCGCCCTGGTCGCGGGTGTGGAAGCGGATGCGCAGGTCGCGAACGCTCAGCAGCGGCGCGGCGGCGGCGGTGCTCATGCGATCGCTCCGGGGAGGTGGAGCTCGGCGGCGCGGGCGCAGCGCACGCGCCGCCCGGCCTCGATCGGCGCGAGCTCCTGCTCGCGCTCGCAGCCGGGGGCGGCGTGGGCGCAGCGCTCGCGGAAGCGGCATCCGGGCGGCATCATCGCAGGGGTCGGTACGCGCCCGGGAATCGACGGAAGCTGCTTGCGGCGCTCCGCCAGCCGGGGCAGCGACCGGAGCAGTCCCGAGGTGTAGGGATGGCGCGGGCGGATCAGCGCGTCGTCCACCGGCGCGTCCTCGACGACCTCGCCGGCGTACATCGTGATCATCCGGGTGCAGACCTCGGCGACCACGCCGAGGTCGTGGGTGATGAACATCAGCGCGGTGCCCGCGCGTTCGCTGATCTCGAGCAGCAGGTCGGTGATCTGCGCCTGCACCGTCACGTCGAGCGCGGTGGTGGGCTCGTCGCAGATCAGCAGGGGTGGACGGCACAGCAGGGTCATGGCCAGCATCACCCGCTGCCGCTGGCCGCCGGAGAGCTGGTGCGGATAAGCCTGCAGGCGGCGGGCGGCCTCCGGCAGGCGTACCGCATCGAGCAGGCGCAGGCACTCCGCGGCGGCGGCGGCCTCGCTCAGGCCCCGGTGGCGGATCAGCACCTCGGTCATCTGCCG
>JBKHVS010000094.1:0-12307 GCA_046569945.1 Gammaproteobacteria bacterium | reverse complement strand
GATCGACGATGCCGACGTCGACGTGATCATGCAGCTGGCCATGGCGGGTCCGCCGGTCTTCCTGCTGATCGCGGCGCGGGTCCCGGCGCAGGGCAGCGCCCTGGCGCGCGGCGTCTCGCGGCTGCAGCGCGCGGGCGTGCTCCAGATTGCCGACCTGGATCCTCTGACTGCCGAAGATTCCCGCCACCTGATCGCAAGTGCGGCACCGGCGCCGCTTCCCGACGCGATCATGGAGGAGCTGGCCCGGAGAGCCGAGGGCAACCCGTTCGTCGCGATCGAGCTGGCGCGGTGCGCCTCGTCCGCGGCGCCCCGGAAGCTTCCCTTCAGTGCCGCAGGGGCGATCGCCGAGCGCTTGTGCGACGTGCCCGCTCCAGCGCTGCTGCTGATGGAATGGCTGGCCCTGGCCGGCGACGCACCGGATGCCACCACGGCCGAGGCCCTGGGCACCGAGGCCGGAGTGGCCACCCTCGAAGCGCTGGACCAGGCCCTGGAGGCCGGCGTGCTCTTGCCGGTGGAAGGCCGCTACCGTTTCCGGCACGAACTGGTCCGGCAGGCGCTGGTCGAACGGGTTCCGCCGCATCGGCGCCTGCGGATGCACCGGCGCATCGCGCTGCGGCTCGCGGAACTGGACGCACCTCCCGCGGCCGTGGCCAGGCAATGGCTGGAGGCCGGCAGTCCGCAGGAGGCGCATCCCTGGCTGCTTGCCGCCGCACGCGAGGCGGTTCGGCTGGCCGCCTTCAGCGATGCGCTGCGGCAGCTTGCCCAGGTGCTCGGCTTCCAGCCGGAGCACGCCGAGGCGCTGCGCCTGCGCGCCGAGGCCCTGGACGCGATGGGCGACCCCGCAGCGCTCTCGGCCTACCGGCAGGCGGCTCAGGCGGCCGACCTGGACGCACGCGACGACCTCCTTGCGAAGGCGGCGCTGGCGCAGGTGAAACTGGGCGACCCGAAGGGCGCCGTGGCGGCCCTCGAGGGCCTGCGGCCGGGCAGCGTCGAGGGCCGGCTGTGCGAGGCGCTCGCGTACGCCGGCGCTGCAGCCCTGGGCGCGGCCGACCCCGCGATGGGCACCGTGAAGGCCGCGGCGGCGCGGCGCCTGGCGCTGGAATCGGGCGACACGACCTCGCTGGTGATCGCCTCCTGGGCGCAGGCAGCAGCAGCACATGCCCGCGGCGAGCTCCACCGAAGCGTCTGGGCGGACCTGCGGGAGACCGGCCACCTGCCGCATCTCGCAGTACGCGTCTTCGATGGCCACCTGTGCATCACGCAGCGTTTCCTCTATGGCGCACGGCCCTATCCGGAGGTGATCGCCTTCGCCGATGCGCTTGCGCGCGAAGCGCTGCGCCTGGGGGCCGCGCGCGGCCACGCCTTCGCCACGACCCTGCGCGGCGAGGCCGAGTGGCTGTCCGGCGACCTCGAGTCCGCGCGCGAGCACCTTCTGGAGGGCGCAAGGCTGCACCGCGCGATCGGCGGTGCGGTCGGGGAAGCCCTGTCCCTGCAGCGTCTCTCCGAGATCTGCCTGCATGAAGGCCGACGCGACGAGGCGCGCGCACTGATCGACGAGGCGCTGGACGTGGCACGCCAGACCGACGTCGGCTTCCACCTGCTGGATCGGATCTACGGAACGCGGATCGCGCTGCATGCCGACGATCCGCAGGCCGCCCTGCACGTGATGGAGGATGCCGCGGCATCGGTGCGCGGTCCGCTCGAAACCTGCCCCGGGTGCAGGATCACCTTCGCCGTTCCCGCCGCAATCGCGGCTGCGCGCGCAGGCGAGCTGGAACTCGCCCAGCAGCACGAGCAGCAGTGCGCCTACCTGGCCGACGTGGTGATGCGCCTGCCCGCGTGGCACGCGGCGCACGAGGAGGTGCGCGGCCATATCGCGGCGGCTGGCGGCGCGAACGCCGATGACGCGACGGGACGCTTCGAGGCGGCCGCACGGGGCTTTCGCGCCGCCGGCCAGCCGATCGACGCAGAACGCTGCGAGCGGCTCGCCGCCGATTCCGCATCTGCGCCGACGCGCAGGACCGGAAGTTCGCGCCGACGAGGCTGATCACGGAGTGTGCTCGAGCTCCGTCCTGCCTTACCTTCCCTGCCGCCACTCCTGGCGCCACACCTTCTCGAGCTCGCCTGCCATCTCCGGCGGGGGCGCGCCAAGCAGCCTGCTGCGGCCTGCCCGGTGCACCAGGGCATGCACCCGTCCCGACGACGGATCGTGCAGCAGCACCAGGTTGTTGTCGCCGCAATCATGCGGCTTGCACACCGCGGCCAGCGTGTAGGCCGTGCCCGACAGGGTGACGCTTCGCAGCTGAGGCGCCGGCCCCTCCAGGCGCGCCACCCAGCGCTCGCCGGAGAGTGGTGCCGCGGCCTTGGCCCAGGCGGCGCGAAAGCCCGCGTCCTTAAGCAGGTCCCCGGGGCTGCCGGCGGCAGGCTGCTGCGCACCGGCGGGCAGGGCGCACGCGAACCCGAGCGTGAAGATCACGGCAGCAAGTGCCGAGCGTCGAAAATTCCGGTGGGGACCTGACATGGCGTTCTCCCTTGCGGCGATGACGAACGGTCAGCGTACCGCTTCCGGCCCCGTGCTGCGACGCCCGCCGCACGATCCGGAACCCGGGCCGGAGATTTGCCTCCAGGCGCCGCCGTCTGTTTCAATCGGCCTCCCCCTACAGGAGATCCCATGACCGTCGTCGCCACCGTTTCACCCGAATCCCTCCGCCGCACCGCCGCCCCGTCGAGGGCCGCTGCCACCCCGAAGCGCTGGCGCGTCGAGGACGTCGAGGCGCTGTTCGAGACGCCCTTCATGGACCTGGTCTATCGCGCACAGCAGGTGCATCGCGAGCACTTCGACCCGAACACCGTGCAGCTGTCGACGCTGCTGTCGATCAAGACCGGCGGTTGCGCCGAGGACTGCGGCTACTGCGCGCAGTCCTCGCACTTCGAAACCGGGGTCGAGGCCGCGAAGCTGATGCCGCTGGACGAGGTGCTCGAAGCCGCGCGCGCTGCGAAATCCAAAGGGGCCACCCGCTTCTGCATGGGCGCGGCCTGGCGATCGCCCAAAGCCCGCGACATGGAACGCGTGACCGAGATGGTGCGCGAGGTGAAGTCGCTGGGCATGGAAACCTGCATGACGCTGGGCATGCTCGACGGCGAGCAGGCGAGGGCGCTGAAGGATGCCGGCCTCGACTACTACAACCACAACCTGGACACCGCGCCGGAGTACTACGGCAAGGTGATCGGAACGCGCACCTACCAGGACCGCCTGGACACCCTCGAGCGGGTTCGCGATGCGGGCATCAGCGTCTGCTGCGGCGGCATCGTCGGCATGGGCGAGACCCGCGCGCACCGGGCAGGGCTGATCGCCCAGCTGGCCAACATGGAGCCGTACCCGGACACGGTGCCCATCAACAACCTGGTCCCGATTCCCGGCACGCCGCTGGGCGACGTGGCCCCGATCGACCCCTTCGAGTTCGTCCGCACGATCGCGGTGGCGCGCATCACGATGCCCCGGACCGTGGTGCGGCTCTCCGCCGGACGCCAGCAGATGGACGAGGCGCTGCAGGCGCTCTGCCTGATGGCGGGCGCAAGCTCGATCTTCTACGGCGAGCAGCTGCTGACCACCGCCAACCCCGAGGCCGACCGGGACCGCGCGCTGCTCGCCCGCCTCGACCTGAGCACCGAAACGATCGCCACCTGACCCTGGCCCGACCGACCGAGGCCGCGGACATCGAACCGGCGGCCCGGCGATGGAGGAGACGACATGAAGATCCTGATACTGGGCGCCGGCGCGATCGGCGGCTACTTCGGCGCACGGCTGCAGCAGGCGGGCGCCGACGTCACCTTCCTGGTGCGCAGCCGGCGTGCCGCGCAGCTGGCCGAGCACGGCCTGGCCGTGCGAACCCCCTACGGCGATTTCGACGTGCAGCCGCGCTGGGTCGAGGCCTCGGCGGTGCCTGCGCCCTACGACCTCGTGCTGCTCACCTGCAAGGCCTACGACCTGGACGGCGCGCTGGAGGCGATCGCCCCGGCGATGGGACCGTCGACCCACGTGCTGCCGCTGCTCAACGGCCTGTCGCATCTCGACCGGCTGGCGCAGGCCTTCGGCGCCGAGCGCGTGGTGGGCGGGTGCTGCTCGATCCCGGTCACGCTCGGCCCCAAGGGCGAGGTGCTGCACCTGGCGAAGATGCACCGGATCGCCTTCGGCCCGCTGCCCGGCACCAGCCCGGATGCGCGCCCGAAGCTCGAGCAGCTGCATGCCTTCCTGTCGAAGGCTCCGGTGGACTCGGTGCTCGCCGACGACATGCGCCAGGAGATGTGGGAGAAGTTCGTCGGCCTGTGCACGCTGGCCGCGATGACCTGCCTGATGCGCGCCGCGGTCGGTGACATCGTCTCCAGCGATGAGGGCCGCGCACTGATGACCGAGGCGCTGGACGCCTGCGCCGGCACCGCCACAGCCAACGGCCACCCGCCGCGCGAGGCGGCGATGGGCGGCTTCCGACGGATGCTCTTCGACCCGACGTCGTCCGGCATGGCGTCGATGCTGCGCGACCTGGAAGGCGGCCACCGCACCGAAGGCCGCCACGTGGTCGCCGACATGCTGCGCCGGGCCCGCGCCGCCGGCGTCGACCCCGGGCCGCTGCGGGCAGCCTGGTGCCACCTGGAGAGCCATGAGCTGCGGGCGCGGCGCCAAGCGCAGGTCAACTCAACTAATAGTTGATTTTCTTATATCTATTAGTTAATTTATAGAAGTGTGGTCAATCGAGTTCAGCCGCGAGGCGGTCAAGGCGCTCGTGCGCATGCCGCGCGATCAAGCTGTGCGCATACGCCGCAAGATCGATGAGCTCGCTCGCGACCCTGCGAACGCACCAAACGTGAAGAAACTGACCGAGCACCCCGGCTACCGGCTCAGGGTCGGTGATTGGCGGGTGGTGTACCTGCTGCTCGACGACCGCCTCGTCGTCCAGGTCGTTCGGATCGCGCCCCGTGGGGAGGTCTATCGATGAGCGTTCATATCCTGGAAGCCAACGGCAAGCCTGCATTCGCAGTGCTTCCGATCGCCGAGTATCGCGCGCTTCTGGAACTCGCGGAAGACGCGAGCGATGCTGCTTCTCTCACCCGGTTCGCCAAGCGACTGGCTGCCGGCGAAGAGGAAGTGATCCCTTCCGCAGTGGTCGATCGGCTGCTTGCCGGTGAGGCGCCGCTGCGGGTCTGGCGCGAGCATCGGGGGCTGACCGCCGCCGAACTCGCTGCCCGCGTCGGAGTCACGCCGGCGCACGTCTCCAAGCTGGAAACGGGAAAGGGAGAACCCTCCGTCAACCTGCTTCGCAAGTTGGCCGCTGCCTTGGAGCTAGACCTGGAATCCCTAGTTGGATTCGACGACGCCCCAGACTGATCCAAAGCCCACGCCGACACCCGTGATCCGGAGCACCGAATGACCGACACCATCCGCCCCTTCCGCATCGCCGTCCCCGACACGGTCCTCGACGACCTGCGCGCCCGCCTGCGCAACACCCGCTGGCCCGAGCCCGAGACCGTGGACGACTGGAGCCAGGGCGTGCCGCTGGCCTGGATGCGCGACGTGTGCGCCTACTGGGCCGAGGACTACGACTGGCGCGCGCGCGAGGCGCTGCTCAATCGCTTCGACCAGTTCGTCACCGGCATCGACGGGCTGGACATCCACTTCATCCACGTGCGTTCTCCGCATCCGCAGGCGGCGCCGCTGCTGATCACCCATGGCTGGCCTGGGTCCATCGTCGAGTTCCACAAGGTGATCGAGCCGCTGGTCGATCCGGTGCGCTTCGGCGGCGACGCTGCCGACGCCTTCCACGTGATCTGCCCCTCGCTGCCCGGCTACGCCTTCTCCGGCAAGCCCTCCGGCACCGGCTGGGGCGTGGACCGCATCGCCCAGGCCTGGGCCGCGCTGATGGCGCGGCTGGGCTACGCGCGCTACTTCGCGCAGGGCGGAGACTGGGGTTCGGCGGTCACCTCGGCGCTGGGCGCGCTGGACGCGGCACATTGCGGCGGCATCCACGTCACGCTGGCCTCGGAGACGCGGCCCGATGTCGGCGACGAGCCGACCGAGGAAGAGAAGCGCGCGATGCGCGGCCAGCGCCATTACCGCAAGTGGGATTCGGGCTACTCGAAGCAGCAGGGCACGCGACCGCAGACCCTAGGCTACGGCCTCACCGACTCCCCGTCCGGGCAGGCCGCCTGGATCCTTGAGAAGTTCTGGGCATGGACCGACTGCGACGGCCACCCGGAGAACGTGCTTGGCCGCGACGAGCTGCTCGACAACGTGATGCTCTACTGGGTGACCGCCAGCGCCACGTCGTCCGCGCGCCTGTACTGGGAAAGCTTCGGCAAGGGCGGCGAGCGCCCGCCGATCGACGTGCCCACCGGCGTGGCCGTGTTCCCGAAGGAGATCATCACGCCGGTGCGCAAGTGGATGGAGCCGCGCTACCGCAACATCGTGCACTGGAGCGAGATGCCCAGGGGCGGGCACTTCGCTGCCTTCGAGCAGCCGGAGCTGTACGTGGGCGAGGTGCGAGGGTTCTTCCGGAGCTTGCGCTGAGGCGCGCGTCGCGCGCAAGCTGAAACCCGGACGGGGCCT
This sequence comes from Gammaproteobacteria bacterium, assembly GCA_046569945.1. Lineage (GTDB taxonomy): Bacteria > Pseudomonadota > Gammaproteobacteria > Burkholderiales > Burkholderiaceae_E > Quisquiliibacterium. The sequence continues at coordinate 5,706 of JBKHVS010000094.1, read as the reverse complement.
CCGAATGCCCCGCCTTCCGGGAGGCCTGCATGAACCAGATCAGCCTGGCGAACCCCCTGTTCGCCACCTATGCGATCGCCGCGTCGATCATGATCCTCAAGGCCGTCGGCATGTCCTGGCTGACGGTGGCCAGGATGATGCAGGTGAAGGGCGGCTACCGCTCCCCCGAGGACCTGCGCAGGACGCCTCTCAACCCGGCACCAAACCCCGCGCAGCTACAGCCCGACGAGCGCGTCGAGCGCATCCGCCGCATCCACCTGAACGACCTGGAGAACCTGCCCTTTTTCCTGGCGGCGGGCTTCCTGTACGTGCTCAGCGAGCCATCGCTCGTCGAGGCGCGCTGGGTGCTCTATGGCTACGTGGGGTCGCGGCTGCTGCACTTCGGGGCCTACCTCAGCGCGCGCACGCATGACACGCGTGCAACGCTGTGGACCATCGGGTCGGTGATGCTGGTTTACATGGCGGGGCGGGTGCTCGTGACTGCGCTCGCTGCCTGAGCGCAGCGGGGCCAGGGCAGCGAGCGGGGGCTTCAGCCGCCCGACAGATCCTCATCCAGCGGCTTCATCCCCAGCCCCTCCAGCACCTTCCGCGTGTGCTCCCCCAGCCCCGGCACGTGCCGCCCTACGGTCACGTCGGCACCCGAGATTCGGAACGGAGCGTTCATCACCTTGTACTCGCCGCCCGGGTCGCTCACCGTGGCCAGCGCGTGCCGGTGCTCGAGCTGAGGGTCATGCAGCACCTCGGCAACGGTGCGGTAGGGCGAGGCGGGCACGCCGAAGCGATCCAGCACCGCCATGCATTCCGCGGTGCTCAGCGTGGTCGACCACTTCTCGAGCTCCTCGACGAACTGCGTCCAGTTCTTGCGCCGCTCCATGTACTGCTCGAAGCGCGGGTCCTTCGCCAGCTCGGGGCGGCCGGCAGCCTCGCACAGCGTGAGGAAGCTCTTCTCGCTGGCCACTGCCGCCATCACGTAGCCATCGGCCGTCTTGGTGGGGCCGAACATCCGCACCGGCGAGCCGCCGGCCTGGGCGAACTGCACCTCGTTCAGGCACAGCGACAGCATCGACTCCAGCATCGAGACGTCGATCAGCTGGCCGCGGCCGGTGCGCTCGCGCAGGTGCAGCGCGGGACCGATCGCGGCGAAGGCATACAGGCCGGAGAGCACGTCGGCGGTGAAGATGCCGCACCAGTCGGGACGGTCACGGCCATCCTGGTAGCTCAGGTGCGCCATGTCGTAGCCGGAAGCCGCGTGCACCACCGGCGCATAGGCCGGCGCGCCTGCGGAAGGCCCGGTCTGTCCGTAACCGGAGATGGAGCAGTAGATCAGCCGCGGGTTCGACGCGGCGAGCTTCGGATAGTCCAGCCCGAGCCGGGTCATCACGCCCGGACGGAAGTTCTCGACCAGGAGGTCGGCCTGGGCGGCGAGCTTGCGCACCGCCTCGACGCCCTCGACCGACTTGAGGTCCAGCACCACGCTCTGCTTGCCCGCGTTCAGCTGCCCGAAGGGATTGCTGTGCCCGTCGCGCATCGGCGGGCGGCTGCGCATCATGTCGCCTTCGGGCGCCTCGACCTTGATCACTTCCGCGCCGAGATCCGAGAGCAGGCGGGTGCAGTAAGGCCCGGCGATGGTGGTGGTGAGGTCGATCACCTTCAGGCCGTGGTAGGGCTTGTCGCTCACGCGCTTCCTTCCTTGATCGAGAGTTTGAAGTGGATGGGCCGCGCCGGCACGGCGAGGGGCCCCGGCCCGCGCGCGGAGGGTGCGGCGAGCCTCTCCGCGCAAGCATAGCGGCATCGCGCGGACCGGCACAGTCCGCTTTCGCGCCGACACCCAAGCAGCGCACGAGGGCTTTCCACTAGCATGGCCCGCAGCCCGATCGACGGGGGAGGGAGATTCGATGGAAGAAGAACACGTCGGCTACGAACGCCGCGGACGGCTGGCGATCATCCGGCTGCAGCGGCCCGATGCGCTGAACGCGATCACCTATCCGATGATCGCCGGGATCGAGCGGCGCGCGCGCGAGGCCGAGGCCGACCCAGACGTCTTCGCGATCTGCATCACCGGAGAGGGCCGCGGATTCTGCGCGGGAATCGACATGAGCGTGCTGTCGGCACACACGCAGGGCAATCCTCCGGAGCGCACCGGAAAGACCGACGGCGGGCGCTCCAGGCCGGCGCTGTTCAGCTTCCTGCTCGACGTCTCCAAGCCGGTGATCGCTGCGGTCAACGGCGTGGGCGCCGGGGGCGGCTTCGTGCTGGCGATGATGTGCGACCTGCGCTTCATGGCCGAGGACGCCAGCCTGATCACCGTGTTCTCGAAGCGCGGTCTGATCGCCGAGCACGGCACCAGCTGGCTGCTGCCTCGCATGGTGGGGCTGGGCCGCGCGCTGGACCTGCTGTGGAGCTCGCGCAAGGTTGCGGCCGACGAGGCCTTGCGTATCGGACTGGCGGACCGCGTGGCCCCCGCCGAGCGCCTGCTCGACGAGGTGCAGGACTACGTGGAACAGATGGCGGCGACGGTGTCGCCGCGCGCAATCGCGACCATCAAGGCACAGGTTCACCGGCACTTAGAGTGCGGCTTCGACCAGGCCGCACTCGAGTCGGACGCGCTGATGACCGAGGCGCTGCGACATCCGGACGCAGCCGAGGGCGCGAAATCGTTCATCGAACGGCGGCCCCCCAGGTTCGCCGCATGGAAAGGAGAAGGACAGTGAGCAAGGCGTACGAGACCATCCGGGTGGCGCGCGAAGGCGGAGTTCGAACCCTCTGGCTGAACCGGCCGGCCAACCGAAACGCCATCACCCCGCAGATGATGGGCGAGCTTCACGAAGCGCTGGTCGAGATCTCCAGGGACCCCCAGGCACGCGTGCTGGTGCTGCGCGGCGAAGGTGCGGACTTCTGCCCCGGCGCGGATCTGAAGCACTACACCGCCCCTGGCGAGCGCCCGGCGTCGACCCCGGTGCGCCAGTTCGAGGTGGCGGTGCTGCTGCACGAGATGCAGGCGGTCACCGTGGCCGCGATCTCCGGTGCCTGCGCCGGTGCGGGCTTCGGCTGGGCCTGCGCATGCGACCTGCGCATCGCGTCCGAGACCGCCCGCTTCAACAGCGCCTTCCTGGACGTGGGCGTGGCCGGCGACATGGGCGGCCCCTGGACCCTGCCCCGGCTGGTCGGCGCGGCCAAGGCCCGCGAGCTCTACTTCCTGCCCGGCAAGTTCGACGCGGCCGAGGCGCTGCGCATCGGCCTGGTCAACGAGCTGCGCCCGGCGGCCGAGGTGCTGCCGGCGGCGATGGCGCTGGCCGAGCGCATCGCGCGCAACGGGCCGCTGGCGGTGCGCGCGATCGGCCACCGCGTGGTCCACGGCGGCGCGGCGCACGCCGCACCGGTGGTGATCGACGACGCCGTATTCGGCGAGCTGGAGAAGCTGGTGCCGCTTGCGCCGCTGCACGAGCCGCACAACCTGGAGGGCGTGCGCGCCGCGCGCGAGCGCTTTCCGGCGGTGCCCCAGGTCGCCTGCTTCGACACCGCCTTCCACCGCGGCCACGCATTCACTGAAGAAGCCTTCGCGCTGCCGCGCGAGTTCTACGACGCGGGCGTGCGCCGCTACGGCTTCCACGGCCTGTCCTACGAACACGTGGCCGACCGGCTCGCCCAACTGTCGCCCGAGGCGGGCCGCGGCCGCGTGATCGTCGCCCACCTGGGCAGCGGCGCTTCGGCCTGCGCGATCCGCGACGGCCGCTCGGTGGCCTCGACCATGGGCTTCACCGCGCTCGACGGCCTGGTGATGGGCACCCGCCCCGGCCAGATCGACCCCGGCGTGCTGCTCTGGCTGATGACCGAGCGCGGCATGGACGCCGCAGCGATCTCCGACCTGCTCTACAAACGCTCCGGGCTCAAGGGCCTGTCCGGCATCTCCAACGACATGCGCGACCTGCGCGCCAGCGACGCCCCCGCCGCCCGCGAGGCGATCGCGGTGTTCGTGGCGCGGCTGGTCCGCGAGGTGGGCTCGCTGGCCGCGGTGCTCGAGGGGCTGGACGCGCTGGTGTTCACCGCCGGCATCGGCGAGAACGACGCCGCGCTGCGCGCCCAGGCCTGCGCGCGCCTGCGCTGGCTTGGCGTGGAGCTGGACGAGGCGGCCAACGCAGCGCACGGCCGGGACCGCGGCGGACTGGTCTCCGCGCCGGGCTCGCGGGTGGAGGTGCGCGTGATCCCCACCGACGAGGAACGGATGATCGCGCGGCACGTGCAGCGGGTGCTCGCGCAGGCCTGAATCCGGGGACCGCTACAATGCGGCCCTCGAGAAAGGTATCCCCATGTCCCTCAAATGCGGCATCGTCGGCCTGCCCAACGTCGGCAAGTCGACCCTGTTCAACGCCCTGACCAAGGCCGGAATCGCGGCCGAGAACTACCCGTTCTGCACCATCGAGCCCAACGTCGGCATCGTCGAGGTGCCGGATCCGCGGCTGGCCGCGCTGGCCGCCATCGTCAAGCCGCAGCGCGTGCTGCCGGCCACGGTCGAGTTCGTCGACATCGCCGGGCTGGTGGCGGGCGCCTCGAAGGGCGAGGGCCTGGGCAACCAGTTCCTGGCCAACATCCGCGAGACCGACGCGATCGTCCACGTGGTGCGCTGCTTCGAGGACGAGAACGTGGTGCACGTGAGCGGGAAGATCGCTCCGCTCTCCGACATCGAGGTGAGCAACACCGAGCTCGCGCTGGCCGACATGGCCACCGTCGAGAAGGCGGTGACCCGCTACTCGAAGCAGGCGCGTGCCGGCGGCGACAAGGAAGCGCAGCGCCTGGTGGCGGTGCTCGAGAAGTGCATGAAGGTGCTCGACGAGGCGAAGCCGGTGCGCTCGCTCGACCTCTACGAGGAAGAGCAGGTGCTGCTGCGTCCGCTGTGCCTGATCACCGCCAAGCCCACGATGTACGTCGCCAACGTGCGCGAGGGCGGCTTCGAGGACAACCCCCACCTGGAGGCGGTGAAGAAGTTCGCAGCCGCCGAGAACTCCATCGTGGTGCCGGTGTGCGCCGCGATCGAGGCCGAGATCGGCGACCTCTCGGACGAGGACAAGGCGGTGTTCCTCGAGGACATGGGCATGGAGGAACCGGGCCTGGACCGCGTGATCCGCGCCGCCTTCAAGCTGCTGGGGCTGCAGACCTACTTCACCGCCGGCGTGAAGGAAGTGCGCGCCTGGACGGTGCGCGTCGGCGCCACCGCCCCCCAGGCCGCGGGCGTGATCCACACCGACTTCGAGCGCGGCTTCATCCGCGCCGAGACCATCTCCTACGACGACTTCATCGCCTGCAACGGCGAAGCCGGCGCCAAGGAGAAGGGCAAGATGCGGCTAGAGGGCAAGGACTACGTGCTCAAGGACGGGGACGTGATGCACTTCAGGTTCAACGTCTGAGAGCGCTCGCCACGGACCGGTCGAGGATGCGCCGGGCGTGCTGCGGATCGATCTTGTCGAGTTCGCGCGCGGCGGCCGGATCGAATTCAATCCTCCATGCCATGGCGCTTCATCACGTCCTCTAGAGGCACGGTCGCGGTCTTGCCGGCGCGAATGTCGACCAGGCGCTGCTCGGCAAGGTAGAGATCCTCGAGGTCCTCCAGGTGCTGGAGGATGGCCTCACGGGCATAGAAGGTCTTCGTCCGGCCGGTGGCCCGAGCAAGCGCCTCCAGGCGGCTTTCGACTTCGGCAGGCAGGCGGATGG
>JBKHVS010000093.1:0-12424 GCA_046569945.1 Gammaproteobacteria bacterium | reverse complement strand
ATCGGCGGCGCCGGCGGCAACGCCGTCAACCACATGATCGGCCGCGGCGTCCAGGGCGTCGAATTCATCGCCCTCAACACCGACCGCCAGGCGCTGGTGCGCTCGCAGGCCGAGCGGATCCTGCAGCTGGGCGAGCAGGGCCTGGGCGCAGGCGCCAGCCCGGATGCGGGCCGCGCGGCGGCCGAGAACGCGCGCGAGCGCATCCGCGAGGCGCTGGCGGGGGCCAACATGGTGTTCCTGACCGCCGGCATGGGCAAGGGCACCGGCACCGGGGCCTCGCCGGTGGTGGCTGAGATCGCCAAGGAGCTCGGCATCCTCACGGTCGGCGTGGTCACCAAGCCCTTCCACTTCGAGGGCAACCGCAAGATGCAGATCGCCGAGTCCGGCATCGACCAGCTGGTCCAGCACGTCGACTCGCTGATCGTCGTCCTGAACCAGAACCTCTTCGACGTGATGGACGAGGACGCCAGCCTCGAGGACGCGTTCCGCCGCGCCGACGACGTGCTGCACAACGCCGTCGCCGGCATCGCCGAGATCATCAACGTGCCCGGCCTGGTCAACGTCGACTTCGCCGACGTGCGCACCGTGATGGGCGAGCAGGGCAAGGCCATGATGGGGATCGGCGAGGCCTCGGGCCTGGACCGCGCCCGCCTCGCGGCCGAGCAGGCGGTGGCCTCGCCGCTGCTCGACGGCGTGGACCTCTCCGGCGCGCGCGGCGTGATCGTCAACATCACCGCCAACCGCAGCCTGAAGCTGCGCGAGACCAACGAGGTCATCAACACCATCAAGGCGTTCTGCGCCGAGGACGCGACCATCATCCACGGCACCGTCTTCGACGACGCGATGGAAGACCGGCTGCGCGTCACCGTCGTGGCGACCGGCATCGGCCGCCCGGCAAGCGCAGGCCGCCCGGTGCTGGTGCAGGCTCCCGCGCTGCGCACGGGCACCGACAACGCCCCGGTGGGCGGTCATGGCGACTACGGCCGCCTGGACCAGCCGGCGATCTGGCGCAACCCGCGCGCATCCGCGGCCGCGCAGGTGGCGGCGCTGCAGGAGAGCGGCGTCGAGCGCTTCGACATCCCGGCCTTCCTGCGCAAGCAGGCGGACTGACCGGGGGGCCGGGGGCGCGCCCGGCAGGCTTGCCGCTTTGCCTCTACAATCTTCCGTCTCGAGGCCATGGGCCGAACACAAGGAGACGGAAAGATGACGATCAAGGTCGGTGACACCCTGCCGGACGCGACGCTGCGCGAGTACATCGAGGTCGAGGGCAACGGATGCTCGATCGGGCCGAACGCCTTCAAGGTGGCCGACATGGTCAAGGGCAGGAAGATCGCGATCTTCGGCCTGCCGGGCGCCTACACGCCCACCTGCTCGGCGCAGCACGTGCCCAGCTACCTGAAGAACTACGAGCAGCTCAAGGCCAAGGGCGTCGACGAGATCTGGTGCGTGTCGGTCAACGACGCGTTCGTGATGGGCGCCTGGGGGCGTGAGCAGGGCACCGCGGGCAAGGTGCGGATGATGGCCGACGGCGCAGCCGAGTTCACCAAGGCCTGCGGGCTGGAGCTGGACCTGACCGGCGGCGGGCTGGGCCTGCGGTGCAGGCGTTTCTCGATGCTCGTAGACGACGGCGTGGTCAAGGCGCTGAACCTCGAGGAAGGCGGCAAGTACGCGGTCTCGGGCGCCGAGACCCTGCTGGGCCAGTTCTGATGAATCGAGCAAGGGCGGCCGCTTGCGCGGCCGCGTCGGGCGGACGGCAATGATGCGGCAGCGCACGGTGAAGCAGCGGGTGAGCACCACGGGGGTGGGGCTGCACTCGGGCCAGCGCGTCGAGCTGACGCTGCGTCCTGCCGCGCCCGACACCGGGATCGTCTTCCGGCGGGTCGATCTCGACCCGCCGGTGGACATTCCCGCGCGCGCGGACCGGGTCAACGACACCCGGATGGCGTCGACGCTCACCGCGGCCGACGAGGGGCCGGGGCGGGAGGTTCGCGTGGCCACGGTCGAGCACCTGATGTCCGCGCTCGCGGGCCTGGGCATCGACAACCTGTACGTCGACGTCACCGCGCCCGAGATCCCCATCCTGGACGGCTCGGCAGGTTCCTTCGTGTTCCTGGTGCAGTCGGCCGGCATCGTCGAGCAGGCTGCGCCCAAGCGCTTCATCCGCGTGCTGCAGCCCGTCGAGGTGCGCGAGGGCGACAAGTGGGCGCGGCTGGAGCCGCATTTCGGCTACCGGCTGGAGTTCGCCATCGAGTTCGGCCACCCGGCGATCGACGCCACCGGCCAGCGCTTCGAGATCGACTTCGCCGACACCTCCTACATCCGCGAGATCGCGCGGGCGCGCACCTTCGGTTTCATGCAGGACGTCGAGGCCATGCGCTCGATGGGCCTGGCCCAGGGCGGCAGCCTGGAGAACGCGATCGTCATGGACGAGTACCGCGTCCTCAATGCCGACGGCCTGCGCTACGACGACGAGTTCGTCAAGCACAAGATCCTGGACGCGATCGGCGACCTCTACCTCGTCGGCCATCCGCTGCTGGCCTGCTACAAGGCCAACAAGTCCGGGCACGCCCTGAACAACCGGCTGCTGCGCGAGCTGCTCGCCCACGAGCAGGCCTGGGAGATCGCCACCTTCGGCGAGAAGCGCGAAGCCCCGAAGCTGTTCGCCTTCGACTGGAGCGCCGCCTGACGGGCGGCCGGGGCCGGCGCTGCCGGCCTGTTCAGCGCTGGTGCCGCTGGCGCGCCTGAGACCGCAGCAGGGCGTCTAGCGCCTCGCGCAGCGCCGGCGAATCCGTGCTCTGCGCAAGCGCGCGCAGCTGCTCCAGCGCAGCCTCCGGGATCGGCGGCTTGATCCGCGGCGCCGGCGGCGGCGGCGCGGTCCCCCTCGAGCGCGGCCGGAACCGCACCTTCGCGAGCTGCCACCCCCTGCCCCGCAGGCAGGCCAGGATCGAGGGCTCCATCTGTCGCAGCTTGGCGGCCGCGGCCGCCCCCTGGGCGCCGACCAGCAGCGTCTCTTCCTCCACGCCCAGCACCTGCAGCCCGAGCGCGGGCGCGCATGCCTGCAGGTCGGCCTACAGGTCCAGCAGGCGGCGGGCCCGGTCGGTCAGGTCCCTGAAGCCGGGCTGCTGGCCGAGCCAGCCCAGCGGGTGGCGTGGTGCGTTGGAGCTCATCGTGGCGGGAGTGGCGTGGCGGGGGTCCGGCTGACGCAGCGTAGCACCGGCGCGGCCGCCGGTCCGGCGGCGCTGGGGCCGGCGCCTGTCCGCATGCTAGACTTTTGCGCTTTGGCAGTGGTGGGGCGCCTTCGTCGCGCGCCGCCCGATCCGCGATGATCCAGGGTTTCCTCACTAAGTTCTTCGGCAGCCGCAACGAGCGGGTGCTCAAGGGCTTCCGCAAGCCGGTCGCCGCGATCAACGCGCTCGAGCCGTCGATGCAGGCGCTCACCGATGAGCAGCTCGCCGGCAAGACCGTCGAGTTCCGCGAGCGCGTTGCCAACGGCGAGTCGCTCGACGACCTCCTGCCGGAGGCCTTCGCCGTCTGCCGCGAGGCCTCGCGGCGCGTGATGGGCATGCGCCACTTCGACGTCCAGCTCGTCGGCGGCATGGTCCTCCACTCCGGGCGGATCGCCGAGATGCGCACCGGCGAGGGCAAGACCCTCACCGCGACGCTCGCGGTCTACCTGAATGCGCTGGCCGGCAAGGGCGTGCACGTCGTCACCGTCAACGACTACCTCGCCAGCCGCGATGCCGAGTGGATGGGCCGGCTCTACCGCTTCCTCGGCATGTCGGTGGGCACCATCCTCACGCAGCAGCCGACCGCCGCCAAGCGCGAGGCCTACGCCGCCGACATCACCTACGGCACGAACAACGAGTTCGGCTTCGACTACCTCCGCGACAACATGGAGTACTCGGGCGGCGACCGCCGCCAGCGGGCGCTCCACTACGCGATCGTCGACGAGGTCGATTCCATCCTGATCGACGAGGCGCGCACGCCGCTGATCATCTCCGGCCAGGCCGAGGACCACACCGAGACCTACCGGCGCATCGACGCCGTGCCGCCGCTGCTCGATCCGATGGCCGCCGAGCCCAAGTCCGGCGAGCCGGATCCTGCCGGCGACTACTGGGTCGACCGCAAGGCGCATCAGGTCCACATCTCGGAGGCCGGCCACGAGAAGGCCGAGCGCATCCTGTCCGAGATGGGCCTGCTGGCCCCGGGGGCGAGCCTGTACGACGCCGCCAACATCAGCCTGATGCACCACCTGATGGCCGCGCTGCGCGCGCACACGCTGTTCCACCGCGACCAGCAGTACGTGGTGCAGAACGGCGAGGTCATCATCGTCGACGAGTTCACCGGTCGCCTGATGCCCGGGCGCCGCTGGTCTGAAGGCCTGCACCAGGCGGTCGAGGCCAAGGAGAAGGTGCAGATCCAGGCCGAGAACCAGACGCTGGCCTCGATCACCTTCCAGAACTACTTCCGCATGTACGGCAAGCTGGCCGGCATGACGGGCACGGCCGACACCGAGGCCTACGAATTCCAGGAGATCTACGGGCTCGAGACGGTGGTGATCCCCACCCATCGCCCGATGGTCCGCCAGGACCGGCAGGACCAGGTCTTCCGCACCACGCGCGAGAAGTACGGCGCCATCCTCGCCGACATCAAGGACTGCCATGCGCGCGGCCAGCCGGTGCTGGTGGGCACCACCTCGATCGAGAGCTCCGAGCTGCTGTCGGGAATGCTCGAGAAGGAGAAGCTGCCGCACCAGGTGCTCAACGCCAAGCAGCACGAGCGCGAGGCCCAGATCGTCGCGCAGGCCGGCCGTCCGGGCGTGATCACCATCGCCACCAACATGGCGGGCCGCGGCACCGACATCGTGCTGGGCGGCAACGTCGAGAAGCAGGTCGACCTCCTCGTGGCCGACGGCGCTGTGCCCGAGGAAGGCAAGCAGGCCAGCATCGAGAAGCTGCGCGGCGAATGGCAGTCGCTGCACGACAAGGTCCTTGCCGCCGGCGGCCTGCACATCATCGGCACCGAGCGTCACGAATCCCGCCGGATCGACAACCAGCTGCGCGGCCGTGCCGGCCGCCAGGGCGACCCCGGCTCGTCGCGCTTCTACCTGTCGATGGAAGATCCGCTGCTCAAGATCTTCGCGGGCGACCGGCTCAAGGCGATCATGGATCGCCTGAAGCTGCCCGAGGGCGAGGCCATCGAGGCCGGCATCGTCACCCGCTCCATCGAGAGCGCCCAGCGCAAGGTCGAAGCCCGCAACTTCGACATCCGCAAGCAGCTGCTCGAGTACGACGACGTCGCCAACGACCAGCGCAAGATCGTCTACGCAGACCGCAACGCGCTGCTGGAGTCCGAGGACTTCTCCGAGCGCATCCGCGACCTGCGCCACCGGGTGTTCACCGACCTGTTCCGCCAGTACGTCCCCGAGGGCAGCCTGGACGAGCAATGGGATGTCGCCGGCCTGCAGAAGATGCTGTCCGAGGAATGGCACCTCGAGGTGCCGCTGCTCGACATGGCCGGCGAGATGTCCGACGCATCGGAGGACGACCTCCTCGAGCTCGTGCTCAAGACCGCGGACGAGCAGTACGCGGCCAAGGTCGGGCAGGTGGGCGCGGAGGGCTTCGCGGGTTTCGAGCGCTCGGTCATGCTGCAGACCATCGACCAGCACTGGCGCGAGCATCTCTCCTCTCTGGACTACCTGCGGCAGGGCATCCACCTGCGCGGCTATGCGCAGAAGAACCCGAAGCAGGAGTACAAGCGCGAGGCCTTCGAACTCTTCGGCCTGATGCAGGAGCGCATCCGCAACGACGTCATCCGCATCCTGATGACGGTGCGCATCCAGTCCCCCGAGGAAGTGGAGAAGGTCGACGAGGAGATCGCCCCCTCGTATCTCAACGTGCAGTACACGCACGCCGACTTCGACGAGGCGGCGGCGGCCGCCGAAGGCTCGGATCCCGAGTCGATCGCGCTGGCGCTGCAGCAGGCTCCGGCGATCGAGCATGACGACGCTGCCCAGCAGCCGGCCAGACGCCCGGGCGCCAAGATCGGGCGCAACGACCCCTGCCCATGCGGTTCGGGCAAGAAGTACAAGCAATGCCACGGGCGGCTTGGATGATCCGCTGAAGGGGTCGGACGGGCAGTAGAATCGCGGTTTTTCCCGGAGCGAGCCGATGCCCGTCAACCTGAAAGCCCCCGATCCCGCCGCGCTGCACGCGGTGGCCGGCGTTGAGCTCGGCACCGCCCGGGCGCAGATCCGCAAGCCCGGCCGGCGCGACGTCCTCGTGCTGCGCCTTGCCGAGGGCGCGTCGGCCGCGGGGGTCTTCACGCGCAACCGGTTCTGCGCAGCGCCGGTGCGCGTCTGCCGCGAGCATCTCGAGGGCAGCGGCGGCGCCGTGCGGGCGCTGGTGGTCAACACCGGCAACGCCAACGCGGGCACGGGCGAGCAGGGGCTCGCCGACGCGCGCCGCACCTGCGAGGCGCTGGCTGCCGCGCTCGGCTGCGCTCCGGAGCAGGTCCTGCCCTTCTCCACCGGGGTGATCCTCGAGCACCTGCCGATGGACCGGCTGCTGGCCGGGCTGCCGGCGGCGGTCGCGGACCTCGCGCCCGCCCGCTGGGCCGAGGCCGCCGAAGCCATCATGACCACCGACACCGTGCCCAAGGCCGCCTCGCGGCGCGCCGAGATCGGCGGCTGCCAGGTGACGGTCACCGGCATCTCCAAGGGCGCCGGAATGATCCGGCCCAACATGGCCACGATGCTGGGCTTCGTCGCCACCGACGCGAAGGTTCCCGCGGCGCTGCTGCAGCGCTGGGTGCGCGAGGCCGCCGATGCGAGCTTCAACCGCATCACCATCGACGGCGACACCTCCACCAACGACTCCTTCGTGCTGGTCGCCACCGGCGCGGGCGCACTGCGCATCGACAGCGACCAGAGCCCCGGCGCGGCGCAGCTGCGGGCGCTGGTGATCGACGTGGCCCGCGAACTCGCCCAGGCGATCGTGCGCGACGGCGAGGGCGCCACCAAGTTCATCTCGGTGGTGGTCGAGGGCGCGCGCACCGAGGACGAGGCCGCCGCCGTCGCCTATGCGATCGCGCACTCCCCGCTGGTCAAGACCGCCTTCTTCGCGTCGGACCCCAACCTCGGCCGAATCCTGGCCGCGATCGGCTATGCCGGGATCGATGACCTCGACGTCGACCGCGTCGACCTCCACCTCGACGACGTCCAGGTCGCCAGCCAGGGCGGCCGGCATCCCGCCTACCGCGAGGAGGACGGCCAGCGGGTGATGAAGCAGCAGGAGATCACCGTGCGCGCGGTGCTCGGCCGGGGCAGCGCATCGACCACGGTCTGGACCTGCGACCTCTCCCACGACTACGTCTCGATCAATGCCGACTACCGCTCCTGAGGGCCGCGCCGATCCCTCTCTGCCGCTCGACCGCCTGCTGAGCCGCGCCGAGTCCCTGCTGGCGCGGCTGGAGCAGGCGCTGCCGCCCGCCGCCGCCGAGATCGACTGGAAGGCGCATGCCTTCCGCTGGCGCCGCCGGCGCACGGCCTTCGGCGCACAGGGCTGGCTGCAGCCGGTTCGCACCATGTCCCGGATCCGGCTCGCCGACCTGAAGAACGTCGACGAGCAGAAGAAGGTGATCGACCGGAACACGCGGCAGTTCGTCGCGGGGCTTCCGGCCAACAACGTGCTGCTGACCGGCTCGCGCGGCACCGGGAAGTCCTCGCTGATCAAGGCGTGCCTGAACGCGCACGCGAAGAAGGGGCTGCGGCTGATCGAGGTCGACAAGGACGACCTGGTCGACCTGCCCGACATCGTCGACCTGGTCGCGGGCCGCCCGGAGCGCTTCATCGTCTTCTGCGACGACCTGTCCTTCGAGGAGGGCGAGCCTGGCTACAAGGCGCTGAAGGTCGCGCTCGACGGCTCCATCGCCGCGCAGTCGGACAACGTGCTGATCTACGCCACCTCCAACCGGCGCCACCTGATGCCGGAGTACATGGCGGAGAACCTGGACGCGAAGCACCAGCCCGACGGCGAGATCCATCCCGGCGAGCGGGTCGAGGAGAAGGTCTCGCTGTCCGAGCGCTTCGGCCTGTGGGTCGCGTTCTACCCCTTCCGCCAGGACGACTACCTGTCGATCGTCGCCCACTGGCTGGGCACGCTCGGCTGCGCGCCCGAGGAGGTGGCGGCGGCGCGCGCCGACGCGCTGCGCTTCGCGCTCGAGCGGGGCTCGCGCTCCGGGCGCGTGGCCTGGCAGTTCGCCAAGGACTGGGCGGGCCGGCATCGGCGCGGATGAGCGCGAAGCCCGCGCTCGAGGTGGCGGTCGGCGTCGTGTTCCGCGCTGACGGCGCGGTCCTGCTCGGCCAGCGCATCCCCGGCAAGCCCTACGCCGGCTGGTGGGAGTTTCCCGGCGGCAAGCTCGAGGCCGGCGAGACGGTTGCGCAGGCGCTCGCGCGCGAGCTGCACGAGGAGCTCGGCCTCGAGGTCCGCGCGTCCGATCCCTGGGTGGTGCGCGAGTTCACCTATCCGCATGCGCGGGTCCGGCTGCACTTCAGGCGGGTGACCTCCTTCTCCGGAGAGCCGCGCTCGCGCGAGGGCCAGGCCTTCGCGTGGCTGCATCCGGGGGCGATCGACGTGGCCCCGCTGCTGCCGGCCACGGTTCCGGTGATCGCCTGGCTTCGGCTGCCGCCGGAAGTGCTTCGCTCCGCCGCCGCTGCGCTCGGCGAGGAGGCCTTCGTCCGCGCGCTCCAGCGCCGGCTCGTCACGCGCCGCCCGGCGATGCTGCTGCTGGACGAGCCCGCGCTGCCGGCGCCGCGCTTCGATCGGCTCTTCCACCGCGTGCTCCCCCTGTGCCGCGCGCATGGAGTGCCCCTGCTGGTGGGGCCCTCGCACCCGGCCAGCTTCGCCCGTGCGGCGGGCGGCCTGCTGCTGCCCGGGCCGGAGGCCGGGCCGGAGCGCGCGCGGCTGCGGGTGGCGGGCGCCCTGGTGCGCGACCGCGAGGGCATCGCGCGCGCCGCTGCGGCCGGGCTGGACTTCGCGCTGCTCGAGGGCTGTCCGCCGGCGGCCTGGGCGCAGGCGCTCGACCGCGCAGCCCTCCCGGTCTACGTGGCGGCCGATGGCGCCGGAACCGGGGCCGAGGAATCTGCGCGGGCCGCGGGAGCGCACGGCGTGGCGCCCGGCCCCGCCGTCTGGCAGCATGAAGGCCCGGACGGCACGAGACAGGAGGGGCTGCACATGGATGCCAAGACCATCGAGGCGCGGCTCGCGCCGATGTTTCCCGGGCTGATGGGCGTGAAGATCGAGGAGGCCGCGCCTGAGCGCGTGGTCGCGTCGATGCGCGTGCGCCCGGATCTCTGCACCGCGGGCGGGACCCTTCACGGCGGCGCGTTCATGGCCTTCGCAGACACGCTGGGCGCGGTCGCCACGGTGCTGAACATGCCCGAAGGGGCCCGCACCACGACCATCGAGTCCAAGACCAACTTCATGTCCGGGGCGCCCGTGGGCAGCACGGTGCGCGCGGTGTGCACGCCGCTGCACCGCGGGCGCAGCACGATGGTCTGGCAGACCGAGATCACGTCCGAGGCGGGCAAGCGCTGCGCGATCGTGATCCAGACGCAGATGGTGCTGCCCGGGGCGACGGCAGCCTGAAGCGCGCGGCCCGGGCACGCAAGCTCGCTTGCGAATCCCGGGGCGCGCGGCGCGGGGCGCGCCCGATCAGTCGTTGCGGCGCGGCGCGTCCGGACCGGAGTCGCCTTCTTCGGGCGGCTCCTCTTCGCCGGGCCCGCCCTGGATCACGTAGGCGCCGCTGGCCCAGGCGCCAAGGTCGGTGGTCTTGCAGCGCTCCGAGCAGAAGGGGCGCCACGGATTGCTCCGGTCGTACGCCAGCTTCCGCCCGCAGGCCGGGCAGGCGACCATCAGGGGCGCGTCCTTCTTCATTGCGCAGCGAGGGCCGTGCCGGCGCAGGTCAGAGGTTGCACAGCGCGAGCTCGAAGTCGACCGCGCGCTCGAAGGGGCGCGGCCGCAGGTCGCCGTCCTGCGAGGTGAAGCGGATCCACAGCAGGTACTTGTTCGCGCTGATCTCGGGGATCGCGCCGAGCGCGGGATCCAGCCGCACCTGGACCATCTGGTAGGCCTTCCCGCCCATCTGCTGCTGGAAGCCGCCGCCAGGCTGGGCCGTCAGCGCGATGCGCTGGGCGTTCTCGCGCAGCAGCCGCAGCACGATGGCCAGACTGTCGTGCAGCGGACGGAAGGGGGCGGCCCAGGCGGCGATCTCCTGCCGGCGCGCCTCGGCCGGCCGGTGCTGCCAGGCGTGATAGGAGGGCAGGTCGAACTCGCAGGCGCCGCCGGCGATGATCGCGCGGCTGCGGATGCTCATCAGCCACTCGTTGTCGCGCAGGTGCTGGCCGGTGCGGCCGGTCATCGCGTTCAGTCCGGCCCACGCGTGCTCGATCTGCGCGAGGATGCGCTCGAGGGTGTCCAGCGACACGCCCGGCGTGTTCCGGTACTGGGCGAGCGCCTGGCGCTGCCGGTCCAGCTCCTGCAGCAGGTCCGACTTCAGGTCGGCGCGGCCGGCCACGTCGAGGATGTCGAACAGTGTGGTGATCGCGACGTGATGCTCGAGCGGATGCTCGCCGGCAGCGAAGTAGTCGAGCCGCTCGAAGAGGTCCTCGAGCCGCAGCAGGATCCGGACGCGTTCGTTCAGGGGATATTCGTAGAGGATCAAGCCGGCGATTCCGTGGCTGGATGGCGAGCCCGAGACGCGGGATGATTTTGAAGGAAAGCCCGGCTCATGACAAACCTCGAGGGCGCTTGCGCGCAGGCCGGGCGTGCTTGCGCGGCCTCGGGCCTCATGCCGCGCAGCGTCGCGCCGCCAGTTCGAGGAAGCGTTCGTGGATCGGGCGGATCCGCTGCGGCAGCGTCGAGGGCTCGCCGGCGTTGTCGACCACCTCGTCGGCGGCCGCCAGCCTGCGCTCGCGCGGGACCTGCACGGCGACGATCGCCTCGATCTGTTCGCGCTGCAGCCCGTTGCGCTTCATCACGCGCTCGACCTGCACGTCCACCGGGCAGTCGACCACCAGCACCCGGTCGAGCCAGGTCTGCCAGGAGCCTGACTCGACCAGCAGCGGCACGACCACGATGGCGTAGGGGTGCGCGGCGGCCGCGGCGATCTGCCGCCAGGTCTCCTCGCGGATCATCGGGTGCAGGATCGACTCCAGCCGCTTGCGGCTGCCCGGGTCGGAGAAGGCGAGTTCGCGCATCGCGGCCCGGTCCAATCGGCCGTCCCCGGCGATCACCCCGGAGCCGAAGGCCTCGCGGATCGCGGGCATCGCCGCCCCGTCGGGACCGGTGAGCGCGTGGGCGATCAGGTCGGTGTCGACCAGCGGCACGCCGAGCTCGCCGAAGAGCCCGGCCACGGTGGTCTTGCCGCTGCCGATCCCGCCGGTCAGTCCGACCAGCAGTGCAGGGCGCGTCTTCGGGCTCGTCGTCATCGCCCCGAAGATAGCAGCAGAGCCCCCGGCCGGCCAAACGGCCCGCGGGGCGCCAGGCGGCCCGGCGCGGTCAGGCCAGGCCGAACCAGCGGGAGATCGGCTCCCCGAAGTAGAGCGCGAGCAGGCCGGCGCCGGCCAGGTAGGGGCCGAAGGGGATGGGGACGTCGCGGTCGTGGCGGCGGAACACCATCAGGGCGATTCCCACGGTGGCACCGACGATCGAGGAGAGCAGGATGATCGCCGGCAGCGACTGCCATCCGAACCAGGCGCCCAGCGCGGCCAGCAGCTTGAAGTCCCCGTAGCCCATTCCCTCCTTGCCGGTGGCGAGGCGGAACAGCCAGTAGACGGCCCACAGCACCAGGTAGCCCGCGATCGCGCCGATCACCGCGGACTCGAGCGGCGCGAACACCCCCCACAGGTTGAACAGAAGCCCGAGCCAGAGCAGCGGCAGCGTCATGTCGTCCGGCAGCAGCTGGGTGTCCAGGTCGATGAAGGTCAGCGCCACCAGGAAGAAGCCGAGGAGCAGCGCGCCAGCGCCCGCCGCGGTCGGGCCGAACTTCCAGATCGCAGCCAGGCTCAGCAGCCCGGTGAGCGCCTCCACCAGCGGGTAGCGCGCCGGAATGCGCATCCCGCAGGAGGAGCAGCGCCCGCGCAGGAACAGCCAGCTCAGCACGGGGATGTTCTCGAGCATGCCGATCGCATGGCCGCAGCCCGGGCAGTGAGAGCGCGGCGTGACCAGGTTGAAGGCGGGCGCTTCGGCCTGCTCCTCGCCGCGCAGCTCCGCGGCCTGCTGCTGCCACTCGAGCTCCATCATCTTCGGGACGCGGACGATCACCACGTTCAGGAAGCTGCCGACGCACAGGCCGGCGACCAGGGCGACGGACAGCGCGAGCGCCGGGGATTGCTGGAGCAGCGACAGGAGTTCCATGGGTCGGG